>NZ_JBGKEB010000009.1:0-196745 GCF_041399425.1 Enterobacter sp. KBR-315C3_2022
CATCTGAAAGGAATGAGGGAAAATGTAAAATCCTTCATTTTGCCGGAAAAAAGAAAGCACCGAAGATACGATCGTTCGGTGCTTTATGTTCCGCCTAAATATCCGTTCAGCTTTAAGCTACGTGAAGCTTAAGTGAACGGCATTACTGCATTTGCAGGGCGTTTTGCGTTGCGTCTTACATCGACTGGGCGTTTGTTACGTGATGCCGCGTCACGTCAACCGGCATCCCGGAGCGGGCCGCCATTACGCGCTCCATCACCTCGCCGTCCGTTTTCGCGTTCGTTTTAAAGCTCACCATCGTGGCGTTCAGGGTAATCGGCAGCGTCTGCGGATCGTCATTAATGTTCTTCGACAGAGGCTGATGCACCTCGACCAGCCGCACGCCGCCCGGCTCCTCAGAGACCTTAATCGGCGTATTGATGATGTTGACCTTCGTGCCCGGCGTAATCACCTTGTAGAGCGTTTTAATATCGTCATCGCGCAGTCGAATACAGCCGGAGCTGACGCGCATGCCGATGCCAAAGTCCGCGTTCGTTCCGTGCAGCAGATACACGCCGCCGTAGGCCGCCAGGCGGATCGCATGGTGGCCCATCGGGTTGTCAGGACCGGCAGGCACCACGGCAGGCAGATCTATTCCCTGGGCCTTATAGCGCGCGCGGATGTTGGCGGTTGGCGTCCACGTCGGGTTTGCCCGCTTGTCCGAAACCGTCGTGACCATCGTTGGCGTCAGCGTATCGCCACCAAGCTGTCCGATCCCGATAGGGTAGACGGTGACCTCATTCTTACCCGGCGGATAGTAGTAGAGGCGCAGCTCGGCGAGGTTAATCACCAGCCCCTCGCGCGGCGCGTCCGGCAGGAGGGTCTGAAGCGGAATGGTCAGCACGCTTCCCGCGCGCGGAACGTAGGGGTCCACGCCGGGGTTAGCCTGCAGCAGGGCGAGAAAGCCGACGTTGTACTTTTTGGCGATCGCCTCGAGGGAACCACCGTTATTTTCCACCACGTGAAAGCGGTTTTGCCCGACGACCTTGCTGCCGGCGGGCGGGAGTGGCCAGGTATTTGCGCGGGCCGGAAGCGCAACGGCAACCGCTGCGGCCAGCGCAAAGAAGGTGACCCAGCGGGTAAAGCGCGTAGAGGTTATCATCACCATAATCCATATATATAGTAAGGTTATTGTTATATAACGAGTTAACGATAATTATGGTGAATGAATGTGTCGGGAAACCCAGGAGGATTGCAAAGAGTTGTAAAGAGTTCCCCCGCCAGCCTGCGCTCGCGGGGGAGGGGTGATTACGCGATCGCGTTCTCTTCCAGCTGGCGCATAAAGCCGCGCACCCACTCCATGCGGGTTTTGCGTTCAGCCAGCTCCTGCGTAAACTTCAGGCGCGTGGGGCCATCAAGGCGGAAGTGTTGCGGCTGTTTTTGCAGCAGGCCGATAAGCCACGCCGGATTCACGTGGTTTTTCTCGGCGAACTCAATCACGCCGCCTTTTTCATTGCCTTCCAGCTTGCGAATGCCCAGCTTCTGCGCCTGCTGGCGAAGCCTGGCGATATCCAGCAGGTTGCGCGCCGGATCGGGCAGCAGGCCAAAGCGGTCGATCAGCTCCACCTTGATCTCCTCCAGCTCGCCTTCGCTTTTCGCGCTGGCAATACGCTTATAGAAGGAGAGGCGCGTATTCACGTCCGGAATAAAATCGTCCGGCAGCAGGGACGGCATGCGCAGCTCAACGTCGGTTTGCTGGCTGGTGAGATCCTCCAGCGAGGGCTCGCGGCCTTCCTTCAGCGCGTCGACGGCGTTCTCCAGCAGCTCCATGTACAGCGAGAAGCCGATGGTTTCCATCGAGCCGCTCTGGTCTTCACCCAGCAGCTCGCCCGCGCCGCGGATCTCCAGGTCGTGGGTCGCCAGCGCAAAGCCTGCACCCAGATCTTCCAGCGAGGCGATGGCTTCCAGACGCTTTTGCGCGTCGGTGGTCATCGCTTTCGGATGCGGCGTCAGCAGCCAGGCGTAAGCCTGATGGTGCGAACGTCCGACGCGCCCGCGCAGCTGGTGAAGCTGGGCCAGGCCGAAGTGGTCCGCACGCTCGATGATAATGGTGTTGGCGGTGGGGATGTCGATCCCGGTCTCGATGATGGTCGTGCACACCAGCACGTTAAAGCGCTGGTGGTGGAAGTCGTTCATCACCCGCTCAAGCTCGCGCTCGCGCATCTGTCCGTGGCCGATAGCCACGCGCGCTTCCGGCACCAGCTCGGCTAGCCGGTCGGCCGCTTTCTGGATATTTTCCACGTCGTTGTAGAGGTAGTAAACCTGGCCGCCGCGCAGCACCTCGCGCAGGATCGCCTCGCGCACCACCAGGTTGTCGTACTCGCGGACGAAGGTTTTCACCGCCAGACGGCGCGCGGGCGGCGTGGCGATGATCGACAGGTCGCGCATGCCGCTCATCGCCATGTTCAGCGTGCGCGGGATTGGGGTGGCGGTCAGGGTCAGAATGTCGACGTCGGCGCGCATCGCCTTAATGCGCTCCTTGTGGCGAACCCCGAAGCGGTGCTCTTCATCGACGATGAGCAGGCCTAAATCCTTCCACTTCACGTCGCTTTGCAGCAGCTTGTGGGTGCCGATCAGAATGTCGATCTTGCCCTCGCTGGCCTGCTCCAGAATCTGCGTCTGCTCTTTGGCGCTGCGAAAACGCGACAGCATCTCGATGCGCACCGGCCAGTTGGCGAAGCGATCGCGGAAGTTGTCAAAGTGCTGCTGGGCGAGCAGAGTGGTCGGCACCAGCACCGCCACCTGCTTGTTGTTCTCGACCGCAAGGAAGGCGGCGCGCATCGCTACTTCGGTTTTGCCGAAGCCCACGTCGCCGCAGACCAGCCTGTCCATCGCCAGCGGCTGGCACATGTCGCTCAGCACGGCGTTGATCGCCTGGGCCTGATCCGGCGTGGTTTCGAACGGGAAGCTGTCGCAGAACAGCTGATACTGTTCTTTATCATGCTTAAAGGCGAAGCCCTCTTTGGCCGCGCGCTGGGCGTAGATGTCCAGCAGCTCGGCGGCCACGTCGCGCACCTTTTCGGCCGCCTTCTGACGCGCGCGCGCCCAGGCGTCTCCGCCCAGCTTGTGCAGCGGAGCATTGTCCTCCGCGCCGCCCGCGTAGCGGCTGATCAGGTGCAGGGACGACACCGGCACGTACAGCTTCGCGTCGTTGGCGTAGGTCAGCATCAGGTATTCGCCCTTGATGCCGCCAGCCTCCAGCGTCGTCATTCCCTGATAGCGCCCCACGCCGTGTTCGAGGTGAACGATCGGCTGGCCGGGGTGCAGCTCCGCGAGGTTGCGGATCAGCGTATCCGGGTTGATGGTGCGGCGGCTGTCCTGACGGCGGCGCGCCACGCGCTCCCCGAGCAGGTCGCTTTCGCAAATCAGCGCCAGGTTATTCAGCGTATCGATAAACCCGTGCTCGGCGGCGCCGATCATCAGGAACCGTCCGTTTCCGCTGGCTTCGCTCAGGCGATGGATGCGTTTCGGTAAAACTTTAATCCGCCCCAGCAGCTCGCCAAGGGCCTCGCGGCGGCCTTCGCTCTCAACCGAGAACACCACCGGCCCGGTGAAGGATTCGAGGAATTTTCGCAGGTTATCGAGCGGTGATTTCTGCTGCGCCTGCACGGAGAGATCCGGCAGCGTCTGGAAGCCCAGATTGGTGTTCGCCGCTTTGTCCGCCAGAACGTCGGTTTTGAGCTGCATGCGCGGCCAGCGCTTGAGCTCGGAATTGAGCTCGTCGGTGCGCAGCCAGAGCGCCTCCGGCGGCAGAAGCGGGCGCATCGGGTCGACGCCGCGGTTTTCAAAGCGCGCGCGCGTCTCGCTCTCAAAGCGGCTGGCGCTGGCGTCGATATCGCCAGTGTTCACAATCAGCGTATTCGCCGGGAAGTAGCTGAACAGCGGCGGCAGCGGCTCGCTGAAGAACAGCGGCTGCCAGTACTCAATCCCCGCAGGCAGCGTGCCTTTGCTCACCTGCTGATAGATATGCTCCGCGTCGCGCTTAACGTCGAACCTGTCGCGCCACTGGCTGCGGAACAGCTCGATGGCGGTTTTGTCGGTGGGAAACTCGTGAGCGGGCAGCAGGTTGATCGCATCCACCTCATCGAGCGTGCGCTGGGTATCGGCGTCAAACACGCGCAGGCTGTCGATTTCGTCATCGAAGAAGTCCAGGCGGTAAGGCTGATCGCTGCCCATCGGGTAGAGATCCAGCAGCGCGCCGCGCGTGGCGTATTCGCCGTGCTCCATTACCTGATCGACGTGACGATATCCGGCGCTGTCGAGCTGCGCGCGCAGGGCGTCGCGGGACAGGCGCTGGCCCTTTTTCATCACCAGCGCATGGCCGTGCAAATAGCTGTGCGGGCAGACCCGCTGCATCAGCGTGTTGACCGGCACGATCAATACGCCGCGCTGCATCGTCGGCAGCTGGTACAGGGTCGACAGGCGTGAGGAGATGATCTCCTGATGCGGCGAGAAGCTGTCGTACGGCAGCGTTTCCCAGTCGGCGAGGCTGAACACCAGGCTGTCGGTAAACTGGCGGATTTCGTCGTGCAGGCGCAGGGCGCTTTGCATATCCGGGGCAACCAGAACGACCGGGCCGGGGTGTCGTTCCGCGATTTCAGCCACCAGCGTGGCGCAGGCGGCGCCCGTGAGTTCACCGAGCTGGCGCTGATCGCCCGCTTTGACGGGCAAGGAATATCGAGAGTGTTCAGGCATGTCTTTATCAGAGTCTCTTATGGATATACCTACAGTATTGGGGCATATCACTGATACGCAATGTCTTTATTATCCTCGATCGTTTTACATTAGCAAACCGTAACCGCACGACGGGTAAAATCGCCCCGAACGCGGGGCGACGAGAGGGTTAACGCGCGGCAGGAGCCGGGGCGAGGCGAGCCGGTGGAGAGAAGAAAACGTCGCCAAAGAGCGCGGTAGAGGCCTTACGGGCACCGAGGCCGACCAGCGTACAGATCAGCAGGCTGGCGAACGGATAGAACAAAATCAGGGCGAGCTCGGCCCAAATCGGCCAGGTCGCGGCGTTCATTTCGCCGATCAGGAACAGGCTAAAGGCCTCAATCAGGATGCGGTGGGTGGTGTAGATCGCAATGGTGTTTGACCCGACAACGTTCAGCAGGTTGTTGGGATGAACGGCGTAGCGCTGTTCGACGCTGTAGAACGCTTTCATGATCAGCAGGATCGACAGCAGCGAAAGCAGCAGCGGCACGTTCGCGAACCACAGCACCACCGACGCCGCGCCGAACGCGCCAACGGGCAGCCACGCGCGGCGTAGCGTCAGCCCCTTCATCCACGCCATCAGCTCCGCGCCGTACCACGCGCCCAGGCTGTAGTAAATGATGTTACGCACCACGCTGTTCATGCCCCACCACGGCAGCGGCAGGAAGTTAATCGCCACGCTCGCCAGCGCGAACAGGCAAAGTACCGGCAGCTTCCAGCGGCTCAACACCTTGCACAGCGTGAAGTAGATCACCAGCGCGTACAAATACCAAAGGCTGGTGCTGGCGGTGAGCATGCCGCGAATAAACCCGGCAAACGAATTGGCGTAGGCGGCGTTGGAGGCGGTGGCCAGCTCCCGCTCCGGCGCCAGCCAGGCGTTGAGATGGGTCAGCGTCTGCCACTGCAGCACGCCCCACAGCGCCAGCACCCAGACGATGCTCCAGATGCGTTTGTCGAGGCTTCCGCGCCAGTCCACCTCGTCAATATAGCGGCGGATTAAATACCCAGAGATAAAGAAAAAGACCGGCATGCGAAACGGCGCGAGGTAAAGATTGAAATAGACCCAGCACTTGGCGAGCAGGCCCGAGTATGGATGCTGTAGCCCTTCAAGATGCGGGTAAAAGGTGATGACCGAGTGGTAAATCACCACCAGGCAGATGCACAATCCTTTTATCTGGTTAATCCATAATGCTTTTTGTTTCATCGGGAACCGATACCTGTTTTGCCATAAATAGGCGGTTATCCTGGGTGAACGGGGAGGGGAAGTAATCGGTAAGAGTCTGTATCGGGACGATTTTCGGAAAAGGTGGAGGCCTCAGAGCGCTTGTCAGGCAATTAGCACTATGATTTATCTGAATTTTTTGGAAAAATGATTACCGAAGCTTACGGTTTCAGTCATTTACGCTTCGCGGATTCGCTTATATACTCGTGGGTCTGCTACCAGCAAACAGACGGATTTCATGTACCAACCTGTCGCACTTTTCATAGGCTTACGCTACATGCGTGGGCGCGCCGCGGACCGCTTCGGTCGCTTTGTCTCCTGGCTTTCTACCATTGGCATTACGCTTGGCGTGATGGCGCTGGTGACGGTGCTTTCCGTCATGAACGGCTTCGAGCGCGAGCTGCAAAATAACATTCTGGGGCTGATGCCGCAGGCGGTTCTCTCCTCCTCAACCGGTTCCGTTAACCCGCAACAGCTGCCCGAAAGCGCGGCGAAGCTGCAGGGCGTTACGCGCGTTGCGCCGCTGACGACCGGTGATGTGGTGCTGCAAAGCGCCCGCAGCGTGGCGGTGGGCGTGATGCTGGGCATCGACCCGGCGCAAAATGACCCGCTGACGCCGTACCTGGTCAACGTGAAGCAAACCGACCTCGAAGCAGGCAAATACAACGTCATACTGGGCGAGCAGCTTGCCGGGCAGCTGGGCGTCAACCGCGGCGATCAGCTGCGCGTGATGGTGCCGTCTGCGAGCCAGTTTACGCCGATGGGACGCCTGCCGAGTCAGCGCCTGTTTAACGTGGTGGGCACCTTTGCGGCCAACAGCGAAGTCGACGGTTACCAGATGCTGGTCAACATACAGGACGCCTCGCGCCTGATGCGCTACCCGGCGGGCAACATCACCGGCTGGCGGCTGTGGCTTGACGCGCCGCTGAAGGTGGACACGCTCAGCCAGCAGAAATTGCCGGAAGGGACAAAATGGCAGGACTGGCGCGACCGCAAGGGCGAGCTGTTCCAGGCCGTGCGCATGGAAAAGAACATGATGGGGCTGCTGCTGAGCCTGATCGTCGCCGTGGCCGCGTTCAACATCATTACCTCGCTGGGGCTGATGGTGATGGAGAAGCAGGGCGAAGTGGCGATTCTGCAAACCCAGGGGCTGACGCCGCGCCAGATCATGGCGGTCTTTATGGTGCAGGGGGCCAGCGCGGGAATTATTGGCGCGCTGCTCGGCGCCGTGCTGGGGGCACTGCTCGCCAGCCAGCTCAACAATTTAATGCCGATTATCGGCGCGCTGCTCGACGGCGCGGCGCTGCCGGTGGCCATTGAGCCGCTGCAGGTGGTCGGTATTGCGCTGGCTGCGATGGCCATTGCGCTGCTTTCAACGCTTTATCCTTCCTGGCGCGCTGCCGCCACCCAACCCGCTGAGGCTTTACGTTATGAATAAGATCCTGCTGCAATGCGACAACCTGTCCAAACGCTATCAGGAAGGCGCGGTGCAGACCGACGTGCTGCACAACGTGAGCTTTAGCGTGGGGGAAGGCGAGATGATGGCGATTGTCGGCAGCTCCGGCTCCGGCAAAAGTACGCTGCTGCACCTGCTCGGCGGGCTGGATACGCCGACTGAAGGCGACGTGATTTTTTCCGGCCAGCCGCTGAGCAAAATGTCTTCAACCGCGAAAGCGGAGCTGCGCAACCGCGAGCTGGGCTTTATCTATCAGTTCCACCACCTGCTGCCGGACTTTACGGCGCTGGAAAACGTGGCAATGCCGCTGCTGATCGGCAAAAAGAAACCGGCAGAAATTAACGCCCGCGCCAGCGATATGCTGAAAGCGGTCGGGCTGGGGCACCGTGGAAACCACCGCCCGTCCGAACTGTCCGGCGGCGAGCGCCAGCGCGTGGCGATTGCGCGCGCGCTGGTCAACAACCCGCGCCTGGTGCTGGCGGATGAACCGACCGGAAACCTCGACGCCCGCAACGCGGACAGCATCTTCCAGCTGCTGGGCGAGCTAAACGCGTCTCAGGGCACCGCGTTTCTGGTGGTGACCCACGATCTGCAGCTGGCGAAACGAATGGGTCGCCAGCTTGAGATGCGCGACGGTCATCTGAACGCCGAGCTAACCCTGATGGGGGCCGAGTAATGGCTTCACCGTTATCGCTACTCATCGGCTTACGCTTTAGCCGCGGTCGCCGCCGCGGCGGCATGGTATCGCTGATCTCCGTGATTTCTACCGTTGGCATCGCGCTGGGCGTGGCGGTGCTGATCGTTGGGCTTAGCGCCATGAACGGCTTTGAGCGCGAGCTGAACAACCGCATCCTGGCCGTGGTCCCGCACGGCGAGATCGAACCGGTTAACCAGCCGTGGACCAACTGGAGCGACGCGCTCGCAAAAGTGGAGAAAGTCCCGGGCGTTGCGGCGGCGGCACCGTACATTAACTTTACCGGCCTGGTGGAAAGCGGCGTTAACCTGCGCGCCATTCAGGTGAAAGGGGTGAATCCGGTCCAGGAAGCGCGCCTGAGCGCGCTGCCGCAGTACGTGCAGAACGGCGCGTGGGCAAACTTTAAGGCCGGCGAGCAGCAGATCATCATGGGCAAAGGCGTGGCCGATGCGCTGAGGGTGAAGCAGGGCGACTGGGTCTCGATCATGATCCCGAACGCCAGCGCCGACCACAAGCTGCAGCAGCCCAAGCGTGTGCGCCTGCACGTCACCGGCATTCTTCAGCTGAGCGGCCAGCTTGACCATAGCTTTGCAATGGTGCCGATGGAAGACGCGCGCCAGTATCTGGACATGGGCGAGAGCGTGACGGGCATTGCCATTAAGGTGAACGACGTCTTCAACGCCAACAAGCTGGTGCGCGATGCGGGCAGCGTGACCAATAGCTATGTCTACATCAAAAGCTGGATCGGCACCTACGGCTATATGTACCGCGATATCCAGATGATCCGCGCCATCATGTATCTGGCGATGGTGCTGGTGATCGGCGTGGCCTGTTTTAACATCGTTTCAACGCTGGTGATGGCGGTGAAGGACAAGAGCGGCGACATCGCCGTGCTGCGCACCCTGGGGGCCAAAGACGGCCTCATTCGCACCATCTTCGTCTGGTACGGCCTGCTGGCAGGGCTGTTCGGCAGCCTCTGCGGCGTGGTCATCGGGGTGGTGGTTTCGCTCCAGCTGACGCCGATCATCAACGGCATTGAGAAGCTTATCGGTCACCAGTTCCTGTCGGGTGATATCTATTTTATTGATTTCCTGCCGTCCGAGCTGCACTGGCTGGACGTCATTTACGTGCTGGTAACGGCACTTTTGCTAAGTCTGCTGGCAAGCTGGTACCCGGCGCGTCGCGCAAGCCGAATCGACCCGGCGAGGGTGCTAAGTGGCCAGTAATTACGTCATGATTTAGCGGTCTTTCGGCCGCTGGATCAAGCAGAGGAATGCATCATGTATTACGGATTTGATATTGGCGGCACCAAAATCGCGCTGGGCGTGTTTGATAAAGACCTCAAGCTGCAGTGGGAAACGCGCGTTCCCACACCCCGCGAAAGCTACGACGCGTTTTTAACCGCGATTGCCGCGCTGGTGGCGCAGGCCGATGAACGCTTTGGCGTGAAGGGCAGCGTCGGGATCGGCATCCCGGGCATGCCTGAAACCGATGACGGCACGCTGTACGCCGCCAACGTCCCCGCGGCCAGCGGTAAACCGCTGCGCACCGATCTCTCTGCTCTCCTTGAACGCGACGTGCGTTTAGATAACGATGCCAACTGTTTTGCCCTCTCGGAAGCGTGGGACGATGAATTTCGCGCCTATCCGCTGGTGATGGGGCTGATCCTCGGCACCGGCGTGGGCGGCGGCATCGTCATTAACGGCAAACCGATCACCGGGCGAAGCTACATTACGGGCGAGTTTGGCCATATTCGCCTGCCCGTTGACGCGCTGGAGGTCGTGGGGCGTGATTTTCCACTGACGCGCTGCGGCTGTGGACAGCACGGCTGCATTGAGAATTACCTCTCCGGGCGCGGGTTTGCATGGCTTTACGAACACTTCTATCATCAGAAACTTGAGGCCCCGCAGATCATTACCCTGTGGGAGCAAGGGGATGCGCAGGCGCGCGAGCACGTTGAACGCTATCTCGACCTGCTGGCGGTATGCCTGGGCAATATCCTGACGATTGTCGATCCTGACCTGCTGGTGATTGGGGGCGGGCTGTCAAACTTTAGTGCGATTACGGAACAGCTGTCGGGGCGACTGCCGCGACATTTATTGCCGGTCGCCCGCGTGCCGCGCATTGAACGCGCGCGTCACGGGGACGCAGGAGGCATGCGCGGAGCCGCATTCCTTCATCTTACCGATTAAGTTAACGAGGTTGCTATGCTGTCGCGTCGCCAGGGTCGACTCAGCCGTTTTCGCAAAAACAAACGCCGCCTGCGCGAACGCCTGCGCCAGCGGATATTTTTCAGAGACAGGATGATGCCAGAAGCGATGGATAAACCCAGAGTGGTGGTATTGACCGGGGCGGGGATCTCCGCCGAATCCGGTATTCGTACCTTCAGGGCGGCCGACGGCCTGTGGGAAGAGCACCGCGTTGAAGACGTGGCGACGCCGGAAGGCTTCGCCCGCGACCCGGATCTGGTGCAGGCGTTTTATAACGCGCGCCGACGCCAGCTTCAGCAACCGGAGATTGCGCCGAACGCGGCGCATCTTGCGCTGGCGAGGCTCGAAGAGGCGCTGGGCGATCGTTTTCTGCTGGTGACGCAGAATATCGATAACCTGCACGAAAGGGCAGGCAACAAGAACATCATCCACATGCACGGCGAGCTGCTGAAGGTGCGTTGCGACTGGAGCGGTCAGGTGCTTGACTGGAAGGACGACGTGCTGCCGGAAGACAAATGCCACTGCTGCCAGTTCCCGGCGCGGCTGCGCCCGCACGTGGTCTGGTTCGGTGAAATGCCGCTGGGGATGGATGAGATTTACAGCGCGCTGGCCATGGCGGACGTCTTTATCGCGATTGGCACTTCCGGGCACGTTTACCCGGCCGCGGGATTTGTTCACGAAGCGAAGCTGCAGGGTGCCCATACGGTGGAGCTTAATCTCGAGCCAAGCCAGGTGGGAAGCGAGTTTGAAGAGAAGCACTATGGGCTGGCGAGCGAAGTGGTGCCGGAATTTGTGGACAAGCTGCTGAAAGGGCTTTAAGGATATCTCTCACCCCTCACCCTAACCCTCTCCCCATAGGGGAGAGGGAATAGTATGGAGCCGTCTTTCCTCTCGCTCCAGAAAGGGCACGGACCGGTCTTTTCCCCCTCGCCCCTGTGGGGAGAGGGCCGGGGTGAGGGGCCTGACTTACATTATCGACCCGCTTTCAGCTTCTGGTAGTACTCTTCATACAGGCGGCTCGCATCGCCCACGTCGTTCTGCCATTCACCTTTGCTGATGGTCTCCGCATCCGGATACAGCGACTTATCGTTGGCCACTTCCGGGCTGAGCAGCTTACGCGCCGCCAGGTTTGGCGTAGGGTAGCCGATCGTTTCCGCGACCTGTTTCGCCACGTCCGGGCGCAGCAGGAAGTTGATCAGCTTCAGCGCGCCGTCGACGTTTTTGGCGTTAGACGGGATCGCAAGGCTGTCCATCCAGAAAATCCCGCCTTCCTTCGGCCAGACGATCTCCAGCGGCGTTCCCGCTTCACGCGCCACGAACGCCGAACCGTTCCACACCATGCCCAGATTCACCTCGCCTTCCATGTACGGGTTCGCCGGGTTATCCGAGTTAAACGCCGCCACGTTTGGCATCAGTTTTTTCAGCTCGTTGTATGCCGCCTCAATCTCTTTCGGATCGGTCGTGTTGCCGGAAAGCCCCAGCTTGCGCAGCGCGACCTGGAACACTTCGCGCGCGTCGTCGGTCAGCAGCAGGCTGCTCTTGTACTCCGGCTTCCACAGGTCGGCCCAGCTGGTTACGCTCTTCGGATCGATGGCTTCGCTGTTGACGCCAATCGCCGTCGCGCCCCAGATGTACGGAATGGAGTAGTCATTGCTCGGGTCAAACGGCTTGTTGAGCATCTGCGGATCGAGGTTTGAAAAATTCGTTAGCTTCGTTTTGTCGATCTTCTGGATCATGCCCTCTTTGCGCATCTTGTCGACGAAGTAGGTCGAGGGCACCACCAGATCGTACGCGCCGTCTTTGTAGGTTTTGAGCTTGGCGTACATGGTTTCATTCGACTCATAGGTCGAATAGATGACCTTGATCCCCGTCTCCCTGGTGAACTGCTCCAGCAGGCCCGGTGGAACGTACTCGGTCCAGTTGTAGAAATAGAGCGTTTTACCGTCGTCAGCGTGCGCTGCACCCATACCGAGCACCAGCGCCGCGGCGGCAAGCATTTTTTTCATGACATTGTCCCCTGAGATTTTGTTTTATCACGCGCAATAACCTGGCTGGCAATCACCAGCACCAGCGATAACACCAGCAGAATCGTCGCCAGCGCGTTCACCTCGGGTGAAACGCCGACCTTTACCATGGAGTAAATCTTCAACGGCAAAATTTCATAGCTTGGCCCGGTCACGAAGGAGGAGACAACCACGTCGTCCATCGACAGGGTAAAGCTTAGCAGCCAGCCCGCCGCCACGGCGGGCATTGCCAGCGGCAGGATGATTTTGCGCAGAATGGTCATCTCGCTGGCGCCGAGATCCTTCGCGGCCTCCAGCATGCGGACGTCGAAGCCCTTCAGGCGGGCATACACGGTGACGACCACAAACGGCAGGCAGAAGGTGATGTGTGAGAACAGCAGCGACCAGAAGCCCAGCTGCACGCCCAGCAGCATAAACAGCACCAGCAGCGAAATGGCCATCACGATGTCCGGCGACATCATCACCACAAACAGCATGCCGCTGACGAACGGCTTGCCGCGAAAGCGGTAGCGATAAAGCGCTACGGCAGTCAGCGAACCAATCAGCGTGGCGAAGGTGGCCGAGACGATCGCCATCGTCAGCGAGTGCTGCGCGGCCTGCAGCAGGCTGTCGTTGTTCATCAGCAGGCTGTACCATTTGGTGGTAAACCCCTGCCAGTTGATCCCAAAGCGCGAGCTGTTAAAAGAATTCACGATCAAAATGATAATCGGAATATACAGATAGGCGTAAATGGCGGTCATAAAACCGCCGCGAAGCAGTCGACCGATCATTCGAGTTCCACCTTCTTGTTCAGCAGGCGCGACGCGCGCCAGTAAATCAGCAGCATCAGCCCCATCACCACCGTCAGCGTAATGCTGGTGGCGGAGCCAAACGGCCAGTCGCGGATGTTGAGGAACTGGCTTTTGATCACGTTACCGATAAGCAGGTTCTTCGCACCGCCCATCAGGTCCGAAACGTAGAACAGCCCCATCGCGGGCAGCATCACCAGCAGGCAGCCCGCGACGATGCCCGGCATGGTAAGCGGAATGATGATGCGGATAAAGGTTTGCAGCCTGCTGGCGCCCAGATCTTTCGCCGCTTCCAGCAGCGGTTTATCGAGCTTCTCGATGCTGGAGTAAAGCGGCATCACCATAAACGGCAGCAGGATATAGACCAGGCCAATAATAACCGCGCTCGGGGTAAACATGATGCGCATCGGCGTATCAATCACCCCCAGCCACAGCAGAAACTCGTTGAGATAGCCCTTGGTGCTGAGGAAAATTTTCAGCCCGTAGATGCGGATCAGCGAGTTGGTCCAGAACGGGACGATCAGCAGGAACAGCAGCAGCGGGCGCACCTTGTGCGGCAGGCGCGCGAGGAACCAGGCGAAGGGATAGCCCAGCGCCAGACAGGCGAGGGTGGCGATCAGCGCCATATTCAGCGAGTGCAGCAGCACGTCGAAATAGAGCGGATCGAGCAGGCGCGCGTAGTTATCCAGCGTGAAGACCAGCTTGACGAAGCTAACATCATCGCGGGTCAGGAAGCTGGTGCCAACGATCATCAGGTTGGGTAAAAAGACGAACAGCACAAGCCAACCGACGATCGTGGCAATCACCACATTCTGGAATTTACTTGTGTTCTTCATCAGCCAGCACAACCTCCCAGCTTTCTACCCAGTTAATCACCATTTTCTGGTCGAGCGAGTGGTCAAAGTCCGGGTCGTCCTCGTTAAAGAACTCGCTGACCATCACCATCTTGCCGTTTTCCAGCTCAACCACCGATTCCAGGGTCATGCCCTTGTAGTTACGCTCGCGTATATAGCCGATTAAGCCTTCCGCTTCGCTCTGGTCGTGAATTTCATCAACGCGTAAATCTTCCGGGCGCAGCAGCACGTTGAGGCGTTGTCCCGGTTCGACGGCAAAATTAACGTAAATGTTGCACTCGCGGCCCTCAACGCTGGCGCGGACACGCTGCGCGTCCAGGCGCTCAATCACCGTCGCGCTGAAGATATTGATCTCGCCAATGAAGCTGGCGACAAACAGGTTTTTCGGCTCTTCGTAGATTTCGCGCGGCGTGCCGTCCTGCTCGATTTTGCCGTCGCGCATCACCACGATGCGGTCGGACATGGTCAGCGCCTCTTCCTGGTCGTGGGTGACGAAGACGAAGGTGATGCCAAGCTTGCGCTGCAGCGCCTTCAGCTCGTTTTGCATCTGCTTGCGCAGCTTGTAGTCCAGCGCGGAGAGGGACTCGTCCAGCAGGAGCAGGCGAGGCTTATTCACCACGGCGCGGGCAATGGCGACGCGCTGCTGCTGGCCGCCGGAAAGCTGGTGCGGCTTACGCTGGGCAAACTCCTCAAGCTGAACCATCCGCAGCGCGTCGGTCACGCGCGGGGCGATCTCGCTCGCGGGCGTTTTTTGCATGCGCAGGCCAAACGCCACGTTCTCAAACACGGTCATGTGCGGAAACAGGGCGTAGCTCTGGAAAACGGTATTCACGTGACGCGCTTCGGCGGGAACCTGGGTTATCTCCTGGTTCTCAAGATGGATGTGCCCGCTATCGACGCTTTCAAGCCCGGCGATAAGGCGCAGAACGGTTGTCTTGCCGCAGCCGGAAGGGCCTAGCAGCGTGAGAAACTCACCGTCGTTGATGGTGAGGCTGAGGTCGGAAATCACCTCTTTGCCATCGAAATTCTTACGGATTCGTTCCAGTTGCACCAGCGGTGAAAGGGAACGGGGTTGTGTATTCAATTTTTGCACTGTCCCATATAGACGCCCCGGACCGCAGACCGAAGCGGGGTTTGTGTGTAACCACCTTGGTGACTCTTAAAGAGGGCGGACATTCTACGGCAATCCCCCACGCTCGCCAATCCTTGTGACTGATTCATAAGCTACATTTATTAACGAATGACGACATAAACGGAAAATATTCTCGTTTGCGGGATAAAAGTGACCTGACGCAATATTTGCGTTTTCATGCTTAATGATAATGTTGTCACAAAAAGTGAGGGTGACTGCATGGATAAATTACTTGAACGTTTTTTACAGTACGTTTCGCTGGATACCCAATCTAAGCCGGGTGTCCGACAGGTGCCGAGCACCGAAGGCCAGTGGAAGTTATTGAATCTTCTTAAAGAGCAGCTCGATGCAATGGGGCTGGTCAACGTCACGCTCAGCGAGAAAGGTACTGTGATGGGCACGCTGCCGGCTAACGTTGAGGGGAATATTCCGGCGATTGGCTTTATCTCGCATGTTGATACCTCACCTGATTTTAGCGGTAAACACGTTAATCCGCAGATCGTTGAAAACTACCGCGGCGGCGACATCGCGCTGGGCATCGGCGATGAGGTGCTCTCGCCGGTGATGTTCCCGGTGCTGCATCAGCTGCTGGGCCAGACGCTGATTACCACCGACGGCAAAACGCTGCTGGGCGCCGATGATAAAGCCGGGATCGCGGAAATCATGACCGCGCTGGCGGTGCTGAAAGGCAAAAACATTCCCCACGGTGATATTCGCGTGGCGTTTACGCCGGACGAAGAGGTGGGTAAAGGGGCGAAACACTTTGACGTTGAAGCCTTCAACGCGCAGTGGGCCTATACCGTTGACGGCGGCGGCGTGGGCGAACTGGAGTTTGAAAACTTCAACGCGGCGTCGATTACCATCAAAATCGTCGGCAATAACGTTCATCCAGGCTCTGCAAAAGGCGTGATGGTGAACGCGCTGTCGCTGGCCGCACGCATCCACGCCGAGGTTCCTGCCGAAGAGAGCCCTGAGCAGACGGAAGGCTATGAGGGCTTCTACCACTTGACCAGCATTAAGGGCACCGTGGACAGCGCGCAGATGCACTACATCGTCCGCGACTTTGACCGCAAGGCCTTTGAGGCGCGCAAGCGCAAGATGATGGAAATTGCCAAAAAGGTCGGCAAGGGGCTGCACCCGGACTGCTACATTGAGCTGATCATCGAAGACAGCTACTACAACATGCGCGAGAAGGTGATGGAACATCCGCACATTCTCGACATTGCGCAGCAGGCGATGCGTGACTGCGATATCGAGCCGGAGCTTAAGCCAATCCGCGGCGGCACCGACGGTTCCCAGCTCTCGTTTATGGGATTGCCGTGCCCGAACCTGTTCACCGGCGGATACAACTACCACGGCAAGCACGAGTTCGTAACGCTCGAAGGCATGGAGAAAGCGGTGAAGGTGATTGTGCGGATCGCGGAGCTGACCGCTAAACGCTAAAAAATGCCCGGTGGCGCTGCGCTTACCGGGCCTACGATCCGAATGTAGGCCGGGTAAGGCGAAGCCGCCACCCGGCAGCATGAAACGGAGTTCATGTGTCAAACTATCGTCGTTATTACGTTCCCGGCGGTACGTGGTTTTTCACCGTCAATCTGCAAAATCGCCAGAGTGATTTGCTTACCCGCCATATCGACAGCCTGCGTTCCGCCACCTCAACGGTTAAGCGCTCAAAACCTTTCATCATCAATGCCTGGGTCATCCTTCCTGAACACATGCACTGCATCTGGACGCTTCCGGAAGGCGACAGCGATTATTCCGCTCGCTGGCGCGACATCAAAAAAACATTTAGCCGCAACATCGACATGCGCCATATCTGGCAGCCGCGCTTCTGGGAGCATACCATCCGTAACGAAGAGGACTACCGTCGGCATATGGATTATGTCTATATCAACCCGCTGAAACATGGCTATGCCAGTAAGGTCAGCGACTGGCCGTTTTCAACATTTCATCGGGACGTACGGGAAGGCTTATATCCGGTGGACTGGGCCGGAGAGGTTGAGGATTTTGCGGCGGGGGAGCGGAGGTAAAAAAAGCCGGGTGGCGGCTGTGCCTTACCCGGCCTACGTTCGGATTGAATGCCCGGTAAGCGAAGCGCCACCGGGCACTAAAGCGACTTAGTCCTCAAAGAACCAATACCCGCTGTTCACCAGCGCGGCCAGCATGGCGAGGAAGGACGGATCTTCCAGCGCGTCGCCGAAGGTCTCTGCGGTTAACACCATCTGGCTGGCGATCGCCTCCAGCGCGGGACGATGCGGGGAGTCCAGCTTCTCGCCGTTAACGAACACCTCTTCGCCAATACGCAGCACGCGCAGACCGCCCAGACGCGCGAGCTTGTCGCCCTGCTGTAGCGCATCATAAATCTCGTCGGCCTGATACGGCGGCTCGGGCGGCGCGACGTCCAGCTCGTGGCGGGACTGGCTGATAAACTCACCAAACCACTGCTTAAACTGTTCCGGCTCGTTGATCAGGTCCAGCATCATGCCGCGCAGCTTGTCCAGCTCCTGCGGCAGGATATCGGCCGGATGCTCACGCGCCGGCACGTCCGGATCGCTGTAGCGATAGCTGCCCAGCTCGCGCTGGAGAACGTAGTCCGCAAAGCCGCTGATCATTTCGCGGCCGCTTGGCGCGCGGAAGCCGACCGAGTAGTTCAGGGAGTTTTCCAGCGAATACCCCTCGTGCGGGAATCCTGGCGGAATGTAGAGGATATCGCCCGGCTCCAGCTCTTCGTCGATAATGCCTTCAAACGGATCGACCTGAAGAAGGTCAGGGTGCGGACAATGCTGCTTCATCGGCACCTTCTCGCCAACGCGCCAGCGGCGGCGGCCCGTGCCCTGAATGATAAAGACGTCGTACTGGTCCAGATGCGGGCCCACGCCACCGCCGGGTACGGAGAAGGAGATCATCAGATCGTCCATTCGCCAGTCGGGCAGGGCGCGGAACGGACGCATCAGGGCTGCGGTCGGCTCGTGCCAGTGGTTAACCGCCTGAACCAGCAGCGACCAGTTGTTCTCACCGAGATGATCGTAGCTTTCAAACGGGCCGTGGCTGACCTGCCATTTTCCGTCCTGGTGGCTGACCAGGCGGCTGTCTACCTCGCTTTCCATCGCCAGACCGGCGAGTTCGTCAGGGGAGAGGGGATCGACAAAATTGCTGAACCCGCGTTTCAGAACGACCGGGCGTTTTTGCCAGTAACGTTCGATAAAATCGGGCCAGTTAAGCGTTAAGTGATAATCCATATTTATTATTCCGCAGGCTCTTACTGAGTCGGATTATAACGGAAGCGCAGGCCCCTGGGGGCGAGAACCTCGTATTTTTCGCATGACGGGCTAACTATCGTGCGATGTGGGATGCTGAAGGCCAAACACAACCTCCATTTTTGCACCGCCCAGCAGGCTTTCGCCGGTTTCGATTCTGCCGTCGTACTGATCGACAATTTCTCGCGCAACGGACAATCCCACGCCCTGACCGGGGCGCAGCGTATCCACGCGCTGACCGCGATCGAAAACCAGATCGCGCTTGTTGTGCGGAATACCGGGACCATCGTCCTCGACGATAATATGCAGCTCGTCATCCGTCAGGCGGGCAGAGACCTCGACAAACTCCAGGCAATATTTGCAGGCGTTATCGAGCAGGTTGCCCATAACTTCCATAAAATCATTTTTCTCGCCAACGAAGCTGATCTCCGGCGAAATATCGAGGCTAATATTGACCCCCTTGCGCTGATAAACCTTATTCAGCGCCGAGGTGAGGTTATCCAGAATCGGGGCCACGGGATGCAGCTCGCGGCTTAATATCGCGCTGCCGGAGCGCATGCTGGCGCGGTGGAGATAGTAGCCAATCTGCTGGGAGATGCGGCTGATCTGCTCCAGCATCACCGGCTCGGCGTCGTCGACGCTCAGCTTTGCGCCACGCATCGAGCGCAGGGTGCTCTGCATCACCGCGAGCGGCGTTTTGAGGCTGTGCGTCAGGTCGGTCAGCGTGGTGCGATATTTTTCATTGCGCTCGCGCTCGCTGCTCAGCAGGCGGTTGAGGTTCTGCACCAGGCTGGTCAGCTCGCGGGTGGTCTGCGGGTTGAGATTTTCGCGGTGGTGCTCCTCCAGCTCGCGGACCTCTTTCGCCAGCGACTCTATCGGGCGCAGGCTCCACCAGGCGGCAATCCACAGCAGCGGGATCACCAGCAGCAGGTTGGCAGCCAGAACGTAGATGAACCAGCTCCAGACCATATAGGAGCGTTTAAGCTCAACCGGGATGGTGTCGACCACCACGATGGTCAGCTGCGGCATGCCGATCGTGGCGGGATAGAGATTGATGGCGACGGAGTGCGTCATCTCCGTTTCATCGTCCTCGGCGCGGATCTCGTTCAACTGCTGCTGCAAAGAGCGATCGTCGCGAATGAGCGCGCTGGTGGCGTTAAGATCGGCCTCAATCTCGTGGAAGCCGTTGGTTCTGAGCCATTCAGGGCGAATGCGTTTTATCAGCCACGGCACATCGCGCTGCGCCCACAGCAGCTTGCCTTTCTCGTCGTAGATCAGCGCCAACGTGGGGCTTTGCTGGTTGAGGTTCTCCGGCATCTCGACGCTGATGCGGTTGTTTTCCCATTTTGCCAGGGTATAAAACAGGTTACTTTCGCCGCGCAGCAGGCGGAAGGTGGTTTTATCAAAGCTGACGCTGTAGCCCACCAGCGCCACCATGCCGTAGGAGAGGGACAGCACCAGCACCACGGCGGCGGTAGCCAGTAAAAAGCGGACCCGCAGCGAGAGGGGCAGGATCAGGCGCAAAATCCTCTTCATTTAGCGTAATTCGAACAGGTAGCCCTGGCCGCGCACCGTGGTGATCACATCATCAGGATACTGTGCCTGAATTTTCTTACGCAAACGCCCCATCAGCACGTCAATGGTATGGCTTTCGCGCAGCTCGGCATCGGGGTAGAGCTGGAGCATCAGGGAATCTTTGCTCACCACTTTCCCATTGTTGCGGATCAGCGTTTCCATAATGGTGTATTCAAACGCGGTGAGCTTAATCACCTCATCATTGATGGAAAATTCCCGACGGGAAAGATCGACCTGAAACGGCGGAATGGAAATGACCTGAGACGCCAGGCCGCTGTTGCGGCGCAGCAGCGCCTGCATGCGCGCGGCGACTTCTTCAATGTGGAAAGGCTTGGTGACGTAGTCATCCGCACCGGCGCTAAGCACTTCAACCTTGTCCTGCCAGCCTTCGCGGGCCGTCAGCACCAGAACCGGCAGCGAAACATCGTGGCTGCGCCAGCGGCGGATCAGCGACAGACCGTCTTCATCCGGCAGCCCTAAATCGACGATGGCGATATCCGGCAGGTGCTCATTGAGATAATAATCGGCTTCTTTTGCATCTTCGGCATCGTCCACCTGATGGCCCATCTCCTGAAGCTGAACTTTCAGGTGATGGCGCAGCAATGCATTATCCTCAACAACCAATACGCGCATCATCTCTTCTCCCTAAATAATTGGTATGAATAGTTTAACGCTGATTATGTTGTTTTGGGGATAAACATTGAGTAAACCGGGGAAAAGCAGTCCCCTTTCCGGGCGGAAAGGGGAGCGGGGGGTTATTTTAGCTCGTCAACCATGGTGATGGCGCGGCCGATATAGTTGGCCGGGGTCATCGCCTTCAGGCGCGTTTTCTCTTCTTCCGGCAGTTCCAGCCCGTCGATGAACTGTTTCATGCCTTCGGCGTCAACGCGCTTGCCGCGGGTCAGCTCTTTCAGCTTTTCATACGGTTTTTCGATGCCGTAGCGGCGCATCACGGTCTGAATCGGCTCGGCCAGCACTTCCCAGTTGTGATCCAGCTCGTCCAGCAGGCGATCGCGGTTCACTTCCAGCTTGCTCACGCCCTTCAGGGTTGACTGATAGGCGATTAGCGCGTAGCCAATGCCCACGCCCAGGTTACGCAGCACGGTGGAGTCGGTCAGGTCGCGCTGCCAGCGGGATACCGGCAGCTTGCTGGCCATGTGCTGCAGCATGGCGTTTGCCAGACCCAGGTTGCCCTCGGAGTTCTCGAAGTCAATCGGGTTGACCTTGTGCGGCATGGTGGAAGAGCCGATTTCACCGGCGATGGTTTTCTGCTTGAAGTGGTTCAGCGCGATGTAGCCCCACACGTCGCGATCGAAGTCGATCAGGATGGTGTTGAAGCGCGCGATGCAGTCGAACAGCTCGGCGATGTAGTCGTGTGGCTCGATCTGGGTGGTGTACGGGTTCCACTGAATGCCCAGAGAGGTCACGAACGCTTCGCTGAACTGGTGCCAGTCCACTTCCGGGTAAGCGGCGATGTGGGCGTTGTAGTTACCGACCGCGCCGTTGATTTTGCCCAGAATTTCAACCTGCTCAAGCTGACGATACTGGCGCTCCATGCGGTACGCCACGTTCGCCATCTCTTTGCCCATGGTGGACGGGGTGGCAGGCTGGCCGTGGGTGCGGGAGAGCAGCGGAATGTCGCGGTATTCCACGGACAGCGCTTTCACCGCATCAATAATTTTACGCCAGTACGGCAGAAGAACCTCTTTGCGCGCGGTGGAGAGCATCAGCGCGTGGGAGAGGTTGTTGATGTCTTCAGAGGTACAGGCGAAGTGAATAAACTCTGACACCGCGTGCAGGGCAGGAACGCTTTCCACTTTCTCTTTGAGGAAGTATTCAACCGCCTTTACGTCGTGGTTGGTGGTACGCTCGATGGTCTTAATGCGCGCCGCGTCTTCTTCGTTGAACCCGGCAACGATTTGATCAAGGTAATCGTTTGCCTTTTCATCAAAAGCAGGAACTTCCTTGATGGCTGCCTGGGCGGCCAGCTTTTGCAGCCAGCGTACTTCAACCTGAACACGGAACTTCAGCAGGCCATATTCGCTGAAGATCCCGCGCAGCGCGCTGACTTTATCGCCGTAGCGTCCGTCGACAGGGGATACGGCGGTCAGTGAGGATAATTCCATAATTCGCAACTCCGGGAGGTTAACAATGAGCAAGAATTTGTTTTGCCTGAGTCGTCAGGCGATTACGAGAAAACATCAGCTGCAGGCGGCCACCGCCAACCTGGTGCCACAGCACGGCGGCACGAATGCCGGCCAGCAGCGAGGCGCGAACCTTCGCCTGAACCTGCGGGCTTTGCAGCACGGCAGGTGAGCCGGTGACCTGAATGCGCGGCCCCAGGGGGCTGATTACGTCAACGTAAATACCGGCCATGGCGCTCAGCAGCGTTTCGGACTGCAGGTCAAAATGATCGAGCTGGCGCTGCAGCCCGGCGATGCGATCGCCAAGGGTGTCCAGCGCGCCCTTTGCGGCGCTGAGCTTACGTTCGAGAACCATCAGGCTAAGCGTGTAGCGGGTAAGCTCCGCGTTGAGACCCTGACGGTTGCTGGCGTTGAGCACGCCCAGCAGCGTTTCCAGACCGAGGCGAAGATTGGTTTCACTGCCGCCGAACACGCCAAGGGTAGAGCCTGGGTTAAGATCGATGACGCTATTAAGTGAAACGTGCAGGGCGTCAGCGTCGCAATGACCCTGATGCGCGAGCTGTTGCACCAGACGGGCGGACTGGCAAATTCCCGCCAGCGCCAGGGTGATGTCGTAGTAGTTCTTCGCCACACGCTCTCCTTTATGTGTGTAATCGTATTAAACGGGCAGCGGCAGGCGCTGTTCGATAATGCCGCCGCCCAGGCAGATTTCACCGCTGTAGAAAACGGCGGACTGGCCGGGCGTGACGGCAGACACGGGTTCGTCGAAACGCACGTCAATGCGATCGTCGTCCAGCGCGGTCACGGTGCACGGGATGTCGGTCTGGCGATAGCGGGTTTTCACCGTGCAGCGCAGCGTGCCCTTGAGCGGCTCGCGATCGACCCAGTGCAGCTGCTGGGCGATCAGCCCAACGGACATCAGGCGCGGATGGTCATGCCCCTGTGCGACGATCAGAATATTGTTTTCGACGTCTTTATCGACAACGTACCACGGATCTTCGCTGCCTTCTTTGGTGCCGCCGATGCCCAGGCCTTTACGCTGGCCGAGGGTGTGGTACATCAGGCCCTGGTGTTGGCCAATTTCGTCGCCGTCCACGGTCACGATTTTACCCGGCTGCGCGGGCAGGTAGCGGCCGAGGAACTCGCGGAATTTACGCTCGCCGATAAAACAGATACCGGTGGAGTCTTTTTTCTTCGCGGTGATCAGATCAAGCTCTTCGGCGATTTTGCGCACTTCCGGCTTTTCCAGCTCGCCGACCGGGAACAGGCTCTGGGCAATCTGTTCGTGGCTCAGCGTATAGAGGAAATAGCTCTGGTCTTTGTTGCCGTCCAGGCCGCGCAGCAGCTGGCTTTTGCCATTTACATCGGCGCGGCGCACGTAGTGACCGGTCGCAATGTAGTCTGCGCCCAAATCTTCTGCGGCAAATTCCAGGAAGGCTTTAAATTTGATCTCTTTGTTGCACAGAATATCCGGGTTCGGCGTACGGCCCGCTTTGTACTCTTCGAGGAAGAGCTCAAACACGTTATCCCAGTATTCTGCGGCAAAGTTGACGGTGTGCAGCTCAATGCCGAGCTTGTCGCACACGGCCTGCGCATCGGCGAGATCCGCTGCGGCGGTGCAGTATTCCTCGCCATCGTCTTCCTCCCAGTTCTTCATGAACAGGCCCTCCACCTTATAGCCCTGTTGCTGTAACAGGTAGGCGGAAACGGAGGAATCGACACCGCCGGACATGCCGACGATCACTTTTTTCTGGCTGTTATCTGACATGGAATACTCACGACATTGAACTTCAAGGCGGCGTATTCTATCACGCGACCCCACCGTTGGCACCCTCTGTAAACGGCCAGTTAAATTCTCCGATGACCTCCAGCGGCAGGCGACCCGCAGACTGCCAGCAGCGGATGCTTTCGGCAACCAGCGGCGAGCGCAGGTTTGGCGCGTTCAGGATCTCTTCAGCCGTCACCCACAGGCAGCGATCGATATCGTCATCGTGCGGCTCAGTAGCGCATGTTTCGCTAAGTTCGACGGCAAAGAGAAAGCGCAGGAACGGCGTGCGGTCGGGAGCAATCCACTGATGCATGCGGATGAAGTGCTGCGGCTCCGCGCGGATCCCGGTCTCCTCCCACAGCTCGCGCTTAGCGGCCTGCAGCAGCGTTTCATCGGCTTCAAGATGCCCGGCGGGTTGGTTCCACAGCGCTTTGCCGCCGATCGTCTCTTCAACGACCAGGAATTTCCCCTGCGCGTGTACTAGGCAGGCGACCGTGACGTGAGGCTTGAACATAGATTCTCCTTATGGGGCGACGTCGCGCCATTCACCGTTTTTTAGCGCGTCGAGCGTGTAGCTGCCCATCGCGTAGCGGATCAGGCGCAGGGTCGGGAAGCCGACGTGGGCGGTCATCCGTCGAACCTGGCGGTTGCGCCCTTCATAAAGCGTGATTTTGAGCCAGCTTGTGGGGATGGACTTGCGCTCGCGAATCGGCGGATTGCGCGGCCACAGCCAGTCAGGCTCGGCGACCAGCTCAACGCCAGCGGGCAGCGTGGGGCCATCGTTGAGGGTTACGCCGTCGCGCAGCGCGCTGATGGCCTCCTGCGTGGGCTCGCCCTCAACCTGAACGTAGTAGATTTTTCCGGTGCGTTTGCCCGGCTGGGTGAGCTTCGCCTGCAGCGCGCCGTTGTTGGTCAAAACCAGCAGCCCTTCGCTGTCGCGGTCCAGGCGCCCGGCGGCGTAAACGCCCTGAATAGGGATGTAGTCCTTCAGCGTGCTGCGCCCGGCTTCGTCGGTGAACTGCGGCAGCACGTCGTAGGGTTTATTGAACAGGATGACCCGCGCTGGCTGGTTTTCTTGCGGTCTTCTGGCGGCGTGTTGTGAGCTGAATCGCTCAACCCGGTGTTTTCTAAAAGAAGTTTTCTTCATGGTATTTTCAGGCTTTATCAATTGACGCATTATAGCCTAATAACGAAGACCTTTCATGGCGCGGGACATTCAGGTACTATCGGAAGGCTCATTACAATTTATTAACATAAGATCAGTAACAACCAGAAGCGCTCGAAGGAGAGGTTAATGGAAAGCAAAGTAGTTGTTCCGGCGGAAGGTAAAAAGATCACCCTGCAAAACGGCAAGATTAACGTTCCTCACAACCCGATTATTCCGTTCATCGAAGGCGACGGCATCGGCGTTGACGTTACCCCGGCAATGCTGAAAGTGGTTGATGCCGCTGTTGAGAAAGCCTACAAAGGCGAGCGTAAAATTTCCTGGATGGAAATTTACACCGGTGAAAAATCCACACAGCTATATGGCCAGGACGTTTGGCTGCCGGCAGAGACGCTGGACCTGATCCGCGATTACCGCGTTGCGATTAAAGGCCCGCTGACCACGCCAGTTGGTGGCGGTATTCGCTCCCTGAACGTGGCGCTGCGTCAGGAGCTGGACCTGTACGTGTGTCTGCGCCCGGTGCGTTACTACCAGGGCACCCCAAGCCCGGTTAAGCACCCAGAGCTGACCGACATGGTTATCTTCCGTGAAAACTCCGAAGACATCTACGCGGGTATCGAGTGGAAAGCGGACTCTGCCGACGCAGAAAAAGTGATCAAGTTCCTGCGCGAAGAGATGGGCGTGAAGAAAATTCGCTTCCCTGAACACTGCGGTATCGGCATCAAGCCGTGCTCCGAAGAGGGGACCAAGCGTCTGGTGCGTGCGGCGATTGAATACGCGATCACCAACGACCGTGACTCCGTGACCCTGGTGCACAAAGGCAACATCATGAAGTTCACCGAAGGCGCGTTCAAAGACTGGGGCTACCAGCTGGCGACCGAAGAGTTCGGCGGCGAGCCGATCGACGGCGGCCCGTGGCAGAAGATCAAGAACCCGAACACCGGCAAAGAGATCGCCATTAAAGATGTGATCGCCGATGCGTTCCTGCAGCAGATCCTGCTGCGTCCAGCGGAATACGATGTCATCGCCTGTATGAACCTGAACGGTGACTACATCTCCGACGCCCTGGCGGCGCAGGTTGGCGGTATCGGTATCGCCCCAGGCGCGAACATCGGCGACGAGTGCGCGCTGTTCGAAGCAACCCACGGCACCGCGCCGAAGTATGCGGGCCAGGACAAAGTGAACCCAGGCTCCATCATCCTGTCCGCAGAGATGATGCTGCGCCATATGGAGTGGTTCGAAGCCGCAGACCTGATTGTTAAAGGTATGGAAGGCGCGATTAACGCGAAAACCGTCACCTATGACTTCGAACGTCTGATGGAAGGCGCTAAGCTGCTGAAATGCTCAGAGTTTGGTGACGCAATCATCGCGAACATGTAATCCAGATTCTGGGTTAAACGAGAACGGGAGCCTGATGGTTCCCGTTTTTTTAATCCAACACCTTCCTGATTCCTACCGACATCCTGCTGTGTTCTCTGGTCATTAAATTGTCTTGAGACAGAATGCTTACGCCGCCCGTAACGTCTTCGCAAAATTCCCGTTCTATTTTTCTATTTCAACCATATATATACCTTAAACATCAATGATGTTTCAGATGCCTTATATCGATAATTAGAGCCATAAGCGCAGGCTTTAGCGACAATTAATACGGTAAATAGCATGGTAGACTGAACCCGAGATGACTGGTTTGTGCTCTGTGGTAAGGAGATGATGCAAATGGGAAGCAAATTAACGGGAGGGATTTTACTCTTGGCTGGATTGTTATTTTCTGCGGTTACGACGGCGATGCAAACACAGAATGACGATGTGGGCGCACTGATCAACAAGCGATTATCCTATATGAAGGATGTCGCAGGTTATAAAGCCAGAAATCACCTTGCTATCGATGATTTACGTCAGGAAGACAGGGTTCTGTTCGACTCAATGCTCGAGGCTGAAAAGTTAGGTTTAAACAGCGAGTCGGTAACACCTTTCATACGGGCGCAAATGGACGTCGCTAAGGCAATTCAGTACCGTTATCGCGCGGACTGGCTATCTGTTCCTGAAACGGATTGGAAACCCGAACCGCTGGAGAAAGTCAGAAACGCTATTAGCGTATTAAACAGTCGTATTCTTGCAGCCATCAGTACCGGATTAGCCACTGATGAGGCATTTGCCGACAAAGACAAATTTATCCAACAGCTTAACCAGACGCATCTTAAAGATAGCGACAAAGAGCTTCTTTGGCGTTCATTGGGTAAGGTAAAGCTGAAAAACGATAAATAAAATAGCGCCATCATTTTATCGCGAGCAGCAGGTAAAAAGTGAAATCCTCCTTATCAATACGCTATAATTTCCGCAAACATACTTTTGCTGAATATAATGATGGCTACTGATAAATTTGAACGACCAAAACTAGTGCTTCCTGACGGCGCTAGGAAATTGTTGCTCCACTCCTGCTGCGCCCCCTGTTCCGGCGAGGTCATGGAAGCCATCCAGGCGTCGGGCATTGAATACACCATTTATTTCTACAATCCCAATATTCATCCGCAGAAGGAATATCTCATCCGCAAGGAGGAGAATATCCGTTTCGCTGAAAAACACGGCGTGCCTTTTGTCGATGCAGATTACGACACCGACAACTGGTTTGAGCGCGCGAAAGGGATGGAGTGGGAGCCCGAGCGCGGCGTTCGCTGCACCATGTGCTTTGATATGCGCTTTGAGCGCACGGCGCTGTATGCGGCCGAGAATGGTTTCACCGTCATCAGCAGCTCGCTTGGCATTTCACGCTGGAAGAATATGCAGCAGATTAACGACTGCGGACAACGCGCCGCCGCGCATTACCCAGGAATGGTGTACTGGGATTACAACTGGCGCAAGCAGGGCGGCTCATCGCGGATGATTGAGATCAGCAAGCGCGAGCAGTTTTACCAGCAGGAGTATTGCGGCTGCGTCTATTCGCTGCGCGATACCAACATGCATCGTAAATCACAGGGCAGGGCACTCATCAAGCTGGGTAAGCTTTTTTACGGCAAGGAAGACGAAGGTCAGTAATGCAGGACGAAACTGCCCCGGAGGTCGTTCGAGCCTGCTGCTCCGCGCGATGAGCGAACAGGACAAACGATATAATGGCGCCCGTTTTCATGTACACTTTTGAAGCTGTTTATCTACGTTCATAAAGGAGAATGACATGTCAGTTTCTGCTCGTAATCAGCTGCACGGTACGGTTTCCGCGGTGCATCCCGGCTCCGTGAATGATGAAATTGAAATCTCCCTCACGACGGGGGGAAAACTGGTCTCCGTGGTGACCAGTAGCAGCAGAATCAGGCTGGCTCTGGAGAAGGGGAAAGAGGTGGTCGCCCTAATTAAGGCCCCCTGGATTATCCTCGCGTCTGAGGATAATGGAATGATGTTTTCAGCGCGAAACCAGTTTCCCGGCGTCATCACGTCAATGGAAAAGGGGGCGGTCAACGCAACCATTCATCTGCAAACGGACGAAGGAACAACGCTGACTGCTGTCATTACCAACGAAAGTATGGCGGAGATGGGTATCAGCGAAGGCAAACGAATTGTTGCACTGATTAAAGCGTCATCGGTGCTGCTTGGCGTAAAACGGCCGGACGCAAAAGCATAACGCTTATACGACAGGACGCCGCTAGATTCCGGGGCGTCCTGAGAAAAGCATCCTCAGGCGGCGCGCCTTTTACGCCTTTCACGCTCCTATCGGTAGATATCCCTGCCACTCTGGAAGATCGCGAGAACCTGTTTCGCAGGGCGTAAGGTGGATAAACAGCTCTCCGACCTTTTCAAGCAGCAGGCAATCGTCAACGTCTTTCAAATTATCTTTATGCTGCTGATCGATGCCGCAGAGCAGACTTTGCATGGCTTTTTGCTTTGCCTGCCGCGCATCTTCGGCCACGAACAAATCATATTCGTGCAGTTCAGCAAGCGTATCCGGCCTGTAACCGCCCGCATTGACGAAAAATAAGCGCTGTGCGGAGTCCTGAGGCTCCGGGGAAAGCGTGACGGAATGTCCGTCGGCCCAGGTGATACGGCTGTAACCGTCTATGTGAATTTTATCCTTGTCCCCAAACCATGCTTCGCGTAGCGCAGGCCATGCCTCTTTGGGCTCGCTGGCCGCCACGAACTGAATATCGTGTACTTCAATATTGGATTTACCGGCATTCCCGCCAACATAAAACATATATAAGTTCATTCTACCCTCTGTTATTTATCCAATCGCTATATATTTAACTATATAACCAATGAGGCTACAACCGCGCCTAAGGCATTGATGGTGAGATGAACTGTTGTTTTTAATCTGTCTAAACAGCTCATAATGTTAATGAAATGATAGATTTGTAGCACAGATCGAAAAGGTCGGGCGGGTTTAGCAGGATAAGATGGTTCTTTTAATAACCACGTTGTATCTAATGCTATTACTCAAGCCCATTCTCCAGTTCGTCTTTTCTTCCCTCGCGGTGCTGATTGCCATGCTCTGCCTGCATCTGGATGTGAACCTGTTTAACAACGGCCTTTCAGAGATCTCGGTTACCGAAATTGTGCAGGAGTGCCTGCTGGCAGCCATCGTTGGCGTTCACCTTTGGCTTGCCTGGCGCAGCGGCGCGATGCGCGCGTGCAATATCCTGATTGCGGGCTTTTTTATGGCGATGCTGATCCGCGAGCTGGACGCGCTGTTTGACGTCATTTCCCACGGCAGCTGGGTGTGGTTCGCGCTGGCGGTGGCGGCGATCGCCGTTCTGAGCGTGGTGCGACATCCCGCAAAGGCGGTTCAGCAGCTGGTGGAATACACGCGCACGCCGTGCTGGGGGATCATGCTGTCGGGCCTGCTTGCGGTGCTGGTGTTCTCGCGCCTGTTTGGCATGGGGATGCTCTGGCATAACCTGCTGCAGGACGGCTATCTGCGGATAGTGAAAAATATGGTGGAAGAGGGGACCGAGCTGTTTGGCTATATTCTTTGCGCCGCGGCGACGATTGTCCATCTTGTCGATAGCAACGCGAGGCAAAAAAAAGCCCACTAAAAAGTGGGCAAGAAATACTGGAAGCAATGTGAGCAATGTCGTACTGAATACCTGAGTGATTTGCTCAACTATTCAGTGTTGAGAAAGATAATCTTTCTCAACAAAAGATGCAACCCCACATTTCGTGTGGAACGGCAATTTTTCTGCGCAAAAATCATCCGAACTATTGGTGTGATGAATATCACAAATTTCCTTTCTCAAATCCTGTGCTATCCTTTTCCGTGTCGTTGATTTAATGACTAAAACCATACGGAGAGGAAAACGATGGGAATTTTATCCTGGATTATCTTTGGGCTGATTGCGGGGATTCTGGCTAAGTGGATCATGCCGGGCAAAGATGGCGGTGGTTTTATCGTCACCGTGATACTCGGTATTATTGGTGCGGTAGTTGGCGGCTGGATCAGTACGCTGTTCGGTTTTGGTAAGGTCGATGGCTTCAACTTCGGCAGCTTTGCCGTTGCGGTGATTGGCGCGCTGGTTGTTCTGTTTATCTACAGAAAAATCAAAAGCTAAACCAGACGAAAATGTAAAAAAGGCTGCCAATGGCGGCCTTTTTGTTTTTGGGTTACCACCAGCCGAACTGCGAACCCGCTACGGCCACGACGGCCACAATCAGCATGATCACGGTAGTTTTTCTCATCTATGCCCCCGGCGCGGCGTAACCGCCAACGAAAAACCATGCTAAAAATGCCACTGCCGTAATAAAAATGACGACCGGAAAAACGATCCCTATTCTCATGCTATCACCTGTTTCGGTTTACCAAACGCCATAGAGTGTACGAGGTTAATCCGCGGCGAGAAAGCGCGTTTTGCTTTTTGATTTTTTATCCTGATACATGGCGATATCCGCCGCGCGCAGGGCGCTGTCCGCATCGGTTGTGGCGGGGTCGACCTCAATCACGCCAAGGCTCGCGCCGGGATAAATCAGATGAACCTCGCCAAGCCAGTATTCTCCGGCAATACGCGCGCTAAGGCGGGTTTTCAGCAGATGTAACTGTTCGCGCTCGCCGCTCTCGCCGTTTTCGCACAGGCAGGCCACCAGGAACTCATCGCCCCCCAAACGGCCAATAATCTCGTCCTGGCTCTGCCCTTCGGTCAGCCGCTTTCCGACTTCAACCAAAAACTGGTCGCCCGCCTCATGCCCCAGGCGATCGTTAATCTGCTTGAAGTCATCCAGGTCAATAAAGGCGATCGCGGCGCTGCGCTTGAGATGCCGCGCCAGCGAGAAAAGCGTGGTGAGGTTTTCAAAAATGGCCCGACGGTTGGGCAGGCCGGTGAGGGCGTCCGTATAGGAGTGCGCGATGAGCGCGGCATTCGCCTCGCGAAGCTGGGCAACCAGCGACTCTTTCTGGATGTATTGGGCAATCAGGCCGGCAAACAGCTTGAGCACCTGCTCGCCGCGCTCGCTCAGCTGTTTCTTTTCGGTGCTGGTGGCGCACAGGGTGCCGTAGAGCGAACCATCAGCCAGATGAATGGGAATGCTCATGTAGGTGGTAATGCCGAGGGCTTTCGCCGCCTCGCACTCTGGCCAGCGTTCTGCCACGTCATTGCTGAAGAACGTGCCGCTGTCTATGGCGCGCTTGCACAACGTATCGCCCCAGGGAACGCTCAGCCCTTCCGGGATCTGCATCTGCTTGCTGTTGCGGGCGTACAAAATATGCTGCAGCCGCGCGTTGATGTCGACCTTCGTCAGGTAGGTCGACTTCATATCAGACACCATTTCCAGCATCTCAAGAAGCTGGCGCACGAGGCCTTCCAGGGATTGTTCGGTGGTGAGGGTTTCTGAAACGCGGGCGAGGATAACATCTGACATGACGGTAGATAGACTCCCATGCACAAGCGGTCCGCATCTGCATGTTATGCTGAAATAGTAGGCTCCAGCCATAGTAAAACATGAAGTTAAAAAATTTAATATATTCGTGAGCAAAGCGCGGGGAAGGGATAAAAAAATGCCCCGTCGTTGAAACGGGGCCAAACATCTTGATTACGGAATGATGATGCTCTCTGGTCAAAGCGAGAACATGCGGTACGTTAGCGCAAAAAAGTGCAGGTTTAATGGAGAAATCATGGAGAAAGCGCGTTACCCTTACTTTTTCGTGTCATTCAAAGGATCGTTACGATGAAATATCTGTTACTGGCTATGGCGCTGCCGCTTGCGGCATGCAGCACTGCCCCCACGCCGCCTGATGCCCCAAAACCGCCGCACGCCATCGGCATGGCAAACCCGGCGTCGGTATACTGTCTGGAAAAAGGCGGGGAGCAGATCCCGGTTCAAAGCCCGCAGGGCGTTCGTACGGAGTGCAAGCTACCCGGCGGCGAGGTGATTGATGAGTGGGACCTCTATCGTCGCGACCACCCGCAGCCCGCCAGGTGACAGACGGATAGCGAGTGAGATACACTTCTCTTTAGGATTTTTCTCAATCACTATCTGATTATATTCACCGCGAGAGAAGTATGTTTCAGCTAAAACCGGGCAGCCTGGCCATTATCATCGGCGCTCGTACGACGGCAGGGCGTCGTAATATCGGTAAATCAGTCGAACTCTTTGGCCTGTGCCAGCCCGGACAGCGCTTTGTGAACCCGGTAAATGGGGTCATGACGCAGCTGCCCGTTACGGCGGATCGCCCGCTGTGGCTGGTCACGGGGGATGTATATGCCTTCGATAACCAGCATGGCTTTGCGTTTGTGCGCCCCGAGCATCTTATGCCGCTCGCGCCGGACGACGTCGCGCAGGCGCGTGACGAGCTGGCCACTTCGTAATTAGAGCTGGCGCAGCCAGTCGGCCAGCACCAGGGCATGATTTTGCTGCGTATCCTTCGCGCCGTACAGCAGCGTGACGGTCTGCTTTTTTGCTATTTCCGCGAGACGCATACCGTCCTCTTTGTGCTGCGCCAGCTCCTCCCTGTAGGCCTTGCTGAAGTGCGCAAAATCTATCGTTTCGCCGTGAAAGGCTTTGCGCAGCTCGGTGGAAGGCGTGAGCGTTTTACACCATTCATCATACGCAAGGTCGGCTTTTTTAACTCCGCGCGGCCAAAGCTTGTCGACCAGCACCCGGTAGCCGTCCGCCGCGCTAGCCTCTTCGTACACCCGTTTGCACTGGATCATCTCTTCTCCTTATTCGCACGCTGTTACGCCACTCACTATAGCACTTTGCGATGGCCCTCCCAATTTAAGGTATTGTGATAGCAGCAAAAGATCGGTAGTCTGAGGCTCCTTATGTTATCGGATAAAACTCTGGCGTAAGGAACCCTTCATGGAACTCTCCCCGGTTAAAACAACGCTGCGCATTGCCCTGGTCGGTGATTACAACCCCGACGTGATTGCGCATCAGGCGATCCCCCTGGCTATTGACGACGCGGCGGCCGTTCTGGAACTCACTGCCGATTACGACTGGCTTGCGACAACCGAGCTGACCAGCCCGGAAGATCTGGTGGGCTATGACGCCATCTGGCTGGTTCCGGCAAGCCCGTATAAAAACGCCGAGGCGGCATTCATCGCCGCACGCTATGCGCGCGAAAACGGCATTCCTTTCCTCGGCACCTGCGGCGGGTTCCAGCATGCACTGATTGAATACGCCCGCAACGTGCTGGGCTGGCGCGATGCCGCGCACGCGGAAACCGACAGCGAAGGAACCATGGTGATTGCGCCGCTGGCGTGCTCGCTGGTGGAGAAAACGGACGCCATTGAGCTGCGCAACAACACGCTGATCGCGAAAGCCTACGGCAGGCCGGAGATTATCGAGGGATACCACTGTAACTATGGCGTATCGCCGGAATTTGCGCAGGAGCTGGAGAGTGGCGATATGCGCGTGACGGGCTGGGACGAGCAGGGCGAGATCCGCGCGGCGGAGCTGGTGACGCACCCGTTCTTCGTCATTACCCTGTTCCAGCACGAGCGCGCCGCGCTGGACGGGCGCCCGGTGGTGCTGGTGCAGGCGATGCTGCGCGCCGCGCGCGGATAAAAAAAGGCAGACCGGGTGGTCTGCCTTTTGCTTTTTTAGCGGGGCGTGATCTCCCGATCGCGCCCGGCAAGGACTCCGCAGGCGGCCATCACGACGGCGGCCAGCGCGCAGGCCATCAGCGGAATGTGCCAGTCTCCGGCGGTATCGTGAATTTTCCCCATCAGCGGTGGCCCGCAAGCCGCCAGTAAATAGCCAATCGACTGCGCCATTCCCGACAGTGCCGCTGCCTGATGGGCCGAGCTGGCGCGCAGGCCGATAAACGTCAGGCCAAGGATCATGGTCGCGCCGGAGCCAAAGCCGAAAATCAGCGTCCAGACCACGGCCATGCCCGGCGCGAACCAGAAGCCCGCCGCGCTGACGGCGCACATCAGGGCAACCAGCCCGGCGATCCCGCGCTGATCTTTAAGACGATGCAGGAGCAGCGGTACCGCGAGGCCCGGCACCGCCGTGGCCAGCTGCAGCAGGCCGTGCATCGAGCCCGCCTGGGTTTCGCTGTAGCCGTGGCTGAGCAGGATCGCCGGAAGCCAGCCGATAATCACATAGTAGATCAGCGAGTTGATGCCGAGGAACAGCGTCACCTGCCAGGCGAGCGGCGAGCGCCAGATGGCGCGGTTGTGGAGCGTACCCGCGCCCGTGACCGTCGCGGGAGGCGTCCGGCGCCACTGCGGCAGCCAGAGCAGCAGCGCCGCCAGCGGGAAAATCATCAGCATCAGCAGCGCGCCGTGCCAGCCGGCACCGCCTAGCGCCAGGGGGACGATCAGCGCGGAGCCCAGCGCGGCGGCGGCACCCATCGTCAGGGAATAGGCTCCCGTCAGTTTAGCGACCTGGCCGGGGAAATCGCGCTTAATCAGCCCCGGAAGCAGGACGTTACCCAGCGCAATGCCGCAGCCTATCGCCGCCGTTCCCGCAAACAGCAGGCTCGCCGAGGGGAGGGAGCGAACGGCAATCCCGGCGCAAATCAGCAGCAGGGCGATAAACAGGCTGCGCTCCATCCCGATGCGGCGCGCAACGCCCGCAGCAAGGGGAGAGACAAGCGCAAACGCCAGCAGCGGCAGCGTGGTCAGCAGCCCGGTCTGCGCCGTGCTGAGGCCATAGTCCTGGCGGATGGTATCCAGCAGCGGGGCGGCACCCGTAAAGGTCACCCGCAGCGTGGTGGCAATCATCAGAATGCCTGCGATCAGCAGCGCACCCTGTTTCCCGGAAGTTCGAATATCTGTACTCATTGTTTTCTCATACGTTCAGGCGAGGCCATACGATACCGATTTTATCGCTGGTTGAAATCAGGCTAAAATGACAGTTTATCGCTAATATCGGACAACATGATGATCGGTCTTGGACTGGATGGCTACGATCCCGACAGCCAGCACGACGCGGCGGTGGCGTTTCGCGTTCGCGTGGTGGCCGAGGAGCAGCATATTCCCCTGCACCAGCACCGCAAGGGGCAGCTGATTCTGGCGCTCGGCGGGGCAATCACCTGCGAAGTTGAAAATGCGATGCTGATGGTGCCGCCGCAGTATGCGGTATGGATCCCCGGGCAGCTGCCGCACAGCAATAAGGCCACCCCCAGCGCGCAGCTCTGCTTTTTATTTATCGAGCCGGGCGTGGTCAGCCTGCCGGAGCGCTGCTGCACGCTAAAGATTTCGCCGCTGGTGCGGGAGCTGATCCTCTCCCTGGCAGAGAAAACGCGGGAGGCGCGAAACCAGCCCGCCACGTCGCGCCTGGTCAACGTGCTTTTTGACGAGCTGCCGCTGCAGCCGCAGGAGCATTTGCAGCTTCCCGTTTCGCCTCACCCTAAAATTCGCCAGATGAGCGAGACCATGGCCGAACGGCCCGCCCAGTGGCAGACGCTGGCGCAGTGGGCGCATCACTTCGCGATGAGCGAGCGCAACCTCGCGCGGCTGGTGGTTAAAGAGACGGGCCTGAGCTTTCGCCGCTGGCGGCACCAGCTCCAGCTGATTGTGGCGCTGCAGCTGCTGATAAGCGGAAAATCCGTTCAGCAGGCGGCGCAGCTTCTCGGCTATGACTCCACCACCGCGTTCATTACCATGTTCAAGAAAGGGCTAGGCCAGACGCCAGCGCGCTACGCGGCCAGCCTGGCTACGACTTCCCGATAAACAGCGACACCAGCCCGGCGGCGATCAGCGGGCCGACCGGCACGCCGCGGAACAGGGCAACGCCCAGCACCGTCCCGACCAGCAGCCCGGCAACCAGCGTGGGCTGGGAGCTCATCAGCGTGACGCCTCGGCCGCCAAGCCAGGAGACAAAAACGCCCACGGCTATCGCAATCAGCGACTTCCAGTTAACGAAGGAGTGCAGCAGCGTCGAGGCGGGCAGCGTGCCGCTGGCGATAGGCGCCATTACCCCGATGGTCAGAATGATGATCCCGATGGTCAGCCCCTGTTTTTCTATCCACGGGAAGAAGGTGTTCAGCGGCGTCACGCGCACGATGATCAGCACCAGAATAGAGATCGCGACGGTGGTGTTATGGCTGATAAAACCGAGCGCGGCCAGGGCCAGAAGAATGAGCAGAGTAGGGTCAAACATGACGGATCCTTGCCAAAAAGAGTAAGCCTGCTAACTGTACGCGCAAACGCGAAAGCAAGCAGGCTTTTATAAAAATATCCTCTATTTTTTGGGCGCTTGCCCGAACTTACCCCACCAGCTCGCTGACCAGCGGGCTGCCTTCACGGACAAATACCGGGATGGTGTCGAGGGTGGCAGGCACGCAAACGCGCGCGCCACCGGCATAGCGCTCGCCGCTCAGGGCAATCCAGCCGCTGCCGGCAGGCAGCCACACCTCGCGTTCGCGCTGGCCCGCGTGCATCACCGGCGCCACGAGCAGGTCTTCGCCAAACAGATACTGGTCTTCAACTTCCCAACTCTGTTTTTCCTGCGGGTAGTGCCAGAACAGCGGGCGCATCAGCGGGTCGCCGCGCTGATGGGCGTTTTCATACAGCGCGTCGATGTACGGGCGCAGTTTTTCACGCACGCAGAGCCAGGACTGCATGATGGCGAAGTTCGCCTCCCCATAGCTCCACAGCTCATTAGGCGAGCCGCTGTTGCACTGGGGAATGCCGTCCCGGTAGCGTTCCGGCGGCTGAATTTGCGGTTCCCGATAGCCGTGCATGCGCAGAACGGGAGTGAATACCGCCCACTGGAACCAGCGGATCAGCAGCTCGTGGAATGCCGGGTCGTTAACGTTACCGCCCTGGAAGCCGCCGATGTCGGTGGTCCACCACGGGATGCCCGCCAGCCCCATATTCAGCCCGGCCGCGAGCTGGTTACGAAACGCGTGGAACGAGGAGTGAACGTCGCCCGACCACGCCAGCACGCCGTAGCGCTGGCTTCCCGCCCACGCGCAGCGCACCAGGTTAACGATATCGGTTTCACCGTTCGCCTGCAGCCCATCGTAAAAGCCCTGGGCGAAGTCTCTCGGATAGCGGTTGCCGACCTCCAGCACCGGTCCCGCGTAGTAGCGATAGTTGTCAAAGTCATAGGCCCGGTATTCCGGCTCCGCCTCGTCCAGCCAGAACAGCTTGATGCCGAGGTCATAGTAATTTTTCTTCACGGTATCCCAGACAAACTCGCGCGCCTGCGGGTGGGTGGCGTCGAAGAAGGTAGTGTTGCCCATAAAGTCGAGATTCACCTGCACGCCGCGCTCGCTGCTGACCAGCCAGCCTTTGGCCTTCATCAGCGGATACAGCGGGCTTCGCGCCTCAACCGTCGGCCAGACGGAGACCATCAGGGCAATGTCCAGCTTGCGCAGTTCATCGACCATCGCTTTGGGATCGGGCCAGTCGATAGGATCAAAGCACCAGGTGCCCTGGTTCGGCCAGTGGAAGAAGTCGATCACCATGACCGAGAGCGGCAGGTTACGGCGGCGGTATTCGCGCGCCACTTCCAGCACCTCCTGCTGCGTGCGGTAGCGCAGTTTGCACTGCCACAATCCGCTGATAAACGCAGGTGCCCGGGGCGGCGCGCCGGTCGCCTTTACATACTGGCGGGTAATGTCGGCCACCGTCTCCCCGGCGGTGATCCAGTAGTCCATCTCGCCCGTCACCCGGGCGCGCCATTCGGTCTGGTTTTTGGCGAAGCTGGCCTTGCCAATGGCCGGGTTGTTCCACAGCAGGCCGTAGCCGAGGCTGGATTGCATAAACGGCACGCTGGCCTGGGAGTTGCGCTGCGCCAGCTCCAGCGTGCAGCCTTTGAGATCCAGCCACGGCTGCTGGTACTGGCCCATGCCGTAGATACGCTCCTCCGCGCGCGATTCAAAGCGCACCGTCAGCTGATACTTTCCGCCCGCCAGCGGCTTAAATTCGCGGCCGTCCAGCTTCAGGGCGCTCACGTATTTATCCTGGCTCTTTTCGCTGGCACCGATGCCGACCGTTGAGCGCTGCCGCCACATCTCCTCCAGCAGCAGCTCTCCGCGCGCGTTGTAAAACGCCAGCTGGCCCTTGAGGTTGAGCGTGGCGAGAATATTGCCGTTGCGCAGCGTCAGGCGTTCGGCTTCCGCCGTGACTTCAGCGGAGCAGGGCGATGCGGGCAGGAGCGCATGCAGCGCGTCGCTAAAATCCGCTGAGCAGGTTGCCCTGACGCGCAGGCTGTTCTCCCCCCAGGGTTCAATGCGCAGGATCTGACGTTCAAAACGCCACTCAATGCTGTTGGAATGTTGAATCAGCTCACTCATAGATAGCGCGTCCTTTTAAGCAGTGTGTTTGGCGAGTTGGATAGTTTTCATTGTGCTGTCGTCGAGCCTGTACCAGCGCAGCGTGGCAAACGCGCAGAGCGACAGAATGCCGGGCACGAGGGTGAACAGGGCGATGATGCAGTACATCGCGGTGGTGGTCTGTTCCGGGGCGTTCGCCACATAGCCGCTAAAGCCAAGCGTCCAGCCGACGATGGCGCCACCGATCGCCATGCCGAGCTTCAGCACGGCGAGGAAGGTGGAGAAGATTACCCCGTCCATGCGCTTGCCCTGCTTCCATTCGCCGTAGTCGGCGACATCCGCCATCATCACCCACATCAGCGTGGTGGTGGCCTGGTAGAGCGTGGAGACGATAAAGGTCATCGGCACCAGGATCAGCACCGATTTAGGGGCAAAGAACAGGCCGATGCTCAACGCGCCCGCGAGCACGGAGCAATAGCCGAACATCTGCACCTTGCTGTAGTTTTGCGTCAGCCGTTTTGCCAGCGCGCTTCCGGCGGCTTTTCCTAAAATATGCGCCCCCAGCATCCAGATAAAATAGCTGGCGCTGCCGAGATAATAGGTGACGAAATACATCATTGCGCCGAGCCGAATAACCCCAAAGCCAATATTGGTTAATACCAGCACGGCGACCACGCGCCACTGATCGTTACGCAATAAATCCCGCAGTTCAGAAAGGTAATTATTATGGGTGGGCGGAGCATTAATGCGCTCACGGGTATTTGCGAAGCAGATCCAGAACATTATCACCGCAACGGTCGCCATAATCGCCATCGCCCAGCGGTAGCCCAGCAGCTTATCGGCACCGCCGATAAACTCCGCCAGCGGCATCATGAAGAACGTCGAAAGCGCGCCGCCCAGCGTGGCGAGGAAAAAGCGGTAGGACTGCAGGGAAATACGGGCATCGTTATCAGGGGTAATCACCGCGCCCATGGAGCAATACGGGATATTAATGGCGGTGTACATCAGCATCATCAGGGTATAGCTGACGGTGGCGAAGATCATTTTACCGTGCAGGTCGAGAGATTCCGGCACCGCGTACGTCAGCAGGCAGCTTGCGCCAAAGGGCAGGGCTAGCCACAGCATCCACGGACGGAATTTCCCCCAGCGCGTGCGGGTGCGGTCGGCGATATAGCCCATGGCCGGATCGATAATGGCATCCGCCGTGCGCGCCAGCAGGAACATCGTTCCGACAAAGGCGGCAGGCAGCCCCACGACGTCGGTGTAATAAAAGGTCAGAAATATAATCACGTTATCCAGCCCGATATGGCTGGCCATATCGCCGAGCCCATAGCTGATTTTTTCTTTGCGGGTAATCTTATCGGTCATGGTAATCGCCTTGCCCGTATGAGGTTATATATGATGTGTTGTCATCATCATGTTTAACCACGACCGGCACGTTCACAATTACGAGATTTGGCAAAGGAGTTATGGAAACTCTTTTTCGTGATACCGGTAACAATTTAGGGTTAAGAATAATTATTTAGGCGCAGAGCGAGAAAAATATCCACGAATCGTTTCAGCGCCACATTATTTATTCTGTCGTGGAAATGTCATGCCGCTGTCATTATCTGGCGCTACAAAAGAGAAAAGCCTGCCGGGAGAGCAAAAATGCACGATCCTGCCTTTGTCGATATGCTCTGTATTTCAGGAACCTTTTTTACCATTGCGGCGATCCTCGTGGCATCGGTACTCTTTCTCGAGCGCCACGGCTAACCTCTCATTCTGACGCGTTCGCGTACCCGCATTACCGTATTTTTTCAAGCCCCTAAGTGGCTTCTTATTCTCCTCCGCCGTCGTTGTTCCGGACAGCCCGCCTTCGCAAAATGTTACGCCTATAACTCGTTCTGCCGGGCAGCTGCTTTCGGCGGGGCATCACTCTTTTATTCCCCGGGCTTACGAATGGAAAACGACCTCTTCAAACCTCATCCGCTGGCGCTGTCGCTGCTGGTTGCGTTGTCATGCTCGGCGTTCGCGGCAGAGACCAGCCCGGCGGCGCAGTTAAGCGATGATGATGTGATCACCGTAACGGCACCGGTGCTCTCGCCGCTGGAGGTGGTGACATCGCCGAAAACCCCGCGCCAGCCGGTGCCAGCCAGCGACGGCTCGGACTACCTGAAAACCATTCCCGGGTTTAGCCAGATCCGCAATGGCGGCAGCAACGGCGATCCGGTGTTTCGCGGCATGTTTGGATCGCGCCTGCGCCTGTTAACCAACGACAGCGAAATGCTCGGCGCCTGCCCGTCGCGCATGGACGCGCCCAGCTCCTATATCGCTCCGGAGAGCTACGACCTGCTGACGGTCACTAAAGGACCGGAAACGGTACTCTGGGGGCCGGGGAACTCCGCGGGGACGGTACGCTTCGAGCGCGAACCGCCGCGCTTTGATAAAGCCGGAATCAAAGGTGATGCCAGCTTCCTGACGGCCTCTAACGATCGCTTCGACGAGAACGCTGACGTCAGCTTTGGCAATGAAGATGGCTACGTGCGCCTGAACGGCAACAGCTCAAAGGCGGGCGATTACAAAGACGGTAACGGCGATCGCGTGGCCTCGAAGTGGGACAAATGGAATACCGATATGGCCATCGGCTGGACGCCGGATGCCGACACGCTGCTGGAGCTGACCGCCGGACAGGGCGATGGTGACGCCAGCTACGCCGGGCGCGGCATGGACGGCTCGCAGTTTAAGCGCGAGAGCCTGGGGCTGCGCTTTAAGAAAGAGAATATCGGCGAGGTGTTCGACTCGCTGGATATGAGCGTTTACTACAATTACGCCAACCATATCATGGACAACTACTCCATGCGGTCTTCGTCGGATATGTCTTCCGGCTCCATGGGCGGCATGCCGACGGGGTCGATGGATATGTCGATGCCGATGGACAAGCAGGTCGATCGCCGCACGGTCGGCGGCAGAATGATGGGCACCTGGCTGTGGTCAGACTTCCAGCTGCAAAGCGGCGTAGATATGCAGACCAACACCCACCGCAGCAACGAAGAGGATGAGGACGCAGGCTGGCAGGAGGATGCCCGCTTCCACGATTACGGCACGTTTGGCGAGCTGACCTGGAGCGCAACCGACCTGAGCAAAGTCATCGGCGGCGCGCGTCTGGACAAGGTGGAGGTGGATAATTATTCCGGCGTGGGCAGCAGCAGTAGAAATGACATCCTGCCCGCGGGGTTCCTGCGCGTTGAGCATAACCTCGGCTCCGCGCCTGCGATGGTCTACGCCGGGTTAGGCTATACCGAACGCTTCCCGGACTATTGGGAGCTTTTCTCTCCGACCTACGGTCCGGACGGCACGTCCGACGTTTTCGACACCCTCAAGCCGGAAAAAACAACGCAGCTCGATATTGGCGCGCAGTACAAAGGGGAGCGCGCCACCGGCTGGATCTCGGCCTACGTGGGCCGCATCAACGACTATATCCTCTTCCTGTACGATCCTGACGACAGCCACGTCAGCCAGGCGGATAACGTTGATGCCACCATTATGGGCGGCGAAATGGGCGCGTCCTATCAGCTCAGCGACCAGTGGAAGACCGACGCCACGCTGAACTACTCGTGGGGGGAAAATACCGACGATAGCCAGCCGCTGCCGCAGATGCCGCCGCTGGAAGCGCGCCTGGGCCTGACGTGGGAGAAGGGCGACCTTAGCTCAACGGGGCTGTTGCGCATGGTCAGCCCTCAGCACCGGGTGACGATGAACGAAGGCAACGTGGTGGGGAAAGACTTTGACCAGAGCGCGGGCTTTGCCATCGTCTCCGCCAACGCGGCCTATAAGGTGAACAAGAACCTCAAGCTGAGCAGCGGCGTCGATAACCTGTTCGATAAAAGCTACAGCGAGCACCTTAACCTGGCGGGGAACAGCAGCTTTGGCTACTCTTCCGACACGCCGGTTAACGAGCCAGGCCGCACCTTCTGGGCGAAAATGAACGTCACCTTCTGAGGCCGTCCGTCCCGGGCTACGGGCGGCGAAACGCCACCAGCTCGGGACGGGCAATGCGCAGGTAGTCCTGGGTATCCATAATCACCGATTTTTCCAGCAGGCCAGCGTTGAAGGCGATCTCGTCCACGCGTTCAAACAGCAGCGGATCGGCGACCAGCGTAAGGTCCGGGTGGAAGCTAAACGGCGGAATGGCGCCAAACACGCAGGCGGTGAGGGCGTCCACCTCCGCCGGGCTGGCGAGGGAGGCCTTAAGGCCGCCAAAGTGACCGGCAAGCAGGCTTAAATCAGCCTGCTGATCGGCTGCCAGGATCGCCAGAACGTGCTTCTTCACGCCGTTCCCCTTCACCTTACACACCAGCGCCTTCGCACCCTGCTTCAGCTCGGTGCCGCGAATTTCGCTCACCGCTTCGCATTTGCCTACCGGCTCATGCTCCACCACGCGAAAGCGCGCGCCCTGCGCGGTGAGTAACGCAATAAGCTGCTGGTGGGTGGTTTTTCCCATGGTTTCTTCAGACATCGTGAATTCCCTGTTAAACGCCAATACGCAACTGTCTACAGTATCACAGAGGGTGTTGCTGGTGGGATAGAGTAAAAACAGCCAGCGGGTCCGCTGGCTGTGGGGTCAGGCATTGCTGGTGGCGGACTGCTTGTGGAACAGCTCCCGGAACACCGGATAGATATCGTCCTGATCGCGGATGTGCTGCATCGCAAAATTATCAAACATCGACTGCAGGTGCTCATATTCGCGCCACAGCGTCTGGTGGGCGCGGCGGGTAATTTCGATGTAGCTGTAGTAACGCACCACCGGCAAAATTTTCTTCGCCAGGATGTCGTGACACAGCGGCGAGTCGTCCGCCCAGTTATCGCCATCGGAGGCCTGCGCGGCGTAGATGTTCCACTGCGCCGGGTCGTAGCGCTCTTTTACCACCTCGTCCATCAGCTTCAGCGCGCTGGAGACGATGGTCCCCCCGGTTTCCTGCGAATAGAAGAACTCATGCTCATCGACCTCTTTCGCCTGGGTGTGGTGGCGGATATAGACCACCTCCACGTTCTTATACGTTCTGCTCAGGAACAGATAGAGCAGGATATAGAAACGCTTCGCCATATCTTTGGTGGCCTGATCCATTGAGCCCGATACGTCCATCAGGCAGAACATCACGGCCTGGCTGGACGGTTCCGGGCGTTTTTCGTAGTTCTTGTAGCGCAGGTCGAAGGTATCGATAAACGGCACGCGGTCGATTTTTGCACGTAGTTCCGCAATCTCCTTACGCAGGCGCTCCTCTTCCAGCAGCTGCGCCGGCTCGGTGTTTTCGACCACCTTCAGGCTGGTCTCCAGCGCGTGCAGCTCACGCCGCTTGCCAGCGGTCATTGCGGTGCGCCGCGCCAGCGAATTTTGCAACGAACGCACCACGCTGATATTGGCGGGCACGCCGTTAGCGGTATACCCCGCGCGGTGCGTTTTGTACTCGTTTAGCTGACGGTGCTGATTCTTTTTCAGATTGGGCAGCGCCAGATCCTCAAACAGCAGGTCGAGATATTCATCTTTCGAAATCTGAAACACAAATTCGTCCTGCCCCTCGCCGTCCTGGCTGGCCTGACCCTGGCCGCTTCCCGAACCGCCGCCTCCGCCCTGCGGACGCTCGATGCGGTCGTTCTGAACAAAGTGATCGTTACCTGGGTGTACGCGATGGCGCAGGCCGCCACGCCCCTGATGAAACATCGGTTCGCTGATGTCATCGGTAGGGATGGAGACGGATTCGCCGCTGTCGACGTCGGTCACCGAGCGTTTGTTGATGGCCTCGGAGATCGACTGTTTAATTTGCGATTTGTAACGGCGCAGGAAGCGCTGGCGGTTCACCGTGCTCTTGTTTTTGCCGTTAAGACGCCGATCAATAAACCAGGTCATAGTTCCCCCGTACTGCATTTGCCAACTTGCAGCGTCCGTAGGTGCCGGACATTTTGTTGGCCCGGTAAGCGCGAGCGCCACCGGGCACTTGTTTTAAGACGATTTACGCACGCGCAGGTACCACTCGCAGAGCAGGCGAACCTGCTTGCGGGTATAGCCTTTCTCCATCATGCGGTCGACAAAGTCGTCGTGTTTTTTCTGCTCGTCGGTTGAGGTTTTGGCGTTAAACGAAATGACCGGCAGCAACTCCTCGGTATTGGAGAACATTTTCTTCTCGATAACCGTGCGCAGTTTTTCGTAGCTGGTCCAGTTCGGATTGCGTCCGTTGTTGTGCGCTCTGGCGCGCAGCACGAAGTTGACGATTTCGTTACGGAAGTCTTTCGGGTTGCTGATCCCGGCAGGCTTCTCGATTTTCTCCAGTTCGGCATTCAGCGACTCGCGGTCAAACAGCTGGCCGGTGTCCGGATCGCGATATTCCTGATCCTGGATCCAGAAGTCGGCGTAGGTGACGTAGCGGTCGAAAATGTTCTGCCCGTACTCGGAGTAAGATTCCAGATAGGCGGTCTGGATCTCTTTGCCGATGAATTCGGCGTATTTCGGGATCAGATAGCCTTTGAGGAACTCAAGGTAGCGCTCGGCCAGCTCCTGCGGGAACTGCTCGCGCTCAATCTGCTGCTCCAGAACGTAGAACAGATGCACCGGGTTGGCCGCTACTTCCGCATGGTCGAAATTAAACACGCGGGAGAGGATCTTAAACGCGAAGCGGGTGGACAGGCCGTTCATCCCTTCATCCACGCCCGCGTAGTCGCGGTACTCCTGGTAAGACTTCGCTTTCGGATCGGTATCTTTCAGGCTCTCGCCGTCGTACACGCGCATTTTGGAATAGATGCTGGAGTTTTCCGGCTCTTTCAGGCGCGACAGGATAGAGAAGCGGGAGAGCGTTTCCAGCGTGCCGGGGGCGCAAGGCGCGTGCACCAGCTCGCTGTGGTTAAGCAGCTTTTCGTAAATTTTGATTTCTTCGGAGATCCGCAGGCAGTAAGGCACCTTGACGATGTATACGCGGTCGAGGAACGCCTCGTTGTTTTTGTTATTGCGGAACGTGACCCATTCGGATTCGTTCGAGTGGGCGAGGATAATCCCGTTAAACGGCAGGGCAGAGATACCTTCCGTCCCGTTATAGTTGCCTTCCTGGGTCGCGGTCAGCAGCGGATGCAGCACCTTGATCGGCGCTTTAAACATCTCGACAAATTCCATGATCCCCTGGTTGGCCCGGCACAGCGCGCCGGAGTAGCCGTAGGCGTCCGGATCGTTTTGCGCGTGGTGTTCCAGCTTGCGGATATCGACCTTGCCGACCAGCGCCGAAATATCCTGGTTGTTCTCATCGCCCGGTTCGGTTTTGGCGATGGCAATCTGCTCCAGAATCGACGGCCACACTTTGACGACGCGGAACTTGGTGATATCGCCGCCAAACTCGTGCAGGCGTTTTGCCGCCCACGGCGACATGATGGTGCCGAGGTAGCGGTGCGGAATTCCAAACTCTTTATCCAGAATTTGCGCATCTTCCTGCGGATTAAACAGGCACAGCGGATGGTCGTTCACCGGGCTGCGCTCGCCGTTGGCGCTCAGCACGTAAATCGGCACGCGCTGCATCAGCGCCTTCAGGCGTTCTGCGAGGGACGACTTACCGCCGCCCACCGGACCGAGTAAATAGAGGATCTGTTTCTTCTCTTCCAGGCCCTGAGCGGCATGCTTCAGGTAGGAGACAATCTGCTCAATGGCATCTTCCATGCCGTAGAACTCTTCAAACGCGGGGTATCGGGCAACCACCCGATTCGAAAAGAGACGGGAAAGCCGCGGCTCAAGGGCAGTATCGACCATGTTTGGCTCACCGATAGCCATCAATAGCCGTTCTGCCGCGTTGGCATAGGCACTGCGATCTTGCCGACAAATGGTAAGAAACTCCTGCAGTGTGAACTCTTCGTCCTTGGCAGCTTCGTAGCGCTGGCGATAGTGATCGAATATATTCATGGCATGCCGTCCTTTCGTTTTTTAGCACAGGATAAGAGCCGTTCGTATGAGTAGTGGAGGCTCCCGGAAGAGAATGTCTCGCACCTCACTGCCAGAGCAGCAACCTGTGTGCCAGGTCGGACGCTAAGAACCGCAGGGCGTTCAGCAAAATCTCTTCTCAAATTAAAGCGTAGATGGCATTTGCAAAACTTGCATGCGGGGAAAATCTAATTTCAATGACATATCAATAACTCATCCTAAAAATCCCGCTGTCGTTATAAGGCTTACGCGCGTTTTTCATTTATCAGTCACATATATGAAAACGGGCTGTCATCTGAAAAGTAAAAAATATCGGATTTATCAAATGCATTAGCGGGCAAAAAGTTTTGGGATGTTCACGATTGGCGGTTACACTTCACCCGCTGATTATTTGACTACAGGAAAGAATGGATTGTGACCAAACTCAAACTTCTGGCATTGGGCGTTCTCGCCGCCACCGCAGTAACCACCGCACATGCGGAGAGTCAGTGGACAGTAGGTGCGGGGGTTGGCGTAATCAACAGCCCGTACAAACAGTACGATCGCGACGTCTATCCGGTTCCGGTTGTCACCTATGACAGTGATAACTTCTGGTTCCACGGTCTGGGCGGCGGCTACTATCTGTGGAACGACAAGGCTGACAAGCTCTCCATTATGGCGTACTACGACCCGACGCACTTTAAGCCGGGCGACAGCGACAGCAACTCCCTGCGTCAGCTCGACAAACGCAGAAGTTCGCTGATGGCGGGCCTTTCTTACGTGCATAACACGGAGTATGGCTTCCTGCGCACCGCGCTGGCGGGCGATACGCTGGACAACAGCAACGGCTTTATCTGGGATCTGGCCTGGCTCTATCGTTACACCAACGGCGCGCTGACGCTGACTCCGGGTATCGGCGTGCAGTACAGCAGTGAAAACTACAACGACTACTACTATGGCGTGTCAAAAAATGAGTCTCGCCGCAGCGGTCTGAACAGCTACAGCGCCGATGACGGCTGGGATCCGTACCTGGAACTGACCGCCAGCTATAACTTCCTGACCGACTGGAGCGTGTACGGCACTGGCCGCTACGTGCGCCTGAGCGATGAAGTGAAAGATAGCCCGATGGTCGACAAGTCCTGGTCCGGCATCTTCTCTGTGGGTGTGACCTACAAGTTCTGATGATGCAGTAGAACAGTGCAGTATTTGCATCAAAACGGGGCGCTCGCGCCCCGTTTGCTTTATGTCAGCGCATGCGCTTAACGCTTAACCAGCTTAATCGTCTGCCCTAAACGAGACGGTTTTTCTTCGCTCGCTTTCTGCGGGCTGCTCACGCAGGCGGTTTCCACACAGACAAAGGTTTTGTATCCATCATCCGGCACGTCGGCCATGCTGACGGACAGCGCCGGGCCCGGGTTCCAGCCAACCACATCGCTATGGTGATGGTGAACAACCTCGATGCTGCGGTTCAGCTTGCCGTCATGAATTACGCTGCACGCTTCCGGATGGAAGTAGACGCGGTCGGTGCGATCAGGGAAGGTCTGCACGCCGTCGCTCAGCTTGCCTTCTTTGGCGTTATCCACTTTGTCGATAAAGCTATCGCCGAGGCCGCTCACCTTCACCGCGCCGATATCGCCCACGTTGAAATAGGTGTGCAGGGCTGCGGTGGTTTCAAACTCGCCGTGCGCTTCCAGCTCGATTTCACAGGTTTTACCCAGCTTGAAGCGGGCATAGAGCGTGAAGTCGTGCGGCCAGAGCGCGCGCGTTTCCTCATTGGCCTGAAGCTCGAAGGTCAACACCGCGCCGTTCTCATCGTCGTTATGCGCTTTCAGCGTCCACTGCTGGTTGCGGGCAAAACCGTGCGACGGTAATCCCTGCTGCGCTGAAGGGCCAAACCACGGCCAGCAGATCGGCACGCCGCCGCGAATGGCTGCACCTTTTTTGAAGGACGTTGCGCTGCTGAGCCACAGCGCCTCTTCTTCGCCTTCCGGTTTCCAGGAGAGCAGGTGAGCGCCGTTCAGCGCCACGGAAGCCTTCACGCGAGGGTGGTCAACGACGATAACGTCAGCGCCGTCAATCTGGCGGCGGGAGAGCACAGGGGTAAGTTGTTCGACTACCGGAAGTGCAAAAATTTTATTATTCATTCAGCAATCCTCTGTCTTTAAGCAATAAAAAAGGCGACCGAAGTCGCCTTTTTGGATCAGATTCTCATCTCAACTTATTTGGAGATGTGAGCGATCAGGTCCAGTACTTTGTTAGAGTAGCCGGTTTCGTTGTCGTACCAGGAAACCAGTTTAACGAAGTTGTCGTTCAGTGCGATACCAGCTTTAGCATCGAACACGGAAGTGCACACTTCGCCGTTGAAGTCGGTAGACACAACGTCGTCTTCGGTGTAGCCCAGAACGCCTTTCATTGCGCCTTCGGAAGCAGCTTTGATTGCTTTCTTAATTTCTTCATAAGAAGCAGCTTTTTCCAGACGAACGGTCAGGTCAACTACGGAAACGTTTGGAGTTGGAACGCGGAACGCCATACCAGTCAGTTTACCGTTCAGCTCTGGCAGTACAACGCCTACAGCTTTAGCAGCTCCGGTAGAAGATGGGATGATGTTCTGAGCTGCGCCACGGCCGCCGCGCCAGTCTTTGTGAGACGGGCCATCAACGGTTTTCTGAGTAGCGGTAGTTGCGTGAACGGTGGTCATCAGGCCTTCAACGATACCGAAGTTGTCGTTGATAACTTTAGCCAGTGGTGCCAGGCAGTTGGTGGTGCAGGATGCGTTGGAAACGATGTCCTGGCCAGCATATTTTTCGAAGTTAGCACCACGAACGAACATTGGGGTGTTGTCTTTGGAAGGACCCGTCAGAACAACTTTTTTCGCGCCAGCGGTGATGTGTTTACGCGCGGTTTCGTCGGTCAGGAAGATACCGGTTGCTTCAGCAACAACGTCAACACCGATTTCGTTCCATTTCAGGTTAGCTGGGTCTTTCTCAGCAGTAACGCGGATGGTTTTACCGTTAACAACCAGGTGGCCGTCTTTCACTTCAACGGTGCCGTCGAAACGACCGTGAGTTGAGTCGTACTTCAGCATGTACGCCATGTATTCAGCGTCCAGGAGATCGTTGATACCAACGATTTCGATGTCAGAACGTTTCTGAGCAGCACGGAAAACAATACGGCCGATACGGCCAAAACCGTTGATACCTACTTTGATAGTCATATATTCCACCAGCTATTTGTTAGTGAATAAAAGGTTGCCTGTAAAATTACAAAAACCTTACGCAGCGTCAAGCGGAATCGTGTCAATCATTGCGACAAATCAATCCTGTGACTAACGTTTGTGCGACTGACTCGCCTCACTTTCCCTTTGAGCTAGCAACCACATGGGGGCTGCGGGCGGGATTTTAAAGGCCTCACAGGATAAAAACGTGAAAAAGATCACAATTGCCTGACCGCCTTTTCGCGACACATAAGTTTAGAACAAAAGTGCACGCGCTGGTGTTAATGTTTTGTTAGAATCAGGGTTAAAAGATGTCTGTTTCTACAGCGAGATGTAAGCATATGTCGAACCAACGTAATCCCGATGATTTGAAAAAAAACCTAACAGAAATGCAGTTTTACGTGACGCAAAACCACGGGACTGAGCCGCCGTTTACCGGGCGTTTGCTGCACAACAAGCGTGACGGCGTCTATCACTGCCTGGTGTGCGATGCGCCGCTGTTTAACTCGCAAACTAAGTACGATTCTGGCTGCGGCTGGCCGAGCTTTTATGAGCCGGTTAGCGATGACGCGATCCGCTATCTGACCGACTCGTCGCACGGTATGGTGCGCACCGAAATTCGCTGCGGAAACTGTGACGCGCATCTCGGCCACGTTTTCCCGGACGGCCCACAGCCGACGGGCGAGCGCTTCTGCGTCAACTCCGCCTCAATGAGCTTCACCGATGAAGAAAATGGCGACCAAACCAAAGGCTGAAAAATCGATTCAGCAAATTATTCCTTGGAAAGGGAGAGATCATGAATATTGATGCCATGATTAGCGCCATGACGCCCGAGGTTTATGAGCGTCTGGTGACGGCGGTTGAGCTAGGAAAATGGCCGGATGGCGTGGCCCTGACGTCAGAACAAAAAGAGAACAGCCTGCAGCTGGTGATGCTCTGGCAGGCGCGTCACAATACCGACGCGCAGCACATGACGATCGACACTCAGGGGCAGATGGTGATGAAGAGCAAGCGCGAGCTCAAAGAGGATTTTGGCATCGCGCCAAAGCCGATCGCGACGTTCAAATAATGCTCTCCATGTAGGCCGGGTAAGCGTTAGCGCCACCCGGCACAATACGCGTTAGTGCTTGATGCCTAACGACTCCGCCAGCTGCTTCGCGAGCTGATTATTGTCGTCCGCGCCGTACTCCCAGAACATCGCGCCCGCCAGGCCTTTCTGCTTGATATAGTCCGCTTTGAGCGCCACCGAGCGCGGGTTTTCATACGAGATTGCAAACAGCTCTTTGCCTTCGGCGGATTTCACCGACAGCCACGGCACCTTCGCCTGCTCGTCCCAGTGCTCGGTAAAGCGCTTCTGCGGATCGTTGAGCAGCTTTTTCACAATATCGTTGTACTTCACGTAGGTGTCCTTGGTCAGATCATAGCCGAGCGACTTGAACAGCGTAATCTCCTGTGGGCCAAAGTAGGGCTGCGTGACCGGATTTTTTTGCGCGTCCGGCTTGCTCCAGTCGATGCCCGGCTCCACGGAACGCTTCGGCACGCGGCCATAGAAGCCAATGCCGAGGTTCATCTGCTGCGGCTTCAGTCCGGTGGCGAGATAGTTATTGACGACAAAATCAACGCTGTATTTATCCGCGGCAGCCACCGTCGGCCACGCGCTGGAGTCGTACAGATTGGCGTTGAAGTACTGCGTGCCGTACGCCATGTCGTAGGTCATCAGGTTGATGTAGTCGAGAAGCGGGGCGATGGCCTTCACGTCGACCCAGCTTTTCGGACTTTCCGCATTCGCGCCGACCGCGATGGTCACCAGTTTTTTCTTCCCGAACGCGTCGCGCATCTCTTTCAGCAGGGCGGTAAAGTTATCCCGGTCGGCCGGCGTGCTGGCGACCAGCCCCCACGCGCCGTTAACCGGGAACTCCCAGTCCAGATCGATCCCGTCCAGGCCGTATTTTTCGACAATCTCTTGCGCGGAGCGGATAAACACCGCGCGCGTCTCTTTCGTCGCCGCCGCACCGGAGAAACCGCGCGCTCCCCAGCCGCCTACGGAAAGCAGCACCTTCAGATTGGGGTTTTGTTTGCGCAGAACGGGAATTAGCGCCAGGTCAGACGCCACTTTGGGCGATAGCCAGATTTGGTGCAGCTTCGCCGGATCTTTCAGCGCGGCGTTGGTTTCGTCTTTCTCGTCGTTATAAACGAGGCCAAACGAGTAGTTGAGATGGGTGATTTGGCGCACGTCGAGCGTGTTGATGTCGCCGCCCGGTCCGGCGGTAACATCGCCGCCGCCGTTGAAGTAGCCGACGGACATCAGAGAGCTGGCAGACGCAACCGACGCGCACAGCAAGGGTAAAGCTGCCAGCAAGGGCAAACGTTTCATAGGTGTTCCTCTTTGACTAAACAAAATAACCACGCCACAGAAAAGGCGTGGCGAAAAAACAGCCTGAAAAGAATAGCATCGCCGCTTCGCTTGAGATGCGAGGGAGTTCACTTTATGGGGATTAGGGGGAATTGCCGGGTGGCGGCTGCGATTCGATTTTGTAGGCCGGGTAAGCGTCAGCGCCACCCGGCTTAAAAGACTACGCCTGCGTCTCCAGCCAGTCGGCCAGCGTATACAGCGTCGCGCCTTCTGCGGCCATATCCATAAACGCCTGCGCGCTGTCCTGCGGCTTAATGTTTACCCCGCGGCAGCCGTCGGTAATCACGCTGACGGTGTAGCTAAGCTGCAATGCGTCCAGCACGGTGAACTTCACGCAGTAGTCCGTCGCAAGGCCCATCACGATAAGCTCGGTGATTTCATGGTGGCGCAGCCACGCGTCCAGCGCCGTTTTCTGCCGGTGCCCGTTATCAAAAAACGCGCTGTAGCTGTCGATAGCCGGGTTTTCCCCCTTATGGAAGACCGCGTCGATGGCTTTCTGATTCAGGAGCGGATGCAGCTCCGCGCCTTCCGTCTGCTGCACGCAGTGATCGGGCCAGAAGGTTTGCGCCAGCCCGTCCAGCTCTCCCTGGGTATAGGGCTCAACGCCGTGCTGGCTGGCAAAGCTGCCGTGGTTGGCGGGGTGCCAGTCCTGGCTTGCGACCACCGCTTCGCCGCGGGTTTTGCACCAGTCGATAAGCGTATTCGCGACGTCAACGGTGCTATCGCCTTGTGCGACGGCCAGCGCGCCGCCCGCGCAGAAATCATTTTGCAAATCGACCAGTAACAGGGCGCGTTGCTTCATGGAGCCTCCTTATTCGTCCGGGGTCAGTTCGCCGCGCAGGTTTTGCATCATGGCGCTGCGGATGGACTGAACGTCCAGATCCTGACTCAGTAAATAGTGAAGTTTAGTCAGCGTCGCTTCAACGGTCATATCAAAACCGCCGATCACGCCCGCGTGCGCCAGCGCGTTACCGGTCGCGTAGCCGCCCATGTTGACCTTGCCGGACATGCACTGGGTCAAATTGACCACCACAATCCCACGCTTGCCCGCTTCCTGGAGCTCCTTCAGGAACTCGCCGTTCTGCGGCGCGTTGCCCACGCCGTAGGAGCGCAGGATCAGCGCTTTCACCGGCTGGCGCAGGAAGTTGCGCACCACGTCGGCGGAAATGCCGGGGTAAATCGTGACCACGCCAATCGGCTGCGGCGTGATCGGGTGAACGATCAGCTCGCCCGCGGTATGCGGCGCAGGAGGCGTGCCGAGGCGGCGAATGTGGATGCCCGCCTCCAGCAGCGGCGGCAGGTTCGGTGAGGCAAACGCGTCGAATCCGTCGGCGTGCGCTTTGGTGGTGCGGTTGCCGCGGTACAGGCGGTTGTTGAAGAACAGCGACACTTCGTTGATCGGATAATTGGCCGCCACGTACAGGGAGTTCAGCAGGTTAATCTGCCCGTCGGAGCGCAGCTCGGCGAGCGGGATCTGCGACCCGGTCACGATCACGGGCTTGCTCAGGTTCTCCAGCATGAAGGAGAGCGCCGAGGCGGTAAACGCCATGGTGTCGGTGCCGTGAAGAATAACGAAGCCGTCGTAGCGGTCGTAATTCGCCTTGATGTCATCCGCGATATGCTGCCAGTCTTCCGGCGTCATATCGGAGGAGTCCATCAGCGGCTCATACTCATGGATGGTAAAATCCGGCATTTCCGGGCGATGAAACTCCGGCATCAGCGCCAGCTGGCGCTGCAGGTGGCCCGAGACGGGGATATAGCCATTTTCCGAACGCTGCATACCAATAGTACCGCCGGTATACGCCACGTAGATTGATTTCTTCTGCATGATAGTGAGTTCTTGTGCTTCAAAGAAAAAATCCCCTCTTCGCGGGAAGAGGGGACGGGGTTAACGCACGTTAGCGCAGGTCAGGCAAAATGCGTAACGACTCTGCGGATCGTTGAAGGCGGCAAGCTTATCGCCTTCAGCCTTCATGGCTTTTGCCGCGGTGGCAACCGGGGCCGGCAGGTAAGCCTGCAGGGCCTCCGGCAGCGCCGCGCGAACGGAGCCGGACATGCTGTCCATTACCATATCGAAGAAGCTCGGCTCGTCCTGATAGTAATCGACGTGCCACTGCTTCAGCTTCGCCAGCTCGGCCGCTTTCTTCACCGCGTCGTCGAAGTCGCCGAGGCTGTCCACCAGGCCGTTGCTTTTCGCATCCTGACCTGTCCAGACGTGGCCCTGCGCAATCTGGTCGATTTGCTCAGGCGTTTTCTTACGGGAGTCCGCCACCAGGGTGATGAAGCGCTTATAGCCGTTTTCAATGCTGAGCTGCATCATCTCCGACACTTCCGGCGGCAGGGACTTCGTCACCGAGACGTCCGCCAGCGGGGAGGTCGCCACGCCGTCGGTATGCACGCCGAGGTAATCCAGGCTGTTTTCCACGGTGTTGATCACGCCGAAGATGCCAATCGAGCCGGTCAGCGTGCTTGGGCTCGCCACGATGTAGTTCGCCGGCGTAGAGATCCAGTAGCCGCCCGAGGCCGCCATGCCGCCCATCGATACCACCACCGGCTTGCCTGCGGCGCGCGCGGCCGCCAGCTCGGCGCGGATCACCTCAGAGGCGCTGACGCTGCCGCCAGGGCTGTTAACGCGCAGAACGATGGCTTTCACTTTCGGATCGAGGCGCGCGTCGCGGATTTGCGATGCGGTGGTATCTCCGCCCACGTTCCCCGGCGTTTCCTCACCGTCCATGATCGCGCCGTTGGCAAAGACCACGGCGATGCTGTCACCGCTGTCGGCAGGTTTTTTCGCCGCGTAGTCATACATGCTGACCGCGCTGTAGTTTTTGTCTTCTTTGCTCCAGCCAAACTGCTTGCTCAGCGATTTTTCGATATCCGCGCTGGTGCCCAGCGCGTCCACCAGCTTGCTGTCGAGGGCATACTTCGCGGTGTCACCATCGACCTTGCGCAGGCCGTCCAGCACGGCGCGCGCGCCGGGGAAGGCTTGCTCGGCGGTGATCTGGCGGTTAGCCGCAACGGTGTTCAGGTAGTTTTGCCACAGCTCGCCGATCCAGCGGCTGTCCGCCTCGCGCGCGGCGGGGGACATATCGTCACGGATGAACGGCTCAACGGCGGATTTGTAGGTCCCTACGCGGAAGACGTGGGTGGTCACCTTCAGCTTGTCGAGCAGGGATTTATAGTACAGGCCGTTGGTCGCAAAGCCGTGCAGATCGACGGTGCCCTGCGGAGAGAGCCAGATCTTATTGGCAAAGCTCGCCAGATAGTATTGCCCCTGGCTGTAGCTGTCGCCCACGGCAATCACCGGCTTGCCGCTGTCGCGGAACTCGCGCAGCGCTTTACCAACGTACTGCATGGACGGCTGATCGCCACCGGCGAAATCCTTCAGATCCAGCACGATCCCGGTAATGTTGCGATCGTCTTTCGCCTGGCGAATGGTGTCGACGATGTCAAACAGGGAGTTTTCCTGCAGGCGATCGGAAGTTGCGCCAAACAGCTGGCGGCCAATGACGCCGAGACGATTGCTGGCAGACGGCTTATCAACGATAACGCCCGTGATATCCAGCAGCAGCGCGCCGCGCGTTGAGTTTTTCGACTGGGTCGCGCTGCTGATGTGCATCCACACCCCAACGCAGACCAGCAGCAGCGCGATGAAAAAGATATTCATCACCAGATTGCGGGCGAAGTTGAGCAGTCGCCATGTCCATTTAAAGAAACCGGCAAAGATTCGCCAAAGGGTTCGCATGTATTCTCCCTAACCAGAAAGTGACCGTGTCCGCCGCCATGGGACGGGTTTGTGAGGCTATCGTAATGACCCAACCGCCACTTGTCAGCAGGAATCGCCTGCTGCGCTGTAACAAATTCTGCTCTCGTGTTAATTTTGTGAATAAATTTCAAGACAGGAGTTAACCAATGGACGCACTCGAACTGCTTGTTAACCGCCGCAGCGCTTCACGTCTCGCTGAGCCAGCCCCGGCAGGCGAACAGCTGGAGAACATTCTGCGCGCGGGCCTGCGCGCGCCGGACCACGGCACGCTTCAGCCGTGGCACTTCTTCATTATTGAAGGTGAAGGCCGCGAGCGCTTCAGCGCCCTGCTGGAAAAAGGCGCGGTGGCAGCCGGGCAGGATGAGAAGGGCATCGAGAAAGCGCGCAGCGGCCCGTTCCGCGCGCCGATGATCATCGTCGCGGTAGCGAAATGCCAGGCCGGGCACAAGGTTCCCGTCTGGGAACAGGAGATGTCCGCCGGGTGCGCGGTGATGGCAATGCAGATGGCGGCCCTCGCGCAGGGCTTCAACGGCATCTGGCGCACCGGCCCGCTCACCGAAAGCCAGACCGTGCGGGAAGGTTTATCCTGCGGCGAGCACGATAAAATCGTCGGCTTCCTCTATCTTGGCACTCCGCAGCTTAAAGCCTCCAGCACCATTAGCGTGCCAGATACCTCACCTTTCGTCAGCCGCTTCTGATAACCCGCGCTAAACTGTCTGGATTCTGAGCATCTGCCGCAGAATTCAGACAGTCATACTTACCTCTTTATGGAATGAGCGCTACCATAGCGCGATTGCAATGACAGGAGATGTCCATGAGCGAGCAAACCATTCGTTTAACGCAATACAGCCACGGAGCCGGTTGCGGTTGTAAAATTTCCCCGAAGGTGCTGGAAACCATCCTGCACAGCGAGCAGGCGAAGTTTGTCGACCCGAACCTGCTTGTCGGTAACGAAACGCGCGACGACGCCGCGGTGTATGACCTGGGTAACGGCACCAGCATTATCAGCACCACCGATTTCTTTATGCCGATCGTCGATAACCCGTTCGATTTCGGGCGCATCGCGGCCACCAACGCCATCAGCGATATTTTCGCGATGGGCGGCAAGCCGATCATGGCGATCGCGATCCTGGGCTGGCCAATCAATACCATTCCGCCGGAAATTGCCCGCGACGTGATTGAGGGCGGGCGCTTTGCCTGCCAGCAGGCGGGCATTGCGCTGGCGGGCGGCCACTCTATCGATGCGCCGGAGCCGATCTTTGGCCTGGCGGTCACCGGCGTAGTGCCGACCGAGCGCGTGAAGCGCAACAGCACCGCGCAGGCGGGCTGTAAGCTGTTCCTCACCAAGCCGCTGGGCATTGGCGTGCTGACCACCGCCGAGAAAAAATCCCTGTTAAAGCCGGAGCACGTTGGGCTGGCGACGGAGGTGATGTGCCAGATGAACCTCGCGGGCGCGGCGTTCGCCAATATCGACGGCGTGAAGGCGATGACCGACGTAACCGGATTCGGCCTGCTCGGCCACCTGAGCGAAGTATGCCAGGGCGCGGGCGTACAGGCGCAGGTCTGGTATCAGGACGTGCCGAAGCTGCCGGGCGTGGAAGCGTACATCGCGCAGGGCGCGGTGCCGGGCGGAACGCAGCGCAACTTTGCCAGCTACGGTCACCTGATGGGCGACATGCCGGGCGAGTGGCGCGATCTGTTGTGCGATCCGCAAACCTCCGGCGGCCTGCTGCTGGCGGTCACGCCGGAATCTGAAGCCGAGGTACAGGCAACGGCCGCGGAGTTCGGCATCACCCTGACCGTCATCGGCGAGCTGGTTACCGCCCGCGGCGGCCGTCCGATGATTGAGATCCGCTAAGTCGATGCGGTTGTTTATTGCCGAAAAGCCGAGCCTGGCCCGCGCCATTGCCGACGTGCTGCCTAAGCCGCACCGTAAAGGCGATGGCTTTATCGAATGTGGTAACGGGCAGGTGGTCACCTGGTGTATTGGTCACCTGCTCGAGCAGGCGCAGCCGGACGTCTACGACAGCCGCTACGCGCGCTGGAACCTCAACGATCTGCCCATCGTGCCGGAAAAATGGCGCCTTCAGCCGCGTCCCTCCGTCACCAAGCAGCTCAACGTGATTAAGCGCTTCCTGCACGAAGCGTCTGAAGTTATCCACGCGGGTGACCCGGACAGGGAAGGGCAGCTGCTGGTGGACGAAGTGCTGGATTACCTTGAGCTGGCGCCGGAGAAGCGCCAGCAGGTGCAGCGCTGCCTGATCAACGACCTCAACCCGCAGGCGGTCGAGCGCGCCATCTCGCGCCTGCGCGCCAACAGCGAATTTATCCCGCTGTGCGTTTCGGCGCTGGCCCGCGCCCGTGCCGACTGGCTCTACGGAATCAACATGACCCGCGCCTACACTATTCTCGGGCGTAACGCGGGCTATCAGGGCGTGCTCTCCGTTGGGCGCGTGCAGACCCCGGTACTTGGGCTGGTGGTGCGCCGCGACGAGGAGATTGAGAACTTCGTCGCCAAAGATTTCTTTGAGGTGAAGGCGCACATCGTCACCCCGAAAGAGGAGCGCTTTACCGCCGTCTGGCAGCCGAGCGACGCCTGCGAATCGTACCAGGATGAAGAGGGGCGCCTGCTGCACCGCCCGCTGGCGGATCACGTGGTCAACCGCATTACCGGCCAGCCCGCCATCGTCACCAGCTATAACGATAAACGGGAATCAGAACCCGCGCCGCTGCCGTTCTCGCTGTCCGCCCTGCAGATTGAGGCGGCCAAAAAGTTCGGCATGAGCGCGCAAAACGTGCTGGATATCTGCCAGAAGCTTTACGAAACCCACAAGCTGATCACCTATCCGCGCTCGGACAGCCGCTATCTGCCGGAAGAACACTTTGCCGGACGCCACTCGGTGATGAACGCTATCGGCGTGCATGCGCCTGACCTGCTGCCGCAGCCTGCCGTTAACCCGGACACCCACAACCGCTGCTGGGATGACAAAAAGGTGGATGCTCACCACGCCATCATCCCGACGGCGCGTACCAGCAGCGTTAATCTGACCGAGAACGAATCGAAGGTTTATGGCCTGGTCGCCCGCCAGTACCTGATGCAGTTCTGCGCGGACGCGGTGTTCCGCAAGTGCACCATCGAGCTGGAGATTGCCAAAGGCAAGTTCGTTGCCAAGGCGCGCTTCCTCGCGGAGGCGGGCTGGCGCACGCTGCTCGGCAACAAGGAGCGCGACGAGGAAAACGACGGCACGCCGCTGCCGGTGGTGGCGAAAGACGACGAGCTGCTGTGCGAGAAGGGCGAAGTGGTTGAGCGTCAAACCCAGCCGCCGCGCCACTTCACCGACGCTACGCTGCTCTCAGCCATGACCGGGATTGCCCGCTTCGTGCAGGACAAAGATCTGAAAAAGATCCTGCGCGCGACGGACGGTTTAGGCACGGAAGCGACGCGCGCGGGGATCATCGAGCTGCTGTTCAAGCGCGGGTTCCTGGAGAAAAAGGGGCGCTATATTCACTCTACCGAGCCGGGCAGGGCGCTGATCCACTCCCTGCCGGAGCTGGCCGCCAGGCCGGACATGACGGCGCACTGGGAGTCGGTGCTGACGCAAATCAGCGAAAAGCAGTGCCGCTATCAGGACTTTATGCAGCCGCTGGTCGGCACGCTGTATCAACTGATCGATCAGGCGCGCAGCACGCCGGTGAAGCGGTTCAGAGGAATGGTTGCGCCGGGCGGCGGCGCGAAGAAGCCGTTCAAAAAGAAAAAGAGTGCGGCAGCCTCTTAAACCGTAGTCCGGGTAAGGCGAAGCCGCCACCCGGCGAAAAGCAGTTCTGCGGCCTGAAAAAAGCCCGGTGGCGCTAACGCTTACCGGGCCTACAGGGGCAAGAATGCAGCGAAACCTTAAATCACGCCCTGCCCAATCATCGCGTCCGCCACCTTCACGAACCCGGCAATGTTCGCGCCGCGCACGTAGTTGGTCTGCGACGCCTCGCCGCCGTACTCCACGCATGAGTGGTGAATATCCAGCATGATGTGGTGCAGGCGCGCATCCACTTTCTCCGCCTTCCAGCCCATGCGCGCGGCGTTTTGCGCCATCTCCAGGCCGGACGTCGCCACGCCGCCCGCGTTCGCGGCCTTGCCCGGCGCGAACAGCACGCCCGCGTCAAGGAACAGGTCGGTGGCTTCGATGGTGGTCGGCATGTTTGCGCCTTCCGCCACCGCCTTTACGCCGTTGGTGATGAGCGTGCGCGCGGCCTCGGCGTCCAGTTCGTTCTGCGTGGCGCACGGCAGGGCGATATCCACCGGCACCGCCCACGGCTGTTTACCTTCCAGGTAGGTCAGGCCAAACTCGCGGGCATAGTCGGCCACGCGGCCGTCGCGGCTGGCTTTGATTTCACACAGTCGCGCCAGCTTCTCCGCCGTAAAGCCGGCCTCGTCTACCACCGTGCCGCTGGAGTCCGAGGCGGTAATGACCCGCGCGCCAAATTCCATCGCTTTTTCGATAGCGTACTGCGCCACGTTGCCGGAGCCGGACACCGCCACGCGCATCCCTTCGAAGCTCAGGCCGTGACGCTTGAGCATCGCCTCGGTGAAGTAGACCAGGCCATAGCCCGTCGCTTCCGGGCGAATCAGGCTGCCGCCGAACGACAGCCCCTTGCCGGTAAAGACGCAGGCGCTGTTGTTGGAGAGCTTTTTCATCATCCCGGCCATAAAGCCGACTTCGCGACCGCCCACGCCGATATCGCCCGCGGGCACGTCGGTATCCGGCCCCAGGTGGCGATAAAGTTCGGTCATCAGCGCCTGGCAGAAGCGCATCACTTCCCCTTCGCTTTTGCCTTTCGGATCGAAATCGCTGCCGCCTTTGCCGCCGCCCATCGGCAGGGTGGTCAGCGCGTTTTTAAACGTCTGCTCGAAGCCGAGGAATTTTAAAATCGAGAGGTTCACGGAAGGGTGGAAGCGCATTCCGCCCTTAAACGGGCCGATCGCCGAGTTAAACTGCACGCGCCACGCGCGGTTGACCTGCACCTGATTGCGGTCGTCGACCCACGTCACGCGGAACTGAATGACGCGCTCCGGCTCGACCAGGCGCTCGAGCAGCGACATCTGGCGATAGCGCGGGTTCTCTTCAAGAAACGGCCACAGGGTGGTCATTACTTCGCGTACGGCCTGCGCAAACTCGCTTTGATGCGGGTCGCGCCGTTGAACATGGTTAAGAAAATCTTCCAGAGAGCGTGTCTGATCCATAGATATAAGAACCTCTTATAATGCGTAGATGTTTTGTGTTGTTTTTTTGACTATACCACCCGCACCGCTTCGCGAGGCAAGCGGAAATTCCGCCAGAAAGGGAAATTCATTACGCGGCGTCTGTCATAACCAAAAGCGATGGCGAGATAAATTAAAGGTCGGGCCGTTTTTTACCGTTATAGTCATTATCAGAAGACAACAGGAAGAGACGTCTATGAATCGTTATGTAATTACCGCGCTGCTGGCCCTTTTAACCGCAGGCGCGCAGGCCGACCGCATTCGCCCGGACGTGGAGGTCAACGTGCCGCCAGAGGTGTTTAGCTCCAGCGGGCAGCGCGCGCAGCCGTGCAACCGGTGCTGTATTTATCAGGATCAGAATTATTCGGAAGGGGCGGTGGTAAAGGCCGAGGGCGTTCTTCTCCAGTGCCAGCGCGACGAGCGCACCGTCAGCACGAACCCGCTGGTCTGGCGGCGCGTAAAAGAATAAACGCCTCAAGCAGGGGAATATCGGCGGGGGCCAGATCGTAGCCAAACGCCTCCTCCGGCGTACACCACGCCAGCCGCGCGTGGTAATGCGCCGTGGGCTCGCCGCAAAAGGTCGGCACGTGCCAGGCGTGGAGGTTTATCAGGCGCTGCGACACCTCGCGCTGGTGGCTCGCCACGTAATCCGCGGGCCGGGCCTCGATGCCCAGCTCTTCGCGAAGCTCGCGGATCAGCGCCTCCGGCTGGGTCTCCCCGGCCTCCACTTTTCCGCCCGCGAACTCCCACATTCCCGGCTGGTCGGCGTGGGCAGGGCGCTGGGCCAGTAAAATATTGCCGTCTTTTTCAATAATGGCCGCCACAACTTCGAGTGTTTTCAGCATAAGTGTCAATACTTAATAATCAAAACCGACATATTATCGTGCCCCTTCAAAGAGTCCAGCCGTCAGGAGAATCAGGTGAAAGAGACGTCCGCCTGGGTGAGCCCCATCAACAACATTCCCGCCAGCCTTAAGCCTATCGCCGCCATGCAGAAAAAGCATTTCGGCGCGGTGCTCAATCCCACCCGCTGGTGGGGCCGCATGCCGCGGTTGTTCTGGCTGGTGGCGCTGTTCGTCGGCTTTCTGGAGCGGCGCGGCGCGCGCCTTAGCCCGGTGCTGCGCTCGCTGCTGATGACCCGCGTGTCGCAGCTTTGCCACTGCGCGTTCTGTATTGATGCCAACAGCCTGCGCCTGGCGGAGCGAGCGGGCGCGCTGGATAAAGTGCAGGCCGTGAGCGACTGGCACGCCTCCGCGCTGTTCAGCGAGGAAGAGCGCGCGGCGCTGGCCTATGCCGACGCGGTCACCGCCACGCCGCCCCGCGTGGACGAGGCCACAAAGGCCGACCTCAAGCGCCACTTTACGGATGCCGCCATTACCGAGATGACGGCGCTGATTGCGTTCCAGAACCTCTCCGCCCGCTTTAACGCCGCGCTGGAGATCCCCGCGCAGGGGCTGTGCGACAGAGCCAAAGGAAAGCCGCATGCTTGATCGTCACCTGCACCCGCGCGTCAAGCCCGCGCTCGGCCGCCTGGCCGCCGCGCTGGATACGCCTTTTATCTCACCGGATGGCCTCACCCTGACCGGGTTTGCCATCGGCGTGCTGGCGCTGCCGTTTCTGGCGCTGGGATGGTATCAAGCGGCGCTGGCCGCCATTGTCTTAAACCGCCTGCTGGACGGTCTGGACGGCGCGCTGGCGCGCCGCAGAGGGCTGAGCGACGCCGGGGGATTTCTGGATATCGCGCTCGATTTTCTGTTCTACGCGCTGGTGCCGTTTGGCTTCGCCCTCGCCGCGCCCGCTGAGAACGCGCTGGCGGCCGCCTGGCTGCTGTTCGCGTTTATCGGCACCGGGAGCAGCTTCCTGGCGTTTGCGGCGCTGGCCGCGAAGCACGATATTGATAACCCCGGCTATGCGCATAAGTCGTTTTACTACATCGGCGGGTTAACGGAAGGGACGGAGACGATCGCGCTGTTCGTGCTGTGCTGCCTGTTTCCGGCGCACTTCGCGCTGTTTGCGTGGGCGTTTGGCGCGCTGTGCTGGCTGACCACCACAACGCGCATCTGGAGCGGCTACGTGACGCTGAAGGCACTCAGGCCCTAGCGCACGCTCTCCGGCCCGCGCTCGCCGGTGACGGTTGGGTTTTTCGGGTCGGCGCTCCATTCGTACCAGCCGCCGTCGTACACGGAGACGTTTTTCCAGCCCATCGCCCGCGCGTACATGAAGGTTTCCGACGCGCGCCAGCCCGTACCGCAGTAGAACGCTACGTGCTGCTCCGGCAGGATATTCCAGGTTTTCCACATCGCGGCGATGTCGTCCGCGCTGCGCATGGTGCCGTCAGGATTGTGGAAATCTTCCATGTGGGTCGCATCGCTGCCCGCGTGTCCCCAGCGCGCGCCCGCAATTTCACCTTTTGGCTTGATGTAGCTATAGCCGCTGGTTTCGCCGATAAACTCCGGCCACGAGCGAATGCTGACCAGCGACGCGTCCTGTCGATTGAGCATGCCGCGCGCCTGTTCCATATCGACCATCAGCTGAGGCTGGCCGGGGATGGGGGCACCAAAATCGGGGGCCGGTTTCACCTTCGGCGGCATGCCGCGCTCGACCGGCAGCCCGGAATCTGACCAGCTCTTCCAGCCGCCATCCAGAATACGCACGTCCTTAACGCCCGCGTACAGCATAATCTGCGCCACGCGCGCCGCCGCGTAGACGTCGCGGCCGTAGAGGATCACCGTGGTGTCGTGGCGAATGCCGTGTTTTGCCAGCAGCGCTTTCAGCCTGTCGTCGGAGACCTTATTCCACAGCGGCTCGCTCTCGACGTCGTTGGTATCGATGTAGTCCGCGCCGGGGATATGGTTCAGCAGATAAAATTTCGGCGCGCCCCAGGCGGCTTCAATCACCTTCCAGTCGCCCTTCGGCGCGGCAACCACCGGTTTGTCCTGCTGCAGCTGGTGGATCCACTGCGGATAAACCAGCTGCTCGAAGTGCGGCAAACGCTGCAGGCGCTCGGCGGACTGGAGGGCGTCGCTCAACGCGGAAATCTGCGTAAAGCCCGCTTTTTCCAGCCGGGCCCGGACGGCCTGGTTATCGCTTTCGCTGCCGTAGAGCGCAATCGGCCTGTCGGCGGCAAGCTGATGGCCTTTTGCCCACGCGGCAATCTGCGCGTCGCTCATCGCACCGAGCCACGAGGCGGAAAGGTTCAGCGCGTCGGGTTCATGCCCGGAAGGCGCGCTCAGCGCCTGCGGCCAGCCGTTATAGAACGCGCTGGGGCGGGTATCAATCACCGCGCCGTGCTGCTGTTGCAGCTGCTCAAGCGTGAGGGAGTGGGGCATGTTGGCCGCCAGGGAAGAGAATGAGGCGAGGCCGCAGAGCAGGGCCAGCGCGGTCAGTTGAGAAACACGTTTCATCGAAAATCCTGACACAGAAAATTGAGGGCGTCATTGTCGTCTTTCCCGTCGCGGAAAACATTGCGTTAGCACATTATTGCCAGCGAGAAAGCGCGATCACCTGGCCGCCGGGCGGTATATCGTTTTCATCATGCGTGACCAGCACCGCCGGGATATTGCGCGCGCGAAGGGCGTCAAAGACCCACGCGCGGAAGGTGGCGCGCAGCGCGCTGTCGAGGCGGCTGAACGGCTCGTCCAGCAGCAGCGCGCGCGGCTCGGCAAGCAGGGCGCGCAGCAGGCTCACCCGGGCACGCTCGCCGCCGGAGAGCGTTGCGGGATCGCTGTGATAATGATGATTCAGCCCGGCCGACGCCAGCGCCGCCTGTACCGCCTCCCGACGCGCCTTTCCGGCCGCGCGCGCGGGCAGCGCCAGCAGCAGGTTTTGCCCAACGCTGAAGTGGTCAAACAGCAGCGCGTCCTGAAAAAGAACGCCGATTCCCCGCTGCTCCGTGGGCAACCCGTCGCAGCGGCGATCGTCCAGCCATAGCTCGCCCTGCGCCTGAAAATCGGCGGAAAGCGCGCCCGCCATCCACGAAAATAGCGTTGATTTCCCGCTGCCGGAGGGGCCCATCAGCGTGACAATCTCGCCGCGCGGCACGCTAAAATTCACCCCGCGAAACAGCGGTTCAATGGTGAGGTCGGTAACGTTCAGCATCAGCGTAATCCTTGTCGATAGCGCCCGGCGAGGCGGGACAGCAGCGCGGCCACGCCGAACGCGCCGCCCGTTAACAGCAACAGCCCCAGCGCGCGGCTGGCGAGCACCGGCACGCTGCCGCCGCTGCTGAGCGCGACGGCCTCGGTGGTCAGGGTGGCGAAGCGTCCCGCGCCGAGCCACAGCGTGGGCATGTACTGGGCCATGCTCACCGAAAACCCGGTGGCGAACGCCAGTAGCGCCGGGCGAAGCAGCAGGGGACATTTTAGCAGGCAGAAGATTTTTCCGCGCGACCAGCCCAGCGTTCTGGCGGTCAGGATCAGCCGGGGATCGAGCCTGCGCCACGCGGGCTGCAGCATCAGCAGCATCCACGGCAGCACCCACAGCAGGTGGCTCCACAGCACGGCGGCGTATTCCCCGTCCAGGCCGAGCCGCAGCGCCAGCGCGTACTGGCCTGAAACGAGCGGAAGGGCGGGAAGCGCCAGCGGCAGCCAGATCCACAGCGCACCGCGCCGGGGGCCCCACTCAAGCCAGAGGAAAATAACCGCCAGGGCGATCGTACTCGACAGCAGGCCCAGGGACAGGCTGGTGCTGACAAGCGCCAGGGCGGCACCGTCGTCGCGCGCCAGCGCAACCAGCACGACCGTACACAGGATGCCGCAGGCGGGCAGCAGCCAGCCCAGCGCGCGTTCGGGAAGCGGGGCGTGCGATATCCGTCGAACGCCGGACAGGTTCGGCACCGCGCGCCGCCAGGCTCTCCACAGGCCGTAGCCCAGCGCGGCCAGCGCCGCCAAAAGCGCCAGCAGAAGCAGACACAGCAGCGTGCCCTTAACCTGCTGGGCCTCATCGCCCTGGCTCAGCCAGTGCCAGGCCAGCACCGCCAGCGTCGGCGGGTTCCCCGGCCCGAGAACGATCGCCACGTCGACGGCCGAAAGTGACCAGGCCAGAACCGCGAGCATCACCGCGCCCAGCGCCGGGGCAATTGCCGGAATGACCAGCCAGGCCAGGCGCTGCAGCCTCCCGTAGCCGAGGGTTTGCAAGACCACGTTCTGCTGTGCCAGCCGCTGCTCCGGCAGCACCGCGCAGATGGCCCACAGCACGAAGGCGCTCTCCTTAACGGCGAGCGCGATCCCAAGCCCCACGCCGTAACGGTCCAGCTGGGGCGTGCAGAGCGTGCAGAATTGGTAAAAAAGGCCGCCCTCGGCAAACACCAGCAGCACGCTGGTGGCAAACGCGACGTGGGGCACGGCCAGCAGCCACGGCAGGCGGCCGCTCAGGCGCTGCCAGCGCTCGCCGGGCCAGAGCAGGGCGACGAACCCGAGCGCGATAAGCAGCGCGCCGAGCGTGGCAATCAGGGTGGAAACCAGCGTGGCGGCCAGCGCCTGGGACAGCTGCGGATCGCCGAGAAGCAACTGCCACCCGGCAGAGGAGAACGCCGGAGCCAGCAGCATAATGACCGCGGGCACGAGCGGCACGTAAATCACCGCCATCGCCAGCCGGGCAAGGCCGCCTAGCGCGTACCGTAGCGGCGAAGCCATTCCTGCTCCAGCGCGTTGACCCAGGCGGCGTGCGGTTCGGCCAGCACCGGCGGCAGGCCCGCGGGCGTAAAGGCGGCAAGCGCTTTTGCCTCATCGGCGGGAAGCCTGCTCGCGTCCAGCACGCTCGGATCGCCCCAGACGGCGGGATCGGCCTTGCGGATCTGCGCCTGCGGGGAGAGCAGGAAGTTGGCGACCACCTTCGCCCCTGCGCTGGCGCTGGCGTTTGACGGGATCGCCACGAAGTGGACGTTGCCGAGCATGCCGTTACGAAAGCCGAAGCTATAGCTGTCTGACGGAAGCTCGCCGCTGGCCACCTTCTGCTGAGCGTGGGCCGGGTTAAAGGTCAGCGAGAAATTGAGGCTGCCGCTGGCTAACAGCGCGTCCATCCTGGCGGGTGACGGCGGAAAATCTTTCCCCTCGCGCCACAGCAGCGGGTGCAGGGCGTCGAGCCAGGCCCACAGCGGCGCGGTGACCTGCGCGAAGTCGGCGTACGGCGCTTTTTTTAGCGCGTCAGGGCGTTCGGTCAGCGTCAGGAGCATCTGCTCAAGAAACGCGGTGCCGGTAAAGTCCGGCGGGCGAGGGTAGCTCACCTTGCCCGGATGCTGCTGCGCGTACGCCAGCAGCGCCTGCGGATCGGCGGGCGGCGTCGGCGTGCTGGCCCGGCGGGCGATGAAGGTGAGCTGCGCGCCGCCCCACGGGGATTCCGCCCCCTCGGTGGCAACCGCAAAATCTTCCGTCACCGGCTTTTGGGTATCGACGTAGCGCCAGTTCGGCAGCGCCTGCGCCCACTGGGTTTGCAGCAGACCGGCCTCCTTCAGCGTGCGGAAATTCTCTCCGTTAACCCACAGCAGGTCGACCGAGCCGTTGGCGTCGCGCCCCGCGGCATGTTCCGTCTGAATGCGCTTGACCGCGTCGGCGGCGTCAGCCAGGCGCACGATCTTCAGGTTAATCGCGTAGTGGGTTTTCATCTCGCCGCTTACCCAGTCGAGATAGCGGTTTACCGCCGGGTCGCCGCCCCAGGCGTTAAACCAGACCGTCTGGCCTTTAGCCTGCTGTTGAACGGCGTGCCAGCCGTCCGCTGACATAGCGGGGGCCGCGAAGAGCAGGCCCGTCAGAATCGCGCAAAAACGCACACGGCGCATAATGCCTCACTTTTTGGTCGAAGAGGGATAACGGGAAAAGAGCCGGCGGGTAACCAGCGGAAATAACCCCAGCAGTGTAAAGGCAACGATCAGCCCAGGCGACAGAATATCGCGCAGTGAGGTGATATTACCTAATGCGCGTCCGGCGTTAAGGAAGATAACCGTGGCGGGCAGCATCGCCAGCTGGCTAACCCACCAGTAGCGGCGCACGCCAAGGCGCGTCAGCCCCATCAGCAGGTTGACCAGGAAAAAGGGGAACAGCGGCATCAGGCGCAGGGCAAAAAGATAGCGCGCGCCGTCGCGATCCATACCGGCGTCGACCGTTTTCATCTGCGCGGCAAACCGCTGCTGGACCCAGTCGCGCAGCAGGTAGCGGCTGGCGAGCATCGCCAGCGTCGCGCCGAGCGTGGAGGCAAACGACACCAGCAGCACGCCCTGCCACAGGCTGAACAGCGCGCCGCCGAGCAGCGTCAGGATCGCCGCGCCCGGAATCGAGAGCGCGGAAACCAGCACGTACACCGCAAAGTAGAGCAGCGCGCTCAGAACCGGCGCGTGATTAACCTGCGCAATCAGCGCGTGCTGGTGAGCTTTGACGGTATCGAGCGAGAGCGTGCCGGGCGGCAGAAAGTGAAACGCAAGAATAAAGGCGCCCAGAAGGGCGCACAGGAAGAAAATTTTACGCATGGTCACGCGGCGTTACAGCTTGAATTTCGCCCATACCGGCGCATGGTCCGACGGTTTTTCCATGCTGCGGATGTCGTAGTCAATCCCGGTTTCAACGCAGCGCTCGGCCAGCGGCGAGCTTGCCAGCAGCAGGTCGATGCGCAGGCCGCGGTTGTCGTCGAAGCCTTTTGAGCGATAGTCGAACCATGAGAAGCGATCCTGCGTCTCCGGGTTAGCGGCGCGGAAGGTATCCACCAGGCCCCAGCCGATCAGGCGGTCCATCCACTCGCGCTCTTCCGGCAGGAAGGAGCATTTGCCGGTGCGCAGCCAGCGCTTGCGGTTCTCTTCACCGATGCCGATGTCCAGATCGGTCGGGCTGATATTCACATCACCCATGATCAGCACCGGATTCTCTTTTTTCAGCTCGGTGGTCAGGTAGTTTTGCAGGTCCTGATAAAACTTCGCCTTGGCCGGGAACTTGGTAGGATGATCGCGGCTTTCGCCCTGCGGGAAATAGCCGTTAATCACCGTGATGTTGCCCAGCGGGGACGGAATTTCCGCCATGATTATGCGGCGCTGCGCTTCTTCGTCATCGCCCGGGAAGCCGCGACGCACCGATACCGGCGTCTCTTTGGTTAACAGCGCCACGCCGTAGTGGCCTTTCTGCCCGTGATAGAAGACGTTATAGCCCAGCTTCGCCACCTCTTCGAGCGGGAACATATCGTCGTGGACCTTTGTCTCCTGCAGGCCGATCACGTCAGGCTGATGTTGCTCAACAATCGCTTCAAGCTGGTGAGGGCGGGCACGCAGGCCGTTGATATTAAAAGAGACAAATTTCATAGTCGCTGCCAATGCAAGGTGAATAGTGCAGGGATGGTAGCAGAATTTGCCGCGTCTGGTATCGGGATCGACCAATAACTGCAACAGATAACGCCAACGGTGCAATATTTGCACCATTTCGATGCGCGCTGCCCCCGAAAGGGGCGTAAACGACCCGTAAATTTCGCGAGCGATCACAATTCCAGAATTATATTTGGCCTCTGCATACTCTTTCTGATTTTCGTGCGGCAAAGCGCCGCTTGTCATAAAAATATTCACTTTTTATGCAATAACAGTGAATAAATCCATATTGTAACCCTTTGATATTCTGTCGGCTCAACCCGTTTATGCATTTTATCGCTGGCTGGCACGAAGGCTGCAATCTACATTCACAGTGCAAACACTCAAATATTTAACATTTAAACAACTTTTTATTTACCGGATGAGGTCGCTATGTCTCTGTCAATTACGCGTGAAAACTTTGATGAATGGATGATGCCGGTTTACGCCCCGGCGGCTTTTATTCCGGTACGTGGGGAAGGCTCGCGCCTGTGGGATCAGCAGGGCAAAGAGTATATCGACTTTGCGGGCGGGATTGCGGTGAATGCGCTGGGCCACGCGCACCCGGCGCTGCGTCAGGCGCTGAACGACCAGGCGGCAAAGTTTTGGCATACCGGCAACGGCTATACCAACGAGCCTGCGCTGCGCCTGGCGAAAAAGCTGATCGACGCCACCTTCGCGGAGAAAGTCTTTTTCTGTAACTCGGGGGCGGAAGCCAACGAGGCGGCGCTCAAGCTGGCGCGCAAATACGCCCACGATAAGTTTGGCGCGCACAAGAGCGGCATCGTGGCGTTTAAGAACGCCTTCCACGGCCGCACGCTGTTTACCGTGAGCGCGGGCGGCCAGCCGTCCTACTCGCAGGACTTTGCGCCGCTGCCGCCGGACATTCGCCACGCGGCCTATAACGATCTCGACTCTGCCCGCGAGCTGATTGATGACAACACCTGCGCGGTGATCGTCGAGCCGATGCAGGGCGAGGGCGGCGTGGTGCCCGCGCAGAAGGCCTTCCTGCAGGGGCTGCGCGAGCTGTGCGATCGCCACAACGCGGTGCTGATTTTTGACGAAGTCCAGACCGGCGTGGGCCGCACCGGCGAGCTGTATGCCTACATGCACTACGCCGTCACGCCGGACGTGCTCTCCACGGCGAAGGCGCTGGGCGGCGGCTTCCCGGTAGGGGCGATGCTGACCACCGATAAATTCGCCAGCGTGATGGTTGTCGGCACGCACGGCACGACGTACGGCGGTAACCCGCTGGCCACGGCGGTAGCCGGGCAGGTGCTCGATATCATCAATACGCCGGAGGTGCTCAGCGGCGTGAAGCAGCGCCACGCGTGGTTCGTGGAGCGCCTGAACGCCATCAACGCGAAGACCGGCCTGTTCAAAGAGATCCGCGGCCTGGGCCTGCTGATCGGCTGCGAGCTTGCGCCGGAGTTTGCCGGAAAAGCGAAGCTGATTTCACAGGAAGCGGCGAAGCTGGGCGTGATGGTGCTAATTGCCGGTGCCAGCGTGGTGCGCTTTGCTCCGGCGCTGGTCGTAAGCGAAGAAGAAATTCGCACCGGGTTAGATCGCTTCGCGCTGGCCTGTGAAAAAGTGAAGTCTGAGGTGTCATCATGATGGTCATCCGTCCCGTTGAGCGCGGCGATATCGCGGCGCTCATGCAGCTTGCCGGTAAGACGGGAGGCGGGCTGACCTCGCTTCCCGTTGATGAGAAAACGCTGTCGGCGCGCATCGAGCGCGCCCTGCAAACCTGGCAGGGGACGTTGCCAAAAAGCGAACAGGGCTACGTGTTCGTGCTGGAAGATACCGAGACCGGAACGGTCGCCGGGATTTGCGCCATTGAGGTGGCGGTGGGGCTTAACGACCCGTGGTACAACTACCGCGTCGGCACCATGGTTCACGCCTCGAAAGAGCTGAACGTCTACAACGCGCTGCCGACGCTGTTTCTTTGTAACGATCACACCGGCGCCAGCGAGCTCTGCACGCTGTTTCTCGACCCGGACTGGCGCAGGGAGGGCAACGGCTACCTGCTCTCGAAATCGCGCTTTATGTTTATGGCCGCCTTTCGCGACCGCTTTAACGAAAAGGTGGTCGCCGAAATGCGCGGCGTGATCGACGACACCGGCTATTCGCCGTTCTGGGAAAGCCTGGGCGAACGCTTCTTCTCGATGGAGTTTAGCCGCGCGGACTATCTGTGCGGAACCGGGCAGAAGGCGTTCATCGCCGAGCTGATGCCGAAGCATCCTATCTATACCCATTTCTTAACCCCGGAAGCGCAGGCGGTGATTGGCGAAGTCCATCCGCAAACCGCGCCTGCGCGCGCGGTGCTGGAGAAAGAGGGATTCCGCTACCGCAACTACGTCGACATCTTTGACGGCGGGCCGACGCTGGAGTGCGACATCGACCGCGTGCGCGCGATCCGCAAAAGCCGCCTCGTGCAGGTGGCAGAAGGCCAGCCCGCGCCGGGCGACTGGCCCGCCTGCCTGGTGGCAAACGAGCATTACGAAAACTTCCGCGCCATGCTGGTGCGAACCAACCCGAAATGCGAGCGCCTGGTGCTGACCGCCGCGCAGCTCGATGCCCTGAAATGCAATGCCGGCGACGCGGTTCGCCTGGTGCGGCTCTGTCCTGAGGAGAAAACAGCATGACTTTATGGATTAACGGTGACTGGGTCACGGGCGAGGGCGAAGCGCGGGTTAAAACCAATCCGGTGGGCAGCGAGGTGCTCTGGCAGGGCAACGACGCCAGCGCGGGGCAGGTTGAGCTGGCCTGCACCTCCGCCCGCCGCGCGTTCCCGGCGTGGGCCAAACAGCCTTTCTCCGCGCGCCAGGCGATCGTTGAAAAATTTGCCGGACTGCTGGAGGCCAACAAAGCCGAGCTGACGCGCATTATCGCGTCCGAGACCAGCAAGCCGCGCTGGGAGGCGGCAACCGAGGTGACGGCGATGATCGGCAAAGTCGCGATTTCGGTGAAGGCTTACCACACCCGCACCGGCGAGCAGCACACCGAGATGCCCGACGGCGCCGCCACGCTGCGCCACCGGCCGCACGGCGTGCTGGCGGTGTTTGGCCCGTATAACTTCCCCGGCCACCTGCCGAACGGGCATATCGTGCCCGCGCTGCTGGCGGGCAACACCGTGATCTTCAAGCCGAGCGAGCTCACGCCGCTGACCGGAGAGGCGGTGGTGAAGCTCTGGGAGCAGGCGGGCCTGCCGCCGGGCGTGCTGAACATGGTGCAGGGCGGGCGCGAAACGGGTCAGGCGCTGAGCGGGCTCGCCGACGTTGACGGCCTGCTGTTTACCGGCAGCGCCGGAACGGGCTATCAGCTGCACCGCCAGCTGGCCGGGCAGCCGGAAAAAATTCTGGCGCTGGAGATGGGCGGCAACAATCCGCTGATCGTGGAAGATCCCGACGATATTGATGCGGCGGTGCATCTGACCATCCAGTCGGCCTTTATTACCGCCGGACAGCGCTGCACCTGCGCGCGCCGCCTGCTGGTGAAGCGCGGGGCGCAGGGGGATGCGTTCCTCAAGCGCCTCGTCGAGGTGAGCGCGCGGCTGGTTCCGGCAAAATGGGACGCCGAGCCGCAGCCGTTTATCGGCGGGCTGATCTCCGGGCAGGCGGCGCAGAACGTGCTGAAAGCCTGGCAGGAGCACGTTGCGCGCGGGGCGAAAACCCTGCTGGAGCCGAAGCTGGTTGAGCCGGGGACGTCGCTGCTGACGCCGGGCATTATTGAGATGAGCGGCGCAAGCCGCGTGCCGGACGAAGAGGTCTTCGGCCCGCTGCTGTGCGTCTGGCGCTATGACGATTTTGACAGCGCTATCGCGATGGCCAATAACACCCGCTACGGCCTGTCGAGCGGGCTGATTTCGCCGCAGCGCGAGAAGTTTGACCAGCTGCTGCTGGAGGCGCGCGCCGGGATCGTCAACTGGAACAAACCGCTGACCGGCGCGGCGAGCACCGCGCCGTTTGGCGGCGTGGGGGCGTCGGGCAACCATCGCGCCAGCGCGTGGTATGCCGCTGATTACTGCGCGTGGCCGATGGCGAGCCTGGAAACGCCCGCCCTGACGCTGCCCGGCACGCTCAGCCCTGGCCTGGATTTTTCGCAGGGAGACGATCATGAAAGCGCGTGAGGTTAACTTTGACGGGCTGGTGGGGCTGACGCACCACTACGCCGGGCTGTCGTTTGGCAATGAGGCCTCGACGAAGCACCGCTTTCAGGTCTCCAATCCGAAGCTGGCGGCGAAGCAGGGGCTGCTCAAGATGAAGGCGCTGTCGGACGCCGGTTTCCCGCAGGCGGTGATCCCGCCGCAGGAGCGCCCGAACGTGACCGTTTTGCGCCAGCTCGGCTTTAGCGGCACTGATGAGCAGGTGGTCGAAAAGGCGGGCGCGCATACGCCGCATCTGCTCTCGGCGGCCAGCTCGGCGTCCTCTATGTGGGTGGCTAACGCGGCAACCGTCGCGCCGTCGGCGGATACGCTGGACGGCAAGGTCCACCTGACGGTCGCTAACCTCAACAACAAGTTCCACCGCGCCACGGAAGCGGAAACCACCGAGCGGGTGCTGCGCGCCATTTTTGATCATGACGCCCATTTCGAAGTGCATCAGGCGCTGCCGCAGGTGGCGATGTTTGGCGACGAAGGCGCCGCGAACCATAACCGCCTGGGCGGTGACTACGGCGAGCCGGGCCTTCAGCTCTTTATCTACGGGCGCGAAGAGGGTGGCCATTCTGCCCCGACGCGCTATCCGGCGCGCCAGACGCTGGCGGCAAGCCAGGCCGTCGCGCGTCTGAACCAGGTGAATCCGTCGCAGGTGATGTTTGCCCAGCAAAATCCGCACGTTATCGACCAGGGCGTGTTCCATAACGACGTGATCGCCGTCTCCAACCGCCAGGTGCTGTTCTGCCACGAGCAGGCGTTTGCCCATCAGGACAGGCTGCTCGCCGCGCTGCGCGAGCGGGTGCCCGGCTTTACGCCGATTCAGGTGCCCGCTGGGGCGGTCAGCGTGCAGGATGCGGTCGAAACCTACCTCTTTAATAGCCAGCTGCTGAGCCGGGATGACGGCAGCATGACGCTGGTTCTGCCGCAGGAGTCGCGCAACCACGACGGCGTGTGGCGCTATCTGAGCGAGCTGGTGCAAGACGATAACCCGATCGACGAGCTGCGGGTGTTTGATCTGCGCGAAAGCATGGCCAACGGCGGCGGTCCGGCCTGCCTGCGCCTGCGCGTGGTGCTGACGCAGGATGAAATGCAGGCGGTCAATCCTGCGGTGATGATGAACGACGCGCTGTTTAACAGCCTTAACGACTGGGTGGAGCGCTACTATCGCGACCGGCTCACCCAGGCCGACCTGGTTGACCCGCAGCTGCTGCGCGAAGGGCGCGAGGCGCTGGACGCGTTGACCAAAATCCTGCGCCTGGGATCGGTTTATCCGTTCCAGCGCTAAGGGGAGGGTATGGAAAATTTACTGGCGCTGACGCTGGCGAACGACGTACCGGCGCAGCGCGAGGGGGAAGGCCCCTCATTTCGCTGGCGCTGGCTGGAGCGCGGCGTGCTGGAGCTGACGCCGTTTGAGGAGGGCGAGCGGTCGCTGCTGCTCTCGTCCGGCATTCACGGCAACGAAACCGCACCGGTCGAGATTGTCGACCTGCTGCTGCGCGCGCTGTACCGCGGTGAGATTAGCCTGCGCTGCCGCGTACTGGTGGTGCTCGGCAACCCGCCGGCGCTGGCGCAGAATAAGCGCTACCTCGAAAGCGATCTTAACCGCATGTTCGGGGGGCGCTGGGCGCAGTTCCCGCAGGGGGAAGAGACGGCGCGCGCGCAGCGGCTCGAGCAGGCGGTGAGCGCGTTTTTTGCCGCCGCCGGGCCGGACCGCTGGCATCTTGACCTGCACACGGCGATCCGCGCGTCGTACCACGTGCGCTTCGGCGTGCTGCCCCAGCGCGATCGACCATGGGATGACGATTTCCTGGGCTGGCTTGGCGACGCGGGGCTGGAGGCGCTGGTCTTCCACCAGGCGCCCGGCGGCACCTTTACCCACTTCACCTGCGAAAAGCACGGCGCGCTGGCCTGCACCCTGGAGCTGGGGAAAGCGCTGCCGTTCGGGCATAACGACCTCGCGCGCTTTGCGCCAACCCACGCCGCGCTGCGGGCGCTGCTGGGCGGGACCGCGTGTGAACGCTCGCCCGAGCCCCCGGTGCGCTATCGCGTGGTGCAGCAAATTACGCGCCGCAGCGAGGATTTCCGCCTGCATATGGCCGCGCACACGCTGAACTTTACGCCGTTCCGCCAGGGCGTGCTGCTGGCCGAGGACGGAGAGGAGCGCTACGAGGTGCAGAAAACGACGGAGTATGTTCTCTTCCCGAATCCCGCCGTGGCGTTTGGCCTCCGGGCCGGGCTGATGCTGGAGAAAATAGCCTGATTGCGGACCCTCTCTTTTAATGCGAGGGGCCGCAGGCGTTTTATTTTTCTTGAGCATAAGCGCGATTGCCGATCTTTTGCAGATTATTCCTGGAGAATTGCTTTATTAATAATCTCTCTTTGGATATACTTCTTCATAATCTCTTTAAAATCATCTGTTTGAATATTTTCGTTGCAACTCTCCACGCTTTATCCTTAATTTCTCCATATTTGGCGGAAAACTGTTTTATACACTTTCATTGTTTTACCGTTGCTCTGACTAATTGACGATAAACCCCGTAAAGTTAATCTCGTCAACACGGCAACACGCCGAAGAATAACTGAAAGTAAGGAAATAATTATGCGTAAGTTAACTGCACTGTTTGTTGCTTCTACCCTGGCTCTGGGCGCTGCAGGTACGGCGTTCGCAGCGGACACCGCTACCACCACGGCCGCGCCTGCTGAAGGCAAAATGATGATGCACCATAAAGGCAAGCCGGGTATGCATCACGACATGATGTTTAAAGACCTGAACCTGACCGACGCGCAGAAGCAGCAGGTGCGCGACATCATGAAAGGCCAGCGCGACCAGATGAAGCGTCCGCCGCTGGAAGAGCGCCGCGCAATGCATGACATTATCGCCAGCGACAGCTTCGATAAGGCAAAAGCCGAAGCGCAGATCGATAAGATGGCCGCGCAGCACAAGGCAATGATGCTGTCCCGCATGGAGACCCAGAATAAGATCTACAACATTCTGACCCCGGAACAGAAAAAGCAGTTTAATGCCAATTTTGAGAAGCGTCTGACAGAACGTCACGCGCCGGAAGGTAAAATGCCAGCACCAGCCGAATAATCGGCTCACTCTCTTAAGACCGCCGGGATCCTGTCCACAAAAGCGTAACCGCTGTGGGCAGGACCGGCGGTTTTTCTATGCCCCGCTTGCCAGGCGCAATAAGCGCGGTATTTCCGTCGCAACGCCTCAAAGAATGTTCAGCAGAGTCATGGCGTTAGATTTTTTTTACGCCCGGCTAAGGCATGCCCCTCCGCTGCCGATAATAGCTAACGATAACAATCGAAACCGCCGCGGTGGCGAACCGCGGCTTTGGCGCAGGTTGCGCCCTTCAGGAGTGGTGATGGAATTCTTTGATATTCGCAAGATGCCGGTCAGCCTGTGGCGCAACGGTGCCGGAGAGACGCGCGAGATTTGCTGTTTTCCTCCCGCGACGCGTGATTTTTCGTGGCGCGCCAGCATCGCTTCTCTCGCCAGCAACGGCGAATTTTCCTCTTTTCCGGGCGTCGAGCGGGTGATTACCCTTCTTGAGGGCGGCGAAGTTACGCTGGACGCGGGCCGCGCGTTTTGCCATACCCTCAAACACCATCAGCCGTACCGTTTTTCTGGCGATCTGCCGGTTAAGGCGCAGCTCACCGAAGGCCGGATGTCGATGGATTTCAATATCATGACCCGCCGGGAGCATTGCCAGGCGAAGGTGCGCGTGGCCGATCGCACCTTCACCACCTTCGGCTCGCGGGGCGGAGTGATTTTTGTGCTAAGCGGGGCGTGGCAGCTTGGCGAGAAATTGCTGACCGCCGAGCAGGGGGCGTGCTGGGAGGAGGGCGTACACACCCTCCGCCTGCTGGAGTCCAGCGGCAGGCTGCTGTTCAGCGAGATTACCTGGCTGCCGGGCCACTAAGCGAAACGATCTCGTATTGGCCGCCTAACAGCGGCTTGCAGAGGATTTTATAGCCGTCCTGATCGAATCCGGCGGGGGCGCGCAGCAGCCCGGCGGCGTCGGTTAAATTTTCAACCGCGCCCAGCCACAGCCAGTTGTGAATGATGTGATAATGCGTAAGGCCATCGCCGCACTCCTTCAGCGCAACGGCGCCTTCCCACGGCCAGCAGTTGACGCTAATCGATGCCAGTCCGGCCATAAGCCGCGCCTGATGATCCTCGACGGGCTCTTTTCCGCAGCACGCGCCCGCGCAGCGCTTGAGCGCAGAACGGAAGCAGGCGCGCCCGCGGGTGGTGGCTTCCAGCCCCAGCAGGCCGTAGCAGAGCTTAAGCTCGTCGGCGAGGGTTTGCAGCGTCTGCAGCGCGGCGCGCTTGTTGGCAAACAGCCCGTACAGGTTTGGCGTGCGGGAGAAATCGACTTCCCGGGCGTACACCACCTGCGGCCTGCCGTCGACGATCTGCAGCGAACAGAGCTGGCGATTGCGGCGCAAACGCTTGTTGAACAGCGGCTGCTGCTCCTTGATGAGCCGGGCTTCGAGCAGCAGCGCGCCGAGTTCGCCCGCCGTCTGAACCCAGGTGATGCGACGCGACTGGCGCAGCATCGCGGCTTCATCCGGCGTGCGCAGATGCGAGAGCACCCGGCTGCGGATATTGACGCTTTTGCCAATATAGAGCGGCATGGTGTCGCTTTCGCCATGAAAAAAATAGACGCCAGGCTGCTTTGGCAGCGCTTCAAGCCAGGGGCGAAGATGCTCGGGATATTCATAGATGGCCGCCGCTTCGAACTCAAGACGCGGGGCGGATTGACGCCTGCTCACATAGTGCTCCGTATACTGTTCAGGTATACAGTGTAGCAGGTGTTGGGTGGTTAAAAAAGAGCCGGGTGGCGCTGGTATGTGCGGACTGATGCTCTCACCCCAACCCTCTCCCACGGGAGAGGGAGAAAATGCTTGCTTTTATTTCCAGAAATCGTCAAACACCGTAATCGGCGTATGGCGCTTGTGCTCGGTTTTCAGATACCAGCCTTCGATGATTTTTGCGGTCGCTTCATCCAGCGTTTTGCCTTCCAGATAATCATCAATGTTATCGTAGGTCACGCCGAGCGCGGCTTCGTCCGGCAGGGAGGGGCGATCGTCCTCGAGGTCAGCCGTTGGCGCTTTCTTATAGAGATGCTCAGGGCAGCCCAGGGCGGCAAGGAGCTGCTTGCCCTGGCGCTTGTTCAGACGGAAAATCGGGTTAATGTCCGTGCCGCCATCGCCGTACTTGGTGAAGAAGCCGGTGATGGCTTCCGCCGCGTGATCCGTACCCGCCACCACGCCTTTGGTCATGCTTGCAATGCTGTACTGCGCCTTCATGCGCTCGCGCGCTTTTTCATTGCCGCGCACAAAATCGCTCAGCTCGATGCCCGCCTCGCGCAGCGCCTGTTCGCTTGCCAGCACCGCGCCCTTAATATTGACGGTCAGCACGCGGTCGGGCTGGATAAAGGCAATCGCGTCCTGACAGTCCTGTTCGTCTGCCTGCACGCCGTAGGGGAGGCGAACCGCGATAAACTGCAGCGCGCTGTCGCCGGTCTCTTCACGCAACTCGGTGATGGCCATCTGGCACAGCTTGCCGGTGAGGGTGGAATCCTGACCGCCGCTGATGCCCAGCACGATGGATTTCAGGAACGCGTTTTTTTTCAGATATGACTTCAAAAAATCAACGCTTCGGCGGATCTCTTCTTGCGCATCAACCGCAGGCTTTGCGCCCAGCGCCTGAATAATGTCTTGTTGCAGAGCCATAACGCCCTCCCTATGCAGAACGAAACAGAAAGTATAATCCGTTAAAACTACCCGTTTGGGCGAGAAACGACAAGGATCACAGTTTTGAGTGCGCTAATTTGCGACGTTTTAGCAGGTTATCGTTGTTTTATTGGAATTTTCCGAAATTCGTCTGGCGAAAATCACAAAGTTGATGAATCGTGATTTTTATTCCATGCTTAGTTAACACGCTGATAAACAAGAGGACGGAAAATGAAAAAGAATGTAGCAGGAATTTTAAGTGCAGCGGCGGTTCTGACTATGCTGGCAGGGTGTACGGCTTACGATCGCACCAAGGATCAGTTTACTCAGCCAGTGGTGAAGGACGTTAAAAAGGGCATGACCCGCTCGCAGGTTGCCGCGATTGCCGGTAAACCTTCGTCGGAAGTCACCATGATCCACGCGCGTGGTACCTGCCAGACCTACATCCTGGGTCAACGTGATGGTAAGGCAGAGACCTATTTCGTCGCGCTGGATGATACCGGACACGTCATCAATTCAGGTTACCAGACCTGTTCTGAATACGACACCGATCCACAGGCACCTAAGGCTCAGTAACCCTTTCAGCCTGAGGATGTTAACAAACCGGCCAGCAGGCCGGTTTTTTTACGCCCGTACGAATCTTATTTCTTCCCGCGAATTATTTGGCCGAAATGTGAAGGGAGTCAACAAGCCAGGTCAATGAGAGACAATTTGAGTCTGTTCAGAATTATCCTCCGCCTGTACCATTGCGTATACTCACTTCAACGACAAACAATGTTAAGCAAACTGCCCGTCAGCCAGGATAGCGAGTCGAGTGATAGCACGACGGCGGGTGGTCAAACAAGAGGGAAGTTGCGATGGAAAAGAAACATATTTATCTGTTTTGCTCTGCGGGCATGTCAACCTCACTGCTGGTGTCCAAAATGCGCGCGCAGGCTGAAAAGTATGAAGTTCCCGTGGTAATTGAAGCGTTTCCGGAAACCCTGGCGGGTGAGAAGGGACAGGCAGCGGACGTCGTGCTGCTGGGGCCGCAGATTGCCTACATGCTGCCCGAAATTCAGCGTTTGCTGCCAAACAAGCCGGTAGAGGTTATTGACTCCGGGCTGTACGGCAAGATTGATGGTTTAGGTGTTCTGAAAGCTGCTGTTGCAGCGATTAAAAAAGCTGCAAATTAATTATTTTATTTTTCCCGTCAAAGAGTAATTTCACACACAATACGCCGTAACGCTTGTTGCGGCATTTAAGGGTATTTACCTATGAGTAAAGTCATCGCTTCACTTGAAAAGGTACTCCTTCCTTTTGCTGTTAAAATAGGAAAGCAGCCTCACGTTAATGCCATCAAAAACGGCTTTATTAAATTAATGCCGTTAACGCTGGCCGGGGCCATGTTCGTTTTAATTAACAACGTTTTCCTGAGCTTTGGCGAAGGTTCCTTCTTTTATTCATTAGGAATACGGTTAGACGCTTCCACCATTGAAACCCTTAATGGTTTAAAAGCCATCGGCGGCAACGTATATAACGGTACGTTAGGTATTATGTCGCTGATGGCGCCTTTCTTTATTGGGATGGCGCTGGCGGAAGAGCGTAAAGTGGATCCGCTGGCCGCGGGATTATTATCCGTTGCCGCATTTATGACCGTGACGCCGTATAGCGTAGGTGATGCCTATGCGGTAGGGGCCAACTGGCTCGGTGGCGCAAACATTATTTCCGGTATTCTGATTGGCCTGGTGGTGGCAGAAATGTTCACCTTCATCATTCGCCGCAACTGGGTTATTCGCCTGCCGGATAGCGTTCCGGCCTCTGTATCTCGTTCTTTTTCCGCGTTGATTCCGGGCTTCATTATCCTCTCCATCATGGGGATTATCGCCTGGGCGCTCTCTCACTGGGGCACGAACTTCCACCAGATCATCATGGACTCTATCTCAACGCCGCTGGCGTCGATGGGTAGCGTGGTCGGTTGGGCGTATGTCATCTTTACCTCCCTGCTGTGGTTCTTCGGCGTGCATGGTTCACTGGCACTGGCGGCGCTGGACAGCGGTATCATGACCCCGTGGGCACTGGAAAACGTTGCGCTTTACCAGCAGTACGGCTCCGTTGACGCGGCGCTGGCGGCCGGTAAAACCTTCCATGTGTGGGCGAAGCCGATGCTGGACTCCTATATCTTCCTGGGCGGTACCGGGGCGACGCTGGGTCTGATCATCGCGGTCTTTATTGTCTCTCGTCGCGCTGACCACCGTCAGGTTGCGAAGCTGGCGCTGCCGTCAGGTATCTTCCAGATTAACGAACCGATTCTGTTTGGTCTGCCGATCATCATGAACCCGGTGATGTTCATTCCGTTCGTACTGATTCAGCCGCTGCTGGCCGCGATTACCCTGACCGCGTACTACCTGGGTATTATCCCGCCGGTCACCAACATCGCACCGTGGACCATGCCGGCCGGTCTGGGCGCATTCTTTAACACCAACGGTAGCGTCGCCGCCTTCCTGCTGGCGATATTCAACCTCGGTATAGCCACGCTGCTCTACATGCCGTTCGTGGCGATTGCGAACAAAGCGCAAACCGTTATCGACGAAGAAGAGAGCGAAGAGGATATCGCCCTCGCACTGAAATTCTAAAGTTGCACGGCGCGGGGCAGCCCGCGCCGGTCATAAGGAGCTTAAAGATGTTAGATTTGGACAGCATTGTTGCAGAAGAAACCGAAGAGAACGATCTGGAAGAGGTGGTGATGGGGCTTATCATCAACTCGGGGCAGGCGCGCAGCCTGGCCTATGCGGCGCTCAAGCAGGCCAAGCAGGGTGATTTTGCCGCGGCGAAGACCATGATGGACCAGTCCCGCACCGCGCTGAATGAAGCGCACCTGGTACAGACGAAGCTGATTGAGGGCGATCAGGGCGAAGGCAAAATGAAGGTGAGCCTGGTGCTGGTGCATGCGCAGGATCACCTGATGACCTCCATGCTGGCCCGCGAGCTGGTGGCAGAGCTCATCGAGCTTCACGAAAAAATGCAGTAAGGCAGATTAGGTAGCAGGAGGTCAGCACGATGGAAATTAAAACCGCACTTGAGCAGCAGCTGTTTAACGGCAAAAATTTTCACGTGGTTATTTACAACAAAACGGAGAGCGCCAGCGGTCTGCACCAGCACGACTACTACGAGTTCACGATTGTTCTGACCGGCCGCTACTATCAGGAGATCAACGGTAAGCGGGTCCTGCTCGAACGCGGCGATTTCGTCTTCCTGCCCATGGGGTCGTACCACCAGAGCTTTTACGAGTTTGGCGCAACCCGCATCCTTAATGTTGGCGTCAGCAAGCGCTTCTTCGAGAAGCACTACCTGCCGCTGGTGCCGTTCTGCTTCGTCGCATCACAGGTTTATCGCGTTAAAAGCGAGTTTATGACCTGGATTGAGACGGTTATCGCCTCGCTCAACTTCCGCGACAGCGAATTTGATGAGTTTATCGAAACGGTCACCTTCTACGTTATGAACCGCCTTCGCCACCATAGAGAGGAGCAGCAGGTGGTGGATGATATTCCCCAGTGGCTGCGCAGCACCGTTGAGCTGATGCACGATAAAGGGCAATTCAGCGATAGCGCGCTGGAAAATATGGTGGCGCTGTCGGGTAAATCGCAGGAATATTTAACCCGCGCGACCCAGCGTTATTATCGTAAAACGCCGGTGCAAATCATTAATGAAATCCGCATTAACTTTGCCAAGAAGCAGCTGGAAATAACCAACTACTCGGTGACCGATATTGCTTATGAATCGGGTTACAGTAGCCCCAGCCTGTTTATTAAAACCTTTAAAAAATTTACGTCATTCACACCGAACAGTTACCGCAAGAATCTGACGGTAATTAATTAACGGCAGACGGAGAGTCCGTCACGAATATTGACTTAATTGCTTGCCCAAATAGCGGGAAGAGTCCGCTATACCTTGCAGGCGGTTAACCTGATACGCTAAGGGAGATATTATGCAACAGAAATTAAAAGTCGTAACCATTGGTGGCGGCAGCAGCTATACCCCGGAATTACTGGAAGGCTTTCTGAAACGTTATCACGAATTACCGGTCAGCGAATTATGGCTGGTGGACGTTGAGGAAGGGCAAGAGAAGCTGAATATTATTTTTGACCTCTGCCAGCGCATGGTTGCCAAGGCGGGCGTTCCGCTCACCGTGCATAAAACGCTGGACCGCCGCCTGGCGCTGAAAGATGCCGATTTCGTCACGACCCAGCTGCGCGTCGGCCAGCTGAAGGCGCGCGAGCTGGACGAGCGTATTCCCCTGAGCCACGGCTACCTGGGCCAGGAAACCAACGGCGCGGGCGGCCTGTTTAAGGGCCTGCGTACCATTCCGGTCATTTTTGACATTATTAAAGACGTCGAAGAGATCTGCCCGAACGCGTGGGTGATTAACTTTACCAACCCGGCGGGCATGGTGACCGAGGCCGTTTATCGCCATACCGGCTTTAAGCGCTTCATCGGCGTGTGCAACATCCCAATCGGCATGAAGATGTTTATCCGCGACGTGCTGGAGCTGACCGACAGCGACGATCTTTCCATCGATCTGTTCGGCCTGAACCACATGGTGTTTATCAAAGACGTGATTGTGAACGGCACGTCGCGCTTTGACGAGCTGCTGGACGGCGTGGCTTCCGGCCGCCTCACCGCGGCGTCGGTGAAAAATATCTTCGATCTGCCGTTCAGCGAGGGGCTGATCCGCTCCCTGAACCTGCTGCCGTGCTCGTATCTGCTTTACTACTTTAAGCAGAAAGAGATGCTGGCCATCGAAATGGGCGAGTACTACAAGGGCGGCGCGCGCGCGCAGGTGGTGCAGAAGGTTGAAAAGCAGCTCTTTGATTTGTACAAAGATCCTGACCTGAACGTGAAGCCAAAAGAGCTGGAGCAGCGCGGCGGGGCGTACTATTCTGACGCCGCGTGCGAAGTGATTAACGCCATTTATAACGACAAGCAGGCCGAGCACTACGTTAACGTGCCGCACCACGGCCATATCGACAACATTCCGGCAGACTGGGCCGTTGAGATGACCTGCATCCTGGGCCGCGACGGCGCAAAACCGCATCCGCGCATTACCCATTTTGATGACAAAGTGATGGGCCTGATCCACACCATCAAAGGGTTCGAAGTGGCGGCGAGCAACGCGGCGCTCAGCGGCGAGCTGAACGACGTGCTGCTGGCGCTGAACCTCAGCCCGCTGGTGCATTCCGACCGCGATGCGGAAGTGCTGGCAAGCGAGATGATCCTGGCCCATGAAAAATGGCTTCCCAACTTTGCCGCAACGGTCGAGAAGCTCAAGTCCAATCACCGCTAAGGGGAGAACGATGGAAAACCTGCTGATCGTTAATGCCGATGATTTTGGCCTGTCGAAGGGGCAGAACTACGGCATCATTGAAGCCTGTCGCCGCGGCGTCGTGACCTCCACGACGGCGTTAATCAACGGCGAGGCGGTTGAACATGCGGTTCAGCTGAGCCGCGAGGCTCCCGAGCTGGGCGTGGGGATGCACTTCGTGCTGACGCTCGGGATGCCGCTCTCTGCGATGCCGGGGCTGACGCGCGAAGGGCAGCTGGGTAAGTGGATTTGGGAGATGGCGGAGCAGGGCGCGCTGCCGCTCGACGAAATTGCCCGCGAGCTGGACTGCCAGTTCAACCGATTCGTTGACCTGTTTGGCCGCGAGCCAACGCATATCGACAGCCATCACCACGTGCACATGATCCCGGCGATTTACCCAATTGTTGCCGAGTTCGCCAGGCGTAAAGGCGTGGCGATGCGCGTGGATCGCAGCGTTCCGCAGGAAGCTGCCGTGCCGGACGTGCAGACGACGGACGGCTTCAGCAGCGCGTTTTACGGTGACGATATCAGCGAGGCGCTGTTCCTGAAGGTGCTGGATGATTCCGCCGCGCGCGGCGAACGCTCGCTTGAAGTGATGGCGCATCCGGCGTTTGTCGATAACATCGTGCGCAAAAGCGCCTACTGCTGGCCGCGCCTGGCGGAGCTGGACGTGCTGACGTCGGCGTCGCTGAAATATGCGATTGCCGAACGTGGGTATCGTTTGGGGACGTTCAGGGATTTGTGAAAATTGCCCCTCACCCTATCCCCAAAGGGGCGAGGGGACTGCGAGCACAGGCCTGCATGTCTCCCTCTCCCTTTCAGGGAGAGGCCGGGTGAGGGTATTTTTTTACGCCGGTATCTGATCGATCTTGCTGCTGCGCGACCAGACGCGGTGCGCGGCAAGCAGATCAAACAGCTTCGTCATAAACGCATCGTCGACCTTATCACCTTCCACGATGCCGTCTTCGCCCTTATCGGCTACCTTCAGGAGCGATTTAAACTGGCGCGCGTCGCCCGCCAGCGCAATCGGCTTAAGGTGCTTATAGGCTTCAAGCAGATAATAGGCCGCATCGCCGTTGTTCTGCAGGCTCTGAATATCCCCGCACGGCACGATAACGGCATCCACCGTCAGCGATGGTGCGCCCGCGAAGGTCGCCGCGATCGGCAGCACGGAGCCGTCATCGGCGGTGACTTCACCCATGCGCGAGTAAAGCAGTTTCGCGTGAACGCCCTTGGACTTCAGCCCCTTCATGATGCTCAGCACGTCGCTGGCGCGGGTTTTGTCGTTCAGCAGGATGGCCACCACGCGACCTTTGATTGAGCCACCCGGCACGGCGTACAGGCTAAGCGAAGGATCTTTCTTCACGCCGTTCACGTCTTTCGGCGGCGCGGCGTTTCGCTGCTCGTCGGTAAGCGTGATGCCCAGATTGTCTGCCACGCCCTGCGCGAGCTGAATGTCGATGCGCGCCAGCTGATCGACGACGCGCTCGCGGATATAGGTGCGCACCACCTTGCTCAGCTCGAAGCTAAAGCCGCCGATAATATGCTGTTGCTCAATCGGCGTCTGGCTGTTCCAGAACAGGCGAGGGTGGGCGTAATACTCACCAAAGGACGGGCTGCGCTCGCGAATTTTGTTGCCGTCGACGCGCTCCTGATAAGACTCAAAGCCGCCGCGCTTTGGTCCCGGCGGCGTTTCGCGTGGCCAGTTATCGTTAATTGAGTTCGGCTCGTAGTTCGCTGGGTTGGTGTCGATATCCTGGCGGTGCATCCCGTCGCGCTGGAAGTTGTGGTACGGACAGGTTGGACGGTTGATCGGAATTTCATGGAAGTTCGGCCCGCCGAGGCGGCTGATCTGCGTATCGGTGTACGAGAACAGGCGACCCTGCAGCAGCGGATCGTTGGTGAAATCCAGACCGGGAACGATATGGCCCGGGTGGAACGCCGCCTGCTCGTTTTCGGCAAAGAAGTTGTCCGGGTTGCGGTTGAGCACCATTTTGCCCACCAGCTGAACCGGCACCAGCTCCTCCGGAATGAGCTTCGTTGGGTCGAGCAGATCGAAGTCGAACTTGAACTCGTCCTCTTCGGGGATCAGCTGCAGCCCAAGCTCGTATTCCGGGAAATCGCCCGCTTCAATCGATTCCCACAGCTCGCGGCGGTGGAAGTCCGGGTCGCGCCCGGTGAGCTTCTGCGCTTCATCCCACACCAGGGACGCTTTGCCCGCAACGGGCTTCCAGTGGAAGCGGACAAACGTGGCTTTACCTTCGGCGTTGATCAGGCGGAAGGTGTGGATACCGAAGCCTTCCATCGTGCGCAGGCTGCGCGGAATGCCGCGGTCCGACATCGCCCAGATGACGTTGTGCAGCGTTTCAGGCTGCAGCGAGATGTAGTCCCAGAAGGTGTCGTGCGCACTTTGTCCCTGCGGTATCGCCCAGTGGGGCTCCGGTTTTACCGCATGGACAAAGTCAGGAAACTTATGCGCATCCTGAATGAAGAAGACGGGGGTGTTGTTGCCTACCAGGTCAAAAATGCCTTCATCGGTATAGAACTTGGTGGCGAAGCCGCGAATATCGCGCACCGTATCGGCCGAGCCCGCGCCACCCTGAACGGTGGAGAAGCGCACAAATACCGGCGTTTTTTTATTGGGATCGGAGAGGAAGTCCGCTTTGGTGATCGCTTTCAGGCTCTTATACGGCTGGAAATAGCCGTGTGCCGCAGAGCCGCGCGCGTGGACGATGCGCTCCGGAATGCGCTCGTGGTCAAAATGGGTGATTTTTTCCCGCAGGATAAAATCTTCCAGCAGCGTGGGGCCGCGGCTGCCCGCGCGCAGCGAGTTTTGATCGTCCGCGATGCGCACGCCCTGATTGGTCGTCAGCGCAAAGCCTTCGCCCCCTTTGCGGTGCGGCTCGAGCGAGTCTACCTTGTCATTGCCCGCGTCCGGTGATTTCATGCTGCCCGGTGCGGTAGGCTGTTCCCCGGGCGCCGAGTGGCCGGGAGTCGGGCGGTGAGAACCATCCGCAGGTGCGAGAGAGTCCATCCCCGGTTGTGATTCTTCGGTGCCATGAATGGGTGACTGATGTGATTTATCTTTGTTCGACATTGCACGCTTCTCCTTTATCCATTGCTAAAAACCCTACTAAGCATAGAACAACATCGCGGATTGGCTGGGGAACTAAGAGTTTTCATATACAGAACTTAGCGAAAGGAGCTAAACGACGCGAGCCGGGCGCGACGCCGCGGGGAAGAATCGGCTATGATAGGATTTTCCTGCTTCCCGATTTTGTTTTAGTGAACCAGTCGCTTATGAAACCATTTCGTCAACAAAACCGTCGAGTCATTAGCTACGTGCCGCGCGTCGAACCTGCGCCGCCTGAACACGCCCTGAAGGTCGATGGTTTTCGTGATGTCTGGCAGCTGCGTGGCAAATACGTGGCCTTTGTGCTGATGGGCGAACATTTTCGCCGCTCCCCCGCGTTTTCCGTGCCGGAGTCGGCCCAGCGCTGGGCTGTTCAAATCCGTCAGGACGACGAGGTTGAAGAGTAACAGACAAAAAAAACCGCCGAATGGCGGTTTTTTTATCTCGAAAGCGATTAGCGGTGCGCCAGCTCGGCGTCCTCTTCGCTGTCCATAATCGTTTTGTCGGTTTGCTTCAGCCACTGGCTGGTCAGCGTCCCGGCGGTCATTGAGCCGCTGACGTTCAGCGCCGTGCGGCCCATGTCGATCAGCGGTTCAACGGAGATCAGCAGCGCAACCAGCGTTACCGGCAGGCCCAGCGCGGGAAGCACGATCAGCGCGGCGAAGGTCGCACCGCCGCCCACGCCCGCAACGCCCGCTGAGCTGATGGTCACAATGCCGACCAGAGTCGCAATCCATACCGGATCCAGCGGGTTAATTCCAACAGTAGGAGCAACCATCACCGCCAGCATGGCCGGGTAGAGGCCCGCACATCCGTTCTGACCAATGGTCGCACCAAAGGACGCGGAGAAGCTGGCAATTGATTCCGGCACGCCCAGACGACGGGTCTGCGCTTCCACGTTCAGCGGGATAGACGCCGCGCTGGAACGGCTGGTGAACGCGAAGGTCAGCACTGGCCACACTTTGCGGAAGTACTTCAGCGGGCTCACGCCGTTTACGCCCAGCAGGATGCCGTGGACAACAAACATAATGCCCAGGCCCAGGTAGGAAGCGATAACGAAGCTGCCCAGCTTGATGATGTCCTGCAGGTTAGAGCCCGCAACCACTTTGGTCATCAGGGCCAGCACGCCGTAAGGCGTCAGCTGCATCACCAGACGTACCAGCTTCATCACCCAGCTTTGCAGGGTATCGATAGCGATCAGCACGCGTTCGCCCTTCGGCGCGTCGTCTTTCAGCAGCTTCAGCGCGGCCACGCCAAGGAATGCCGCAAAGATCACTACGCTGATAATAGAAGTTGGGCTTGCGCCGGTGAGGTCGGCAAACGGGTTCTTCGGAATAAAGGAGAGCACCATTTGCGGTACGGTCAGGTCCGCCAGTTTGCCAACGTAGTTGGTTTGGATCGCGGTAAGACGCGCGGTTTCAGCCGAACCCTGTACCAGACCTTCTGCGGTCAGACCAAACAGGTTGGTCACCAGCACGCCCACCAGCGCCGCAATCAGCGTGGTGAACAGCAGGGTGCCGATGGTCAGGAAGCTGATTTTGCCCAGCTGAGTGGCGTTGTGCAGGCGCGCGACGGCGCTCAGAATAGAGGCAAACACCAGCGGCATCACGATCATCTGCAGCAGCTGCACGTAGCCGTTGCCGACGATGTTGAACCACTGGATGGAGTCTTTCATTACCGGGTTATCAGAACCGTAAATAGCCTGCAGTGCCAGACCAAATACAACGCCCATTCCCAGACCGACGAGCACCTTCTTCGCCAGGCTCCACTGTTTGTGACGCGTCTGCGTGAGAAGCAATAGCAATACGACGAACACGACAATGTTCGCGATAAGTGGAAAATTCATCCCCGTTCTCCTGATTTATTTTACGGTCGGTTTTTACCGATCCTGTTGGCGCAAGGTTATCAGAAGTGTGATGTGGCGCTTATATCCAAATGGAATGGTTTATGACAAATGGGATGGTTTTGTCGGTTTAATGTTCAATCTGGTGATTAATAAATCGGTTGAACTGAAATTGCAGCGAATTGATCATCTGGGACGACCAGCGCACTGCACCATTTTCGGGCAGGCTCTGCGGCATCCACACCGCCCACGCAAAGAGCGCCATGCATAGCACGCGCTCCAGCTGGTTGCCTTTCTGCGGCACGAGAATGGGTAAGCGAAAGCGCCAGCGGCAGGGCCACAGCAGCGGGACGCCGGCCGGGGTGAGCATGTCTGCAAGGATATGGCTCAGGTAGCCGAGCACCATGCCCTGAATGGCGTCGGCGGGGACGATCCAGCTCTCGGGCACCTTCAGGTAGAACAGCGTTAATAAACCGAACACCGCCAGCAGGCTGTGGGTAAATCCGCGGTGCCCGAAGGCTCTGGCAATCGGCTTCGAGATCCATTTCAGCCGCTGCCCAAGGAACGATTTTGGGTGATCGATATCGGGCAGAAGGCAGGTCAGTACGGCCGAGGGGACGATATGCCACCAGTCGCCCTGCGCCAGCACGGGCGTCAGCTCAGCGTTTTTAGCAAACACTGCGCATGCGATTGAAAAAAGCAGGTGGCCTTCCGCCGTCATGATAAAACCCTGGAGACTGTCAATTCATCCAGTATAGGGTTTTTATACAGTACATGAAAGAGGTGACGGTGTAACTCTTTGTCACAAATCGCTTAGAGCGATTAACCCGCGCCCACAGAGGCCGTGCGCGGTGGGCGCGGGCATTTACGCTACTCGCCGAGGAGATGACGGGCAGTGAGTTCGGTTAACGATTTGAGCCTGACGTCAGCAAGCGCGAATCGCGGGTCGTGCTGGCCCTCTTCGGCAGGGACGACGATCGAGCGCATGCGTGCGGCTTTGGACGCTACCATGCCGTTAACGGAATCCTCCAGCGCCACGCAGGTGAGCGGGTCGAGGCCGAGTTTGGCGGCGCAGTCCATATAGACCTGCGGGTGCGGCTTGCTGTAGGGCAGCTTTTCCGCAGAGGCCAGCGCGTCAAAGCTGTCGCGCAGGTCAAACATGGTCAGCACTTTTTCCAGCATATGCAGCGGCGACGCGGAGGCCAGTCCAACCTTGAGGCCGTTGGCCTTGCACAGGGCCACCGCCTCGCGAACGCCGGGCAGGAGCGGCTTGCTCTCTTCGACCAGCGAAATGGCGCGGCTGATGATGCGTGCCGTCACCTCGGCGCGATCCGGGCCCGCCCATGGCTGGTGGGCATACCAGAGTTCAACCACCATATCGATACGCAGTCCCAGCGTATCGGGCAGCTCGTGACGGCGGCTAATATCAACGCCAAGGCTGGCCATGACGTCCAGTTCGGCACGATCCCACAGGGGCTCGGAATCGATAAGTAATCCATCCATGTCAAAAATTGCGGCAAGAGTTTGGCGCGGTGTCGACATCACAACGTCTCCTTTTTTAGGGTGTACGACAGACGATAAGTGCTAGGTGCTCACCGCAATTTAGCATAACGCCTTTAAAGAACGGGCGAAAATGATGGGTAGCAGGTAAACTTACGCAAAAATAGCGCGTCTTTTGAAGGGGAACTGATGACGTATCAACAAGCTGGACGCATTGCAGTCTTAAAACGTATTGCCGGGTGGATTATTTTTATACCGGCGGTCATTTCCACGCTGATCTCCGTGCTCAAGTTTATGTACGACCACAGCGAAAAGCAGGCAGGGATTAACGCGGTCATGCTTGATTTTGCGCACGTCATGATAGAAATGATGCGCTTTAACACGCCGTTCCTGAACGTTTTCTGGTTTAACTCGCCGACGCCGGATTTCCACCAGCAGCTGAATATCGGGTTCTGGATCATCTACGCCCTGATCTTCGTCGCCATGGCGCTGCAGGCCTCCGGCGCGCGCATGAGCCGCCAGACGCGTTTTTTACGCGAAGGGGTGGAGGACCAGCTGATCCTGGAGAAAGCGAAGGGCGCGGAGGGGCTGAGCCGCGAGCAGATTGAAGCGCGCATTGTTGTGCCGCGCCACACCATTTTCCTGCAAATTTTCCCGCTCTATATCCTGCCCGTTATCATCATCGTGGCTGGATACTTTTTCTTTAAGCTGCTCGGCTTCCTGTAAAGACGGCGGGTGGCGCAAGGCCACCCGTTCAGCGCTACGCCGCGAGCACGCGTTCCAGCGCGCGCTCGGCATTGACCAGATGCTGACCGCCAAACAGAATGGCGCGGTTGATCAGGGTGTACAGCTGATAGACCGGCTGACGATCGAGAAAACCGGCCGGTAGCGGCGATACGGATTGATACCCATCATAAATCTGCGGCGGCTGTTCTGGATGCAACGGCAGCATGGCGAGGTCGCACTCCCTGTCACCCCAGTAGCAGGCGGGGTCGTAGATATACGGCCCGTTTGGTCCAAGCGCGCAGTTGTCAGACCATAAATCCCCATGCAGCAGGGAAGGCTGCGGCTGATGTGACGCAAGGCGCTGCTGGACGTGCTCGACTATCGCATCGATATTGCCAAACGCCAGCCCCTTTTCGGCCGCCAGCTCCAGCTGCCAGCCTATGCGCTGCTCGGCAAAGAAGGTGGACCACCGGCGCTGCCAGGCGTTTGGCTGCGGCGTGGTGGAAAGATCGTTGTCGAAATCCAGGCCAAACTGAGGCTGATCGCTCCACTGGTGCAGCCGGGCAATCTGCTGTCCGAGGATAAAGGCATTGTGGGCATCCAGCGGGCGGGGCGGAAGATAGTCCATGACCAGAAAGCTGTAGTCGCGGTCGCTCCCAACGGCCAGCACCTGAGGAACCGCAACCGTCTTGCTGCGTGACAGCAGCTCAAGCTGATCGGCTTCGGCGGTAAAAATGGGCAGCAATTCCCGCTCGTCGGCCTTAACGAAAAGATCGCGCCCCGCGTAGCGTAAATGCCACGCGGCGTGGATTTCTCCGCCCGGCAGTTCGGTACGCAGTTCGATTTCACCTTCACCCAGCTGTTCACTTAAAAGATGATTGATAGCCTGCCACATGATGCCTCTCCCATGTTGTCTGCCAGATCATAAAGTTAGCGCAAAACGGCTGTATAAAATACGAACTAACGCACACCTGAGCGGTTTAAAGCCAGACAGGGCACTTAATGTTCTTTTTTGTGCCACGCCTCCCAGGTTTCCACCTCGATGGCGGTGGCTTTATCGGTAACGCCCTCGGCAAGGCTGCTTGCCAGCTCCTTAACGTCATTCGGATCGAGGGGGCTTATCAGGCCAAAGGTCATCGGCCCGAGATCGTGGGTATTGCCATCCTCGTCCGTCAGCGTCAGGAGGAATTTGGCCTGCGAAAAGGCGTTGTTAAGTTCATTCAGTTCAGTCAGCGACGCTTCATGAATCTTGACGGTAACCACATAGCGGGTGAGATCACCACTGCTCATATTTCACCTCATTGTTATTGTGAAAGTTTTCTTAGCATAGTCGATGGCGCGCGTTTGGCGACCCGCGCGCGTAATCCCCCCTCAGTGAAGAAGGGGGGGAAAGGGCTAGCTTCTGGACAGGTAATCGACAATTTTTTGGGTGTCGGCCAGCGAGCACAGGCGCGTGCCCTGGTTCAGGGTGGCGGCACTCCCCGCGGCGACGCCATAGCGCGTCATTTCCAGAAGGGATGCTCCCTGAGCCAGCTTTAACGCCATGGCGCCGACCATGCTGTCCCCCGCGCCCACGGTGCTTTGACTCTTCACCGGCGGCGGGACGACCTGTACACATCCGCTTTCGTCCACCGCAAGCGCGCCCTGAGGACCGAGCGAAACCACAACGCGTCGGGCCTTGCCGCTGCGTACAAGCTCCTCTGCGGCAGAGCGAACGTCGTCTGGCTGAGTAAGATCGCGACTGACCAGCGCGCTGAGCTCTTTCTGGTTCGGCTTCACCAGCTCAAGCTGGCCCACCGCGAGCGCCGCGTGCAGCGCCTCACCGGAGCTGTCGACAATGCACCGAATGCCGCGCTGCTGTGCTGCCTGAACGAGCGACGTGAGTTTTTCCGTTTTCACACCGGGCGGCAGGCTGCCGCTGATCACCAGCAGCGCGCCGCGGGGTATGGCCAGCACTTTCTCTTCCAGCTGGCGAAACTCATCATCGGACAGCCGTGCGCCGGGCATCACGAAGCGGTACTGCTCGCCGCTGGACTCTACGTGAACGTGCAGGTTTTGGCGGGTCCAGTCCTGCGCCTCGACCGTTGAGACCGCTACCCGTTCATCGTCAAGCAGCGAGACCAGGTGTTCGCCGGTTGCACCACCCGCGGGGAAAATTGCCGTGGCTTTTCCGCCGAGGTGCGTAATCGCCCGCGCTACGTTGATCCCGCCGCCGCCCGGCTCGAACACGGGGGCGCTGCAGCGTAGTTTACCTTCCGGATAAATGTGCGGCGTGAGGGTGGCGGAATCGAGGGAAGGGGAAAGGGTTAGCGTATAAATAACGTCCATCATTACCTCCTTTTCGTAAGGGTATCCTTAAGCATGGCACCTATCGGCAGGAAGGGAAAGTAAATAACAGTATGATTTTAAATACGAATACTGACAAAAAATGAATGGCGATATATAAACGAAATGACTTTTTGAGATCGTTCTTATTCAAAAAATGAAATAAGAAATCATTGCTATGTTATTTGCGGCTTTTTATAATTTGTTACCTTTCTCTGGACGCCTTGTCATTGATCCTCAAGAAAGTTTCCGGGACCGTGATGGTCTCTTTTTTTGTTGTACGGACTCCTTAATAAAATGAAGCTTTTGAAGACAGTACCCGCTGCACTGATGCTGGCGGGTGGCGTGTTTGCGTCAATGAATGCCGCCGCCGATGATTCCGTTTTTACTGTCATGGACGATCCTGCCACCGCGCAAAAACCGTTCGAGGGTAACCTTAACGCAGGGTACCTGGCGCAATCCGGTAACACCAAAAGTTCCTCTCTGACCGCCGACAGCACCCTGACCTGGTATGGGAATACCACCGCATGGTCGCTGTGGGGCAATGCCAGCAACACGTCCGCGAACGATGAGCGATCTTCAGAGAAATATGCCGTAGGCGGACGTTCCCGCTACAACATGACGGATTTTGACTATCTCTTTGGCCAGGCAAGCTGGTTAACCGACCGTTATAACGGCTATCGCGATCGCGATGTGTTTACGGCGGGTTATGGTCGCCAGTTCCTTAACGGACCGGTGCACAGCCTTCGCTTCGAATTTGGTCCGGGCGTACGTTATGACAAGTACACCAACGGCGATACCAAAACGCAGCCGTTAGGCTATGCGTCTGGCACCTACGCCTGGCAGATGACCGATACAACGAAATTTACGCAGGGCGTATCGGTGTTTGGTGCAGATGATACGACGCTGAACTCCGAGACCGCGCTGAACGTGGCGATTAACGAGCACTTTGGGCTGAAAGTGGCCTATAACGTCACCTGGAACTCTTCGCCTCCTGATACTGCTCCGGATCACACCGACCGCAGGACCAGTATTTCTTTAGGCTATAAAATGTAATACCGATGGGCCGAATATTTTCGGCCCTTTTTTATTATTAACTGGGATGTGGTTTACGCGTCATCAATGAGAAAAAAGAAGGTCGGATAATAGATAATCAGGGCGCAGCATAATAAACAGTTGGTCTATTAAAACGGAATGGAAAATAAAAAAACAGCAGAAACCTGCTCCGGATGTCGACGGTTCATTTAGCCAGGTGGCTAATTGATGATTATAAGAATATTCTTAGATGTTCTTTACGCCCATATCATCGCAGCCCAGCGCAACAGCAGCATCGCGCCGCAAATCGCTATCAAAACCAGCACCATCTTCCAGTGTTTCGCGGCAAATCGTTTCGTTGGCATAACCTGACCCCTGACATTTGATAAACCGATTCTATCAAAGTATGCCGCAATTTGCGCATTATTCGGGAGTACAGGTTATGCGTTCACAACCCACAATTAATTTCAGAACCAGTTGAATCTATTAGCCAGAATCAACACCAAACCGGCAGCTGAAATTACGTTCAAAATCACTACGGTTCGACTGGATACGTTCATATAAAGCCCTCTGAAGGGTTAAGGCATGTTCAAGAATAGCTCAGGGTTAGGGATTTGCGAGCCTCCGTCTGGCGAAGCGAACAAACTCATACCAAAGCATGAGAAGCACGATCTGGTCAGAGAGGATGCAATTCATCTGGTATTAATGGTAGCATTGTAGGGCTTGCCGTAAATCCGCATTAATCTGATTTTGGCAGGCGTATGATGACGAGCCAATTTGACGATTGTTGGTCAGATGGTTTCGTAATCTATTGTTAAACCACGATTATTTTCTTTGTATATGCTCTTATGTGTGGGGCATCACTGCAAATAAGGATATAAAATGCCTGTAATTACTCTTCCTGATGGCAGCCAACGCCATTTCGACCATGCTGTTAGCCCAATGGATGTTGCCCTCGACATCGGTCCTGGACTTGCAAAAGCGACTATCGCTGGCCGCGTAAACGGTGAGCTGGTGGATGCATCCGATCTGATCGAGAACGATGCCACGCTTGCAATTATCACGGCGAAGGACGAAGAAGGTCTGGAGATCATTCGTCACTCCTGTGCGCACCTGTTAGGTCATGCGATTAAGCAGCTGTGGCCCAACACCAAAATGGCGATCGGCCCGGTCATCGACAACGGCTTCTATTATGACGTTGATCTTGACCATACCCTGACTCAGGAAGATATCGACGCGCTCGAAAAACGTATGCACGAGCTCGCCGAAACTAACTACGACGTCATCAAGAAAAAAGTCAGCTGGCACGAAGCGCGTGAAACCTTCGTGAAGCGTGGCGAGAACTATAAAGTCTCCATTCTTGACGAGAACATCTCGCATGATGACAAGCCTGGCTTGTATCATCACGAAGAATACGTCGACATGTGCCGCGGGCCGCACGTGCCGAACATGCGTTTCTGTCATCACTTCAAACTGATGAAAATCGCGGGCGCCTACTGGCGCGGCGACAGCAACAACAAGATGCTGCAGCGTATCTACGGAACCGCGTGGGCAGATAAAAAAGCCCTGAATGCCTATCTGCAGCGTCTGGAAGAGGCCGCTAAGCGCGACCACCGTAAAATCGGCAAGCAGCTTGACCTGTATCATATGCAGGAAGAAGCGCCGGGCATGGTTTTCTGGCATAACGACGGCTGGACTATCTTCCGCGAGCTGGAAACCTTTGTACGCTCCAAGCTCAAAGAGTATCAGTATCAGGAAGTGAAAGGCCCGTTCATGATGGACCGTGTGCTGTGGGAAAAAACCGGCCACTGGGACAACTACAAAGATGCGATGTTCACCACCTCGTCTGAGAACCGTGAATACTGCATCAAGCCAATGAACTGCCCGGGCCACGTTCAGATCTTCAACCAGGGTCTGAAATCCTACCGCGACCTGCCGCTGCGTATGGCGGAGTTCGGTAGCTGCCACCGTAACGAGCCATCAGGTGCGCTGCACGGTCTGATGCGCGTTCGTGGCTTTACTCAGGATGACGCGCATATCTTCTGTACGGAAGATCAGGTACGTGATGAAGTTAACGCCTGTATCCGTATGGTCTACGATATGTACAGCACCTTTGGCTTCGAGAAGATCGTCGTCAAGCTCTCAACGCGTCCGGAAAAACGTATCGGTAGCGATGAGACATGGGATCGTGCAGAAGCGGATCTCGCCGTCGCGCTGGAAGAGAACGGTATTCCGTTCGAATACCAGCTGGGCGAGGGTGCATTCTACGGTCCGAAAATTGAATTTACCCTGTATGACTGCCTCGATCGCGCATGGCAGTGCGGTACTGTACAGCTGGACTTCTCCCTGCCGCAGCGTTTAAGCGCCTCTTATGTTGGCGAAGACAACGAACGTCAGGTACCGGTTATGATTCACCGCGCCATTCTCGGTTCACTGGAGCGCTTCATCGGCATCCTGACCGAAGAGTTCGCGGGCTTCTTCCCAACCTGGCTTGCGCCAGTGCAGGTGGTGGTGGTGAACATTACCGATTCTCAGGCGGATTACGTTAAAGAATTGACGCAGAAACTACAAAATGCGGGCATTCGCGTAAAAGCAGACTTGAGAAATGAGAAGATTGGCTTTAAAATCCGCGAGCACACTTTACGTCGTGTCCCGTATATGTTGGTCTGTGGTGATAAAGAGGTGGAAGCAGGCAAAGTTGCCGTTCGCACCCGCCGTGGTAAAGACCTTGGGAGCCTGGACGTAAGTGAAGTGATTGAGAAGCTGCAACAAGAGATTCGCAGCCGCAGTCTTCAACAACTGGAGGAATAAGGTATTAAAGGCGGAAAACGAGTTCAAACGGCACGTCCGAATCGTATCAATGGCGAGATTCGCGCCCAGGAAGTTCGCTTAACAGGTCTGGAAGGCGAGCAGCTGGGGATTGTGAGTCTGAGAGAAGCGATCGAAAAGGCTGAAGAAGCTGGAGTAGATTTAGTTGAAATCAGCCCTAACGCCGAACCGCCAGTTTGTCGTATTATGGACTACGGCAAGTTCCTTTATGAAAAGAGTAAGTCTTCTAAGGAACAGAAGAAGAAACAAAAAGTTATCCAGGTTAAGGAAATTAAATTCCGTCCTGGTACCGACGATGGCGATTATCAGGTAAAACTCCGCAGCCTGATTCGCTTTCTGGAAGATGGCGATAAGGCCAAGATCACACTGCGTTTCCGCGGTCGTGAGATGGCCCACCAACAGATCGGTATGGAAGTGCTCACGCGTGTTCGTGACGATCTGAGTGAACTGGCAGTAGTCGAATCCTTCCCTACGAAGATCGAAGGCCGCCAGATGATCATGGTGCTCGCTCCTAAGAAGAAACAGTAAGGCCTTCAAGTAGCAAAACCTGTGAAGCCTTCGGGTCTCATAGGTTTTGTTCGCCTATGTTTCGTTTATTTAACAATGCGAAGTGGAAGTTATTAAGATGCCAAAAATTAAGACCGTACGCGGTGCTGCTAAGCGCTTCAAAAAAACCGGTGGTGGTGGATTTAAGCGTAAGCACGCAAACCTGCGTCATATTCTGACCAAAAAATCTACTAAGCGTAAACGTCACCTGCGTCCAAAAGGCCTTGTTTCTAAAGGCGATCTGGGTCTGGTTATCGCGTGCCTGCCGTACGCATAAGCCGTTAACGTTTAATTTTTTTACTAAGAATATAGATACAGGAGAGCACATATGGCTCGCGTAAAACGTGGTGTAATTGCACGTGCACGTCACAAGAAAATTTTGAAACAAGCTAAAGGCTACTACGGTGCGCGTTCACGCGTATACCGCGTTGCCTTCCAGGCTGTTATCAAAGCAGGTCAGTACGCTTACCGTGACCGTCGTCAGCGTAAGCGTCAGTTCCGTCAACTGTGGATTGCGCGTATCAACGCAGCAGCACGTCAGAACGGTATTTCTTACAGCAAATTCATCAACGGCCTGAAAAAAGCCTCTGTTGAAATCGACCGTAAGATCCTGGCTGACATCGCAGTATTCGACAAAGTAGCGTTCACCGCTCTGGTCGAAAAAGCGAAAGCAGCACTGGCATAAGCCAGTTGAGAGAGGGGGCTTTGCTCCCTCTTTTATTATTTAGGGTATAACCCTATCAGATGATTGACATTTATCCGTGCAGGCTTTTCAATAAGGTCTCAACGGTTTTTTACCACACAAGGTAACGCAAGCATGAATGCTGCTATTTTCCGCTTCTTCTTTTACTTTAGCACCTGAACTCAGGAGGCTAGCGCGTGAAAGATGAAACGAAAAACAGCGCCAATTAAGCCTCCCGATGGAGGCTTTTTTTGTGTCTAAATTCGAGAGAATAAGTCCACCAAATCGGTGTCTGAACCGACATAATGAGGAAAACCATGACACATCTCGCAGAGCTGGTTGCCAGTGCAACGGCTGCCATTAACCAGGCCTCAGATGTTGCCGCGTTAGACAATGTCCGCGTCGAATATCTGGGCAAGAAAGGGCATTTGACCCTTCAAATGACTACCCTGCGTGAGCTGCCAGCGGAAGAGCGTCCGGCAGCGGGTGCGGTGATCAACGAAGCCAAAGAGCAGGTTCAGCAGGCGCTCAACGCCCGTAAGGCCGAGCTGGAGAGCGCGGTGCTGAATGCACGCCTGGCCGCTGAAACCATCGACGTTTCGCTGCCCGGTCGTCGTATTGAAAACGGCGGACTGCACCCTGTTACCCGCACCATCGATCGTATTGAAAGTTTCTTCGGTGAGCTCGGCTTTACCGTGGCGACCGGCCCGGAAATCGAAGATGATTACCACAACTTCGACGCGCTGAACATTCCTGGCCATCATCCGGCACGTGCTGACCACGACACTTTCTGGTTTGACGCCACGCGTCTGCTGCGTACTCAGACCTCCGGCGTACAGATCCGCACCATGAAGGATCAGGAGCCGCCGATTCGCATCATCGCGCCGGGTCGCGTATACCGTAACGACTACGACCAAACGCACACCCCGATGTTCCATCAGATGGAAGGCCTGATCGTTGATAAAAACATCAGCTTCACCAACCTGAAAGGCACGCTGCACGACTTCCTGAACAACTTCTTTGAAGAAGATCTGCAGGTTCGTTTCCGTCCTTCCTACTTCCCGTTCACCGAACCGTCCGCTGAAGTCGACGTGATGGGTAAAAACGGCAAATGGCTGGAAGTGCTGGGCTGCGGCATGGTTCACCCGAACGTGCTGCGCAACGTGGGAATCGATCCGGAAGTTTACTCCGGCTTTGCGTTCGGCATGGGCATGGAGCGTCTGACCATGCTGCGCTACGGCGTTACCGATCTTCGCGCATTCTTCGAAAACGATCTGCGTTTCCTCAAACAGTTTAAATAAGGGCAGGACAGAACAATGAAATTCAGTGAACTGTGGTTACGCGAATGGGTGAACACCACCCTCGACAGCGAAGCGCTTTCCAATCAAATCACGATGGCGGGTCTGGAAGTGGACGGCGTTGAGCCGGTTTCCGGCGCGTTCACCGGTGTGGTTGTCGGTGAAGTCGTGGAGTGCGGCCAGCATCCTAACGCCGACAAGCTGCGCGTCACAAAAGTGAACGTGGGTGGCGATCGCCTGCTGGATATCGTCTGCGGTGCGCCAAACTGCCGCCAGGGGCTGAAAGTGGCCGTGGCAACCGTGGGCGCGGTGCTGCCGGGCGATTTCAAAATTAAAGCTGCAAAGCTGCGCGGTGAGCCGTCCGAAGGGATGCTGTGCTCATTCTCCGAGCTGGGCATTTCCGACGACCACAACGGCATTATTGAGCTGCCGCTGGATGCGCCTATCGGCACTGACATCCGCGAATACCTGAAGCTTGATGACAACACCATCGAAATCAGCGTCACGCCGAACCGTGCTGACTGCCTGGGTATTATCGGCGTTGCGCGCGACGTGGCCGTGCTAAACCAGACCGAACTCAACGCGCCGGACATCGTGGCGGTTGAGGCAACCATCACCGATACGCTGCCTATCAAGGTTGAAGCCGCAGACGCCTGCCCGCGCTACCTGGGCCGCGTGGTAAAAGGCATCAACGTTAAGGCGCCAACGCCGCTGTGGATGAAAGAGAAGCTGCGTCGCTGCGGTATTCGTTCCATCGACGCCGTGGTTGACGTAACCAACTACGTTCTGCTGGAGCTGGGCCAGCCAATGCACGCGTTCGATAAAGATCGTATCGAAGGCGGGATCGTTGTGCGCATGGCGAAAGAGGGGGAAACCCTGGTTCTGCTGGACGGCAGCGAAGCGAAGCTGAGCGCGGATACGCTGGTCATTGCTGACCATAACAAAGCGCTGGCGATGGGCGGTATCTTCGGCGGTGAGCACTCTGGCGTGAATGATGAAACCCAGAACGTGCTGCTGGAGTGCGCGTTCTTCAGCCCGCTCTCCATCACCGGTCGCGCGCGCCGCCACGGCCTGCACACCGACGCCTCTCACCGCTACGAGCGCGGCGTTGATCCGGCGCTGCAGCACAAGGCGATGGAGCGTGCGACCCGCCTGCTGATTGATATCTGCGGCGGTGAAGTCGGTCCGGTTATCGACGTGACGAATGACGCCACGCTGCCTAAGCGCGCAACCATTACGCTGCGCCGCAGCAAGCTGGATCGTCTGATTGGCCACCACGTTGCCGATGCGCAGGTCACCGACATTCTGCGCCGTCTGGGCTGCGAAGTGACTGAAGGTCAGGACGAGTGGAAGGCCGTTGCACCGTCCTGGCGTTTCGACATGGAGATTGAAGAAGATCTGGTGGAAGAAGTGGCCCGCGTGTATGGCTACAACAACATTCCTGACGAGCCGGTACAGGCTGGGCTGGTGATGGGTACCCATCGCGAAGCCGATCTGTCCCTGAAGCGTGTGAAAACCATGCTGAACGACAAAGGCTACCAGGAAGTGATCACCTACAGCTTCGTCGATCCTAAGCTGCAGCAGCTGGTCCACCCGGGGGAAGAGGCGTTAATCCTGCCAAGCCCAATTTCCAGCGAAATGTCGGCGATGCGCCTGTCCCTGTGGACCGGCCTGCTGGGGACTATCGTCTATAACCAGAATCGTCAGCAAAACCGCGTGCGCATTTTCGAGAGCGGTTTACGCTTTGTGCCGGATAATCAGGCAAATTTAGGCATCCGTCAGGATCTTATGTTGGCAGGGGCCATTAGCGGCAACCGCTACGAAGAGCACTGGGACCAGGCAAAAGGCACCGTTGATTTCTACGATATGAAGGGCGATCTGGAAGCCATCCTCGATCTGACCGGTAAATTGTCTGAAATTGAATTTCGTGCAGAAGCGATTCCAGCCTTGCATCCTGGCCAAAGCGCAGCTATCTATTTAGAAGGCAAACGCGTTGGTTTCATTGGCGTTGTGCACCCTGAGCTGGAGCGCAAATTCGACCTGAACGGCCGTACCATCGTGTTCGAGCTGGAGTGGAGCCCGGTTGCAGACCGCGTGATTCCTCAGGCACAGGATGTCTCTCGCTTCCCGGCCAACCGCCGTGATATTGCCGTTGTCGTGGCGGAAAACGTTCCCGCAGCAGATATTTTGGCCGAATGTAAGAAAGTTGGCGTAAATCAGGTAGTTGGCGTAAACTTATTTGACGTGTACCGCGGCAAGGGCGTAGCAGAAGGTTTCAAGAGTCTTGCTATTAGCCTTATCCTTCAGGATACCAGCCGTACACTCGAAGAAGAGGAGATTGCCGCTACCGTCGCCAAATGTGTAGAGGCATTAAAAGAGCGATTCCAGGCATCATTGAGGGATTGAACCTATGGCGCTTACAAAAGCTGAAATGTCAGAATATCTGTTTGATAAGCTTGGGCTTAGCAAACGGGATGCCAAAGAGCTGGTAGAGCTGTTTTTCGAAGAGATCCGTCGTGCTCTGGAAAATGGTGAGCAGGTAAAACTCTCCGGTTTTGGTAATTTTGATTTGCGAGACAAAAACCAACGTCCGGGTCGTAACCCGAAGACGGGGGAAGATATTCCCATTACAGCCCGCCGCGTGGTGACCTTCAGACCCGGCCAGAAGTTAAAGAGCCGCGTCGAGAACGCAACGCCCAAAGCAGAGTAATATGAGCTAACCAAAAAGGCCGCAGTCGCGGCCTTTTTTCTTTGCGCGAGTTAACAAATTCACCGTAAAATCAATTACATCTCATCCTGAAAACACACTACCTATGCTTGATTTCGCCCGTCGTCAGCACCGTTCCGATCGCCGTAGCCTGATTGCGCTTGCGGTGCTGCTCATCGTCGCCGTCACGGTCAGCCTGTGCGCCGGCGATCGCTGGCTGGGGCCAGAAAGCTGGCTGAGCCCGGACGGCCAGCTCTTCGTCTGGCAAATCCGCCTGCCGCGCACTCTGGCCGTAATTCTGGTTGGCGCCGCGCTGGCGGTCAGCGGCACGATGATGCAGGCGCTGTTCGAAAACCCGCTGGCGGAGCCGGGGCTGCTGGGCGTCTCTAACGGTGCGGGCGTTGGGCTGATTGCGGCAGTGATGCTGGGCGGCGGGGCGCTTTCGCTCTGGGAAGTGAGCCTGAGCGCGATCCTCGGCGCTCTGCTCATCACGCTCATCCTGCTGCGGTTCGCCAGACGCCATCTCTCAACCAGCAGGCTGCTGCTCGCGGGCGTGGCGCTGGGCATTATCTGCAGCGCGCTGATGACCTGGGCGGTCTATTTTTCCACCTCCTTTGATCTGCGCCAGCTGATGTACTGGATGATGGGCGGCTTCGGCGGCGTTGACTGGCAGCAGGGCTGGCTCATGGTGCTGCTTGTCCCGGCAGTGCTGTGGGCATGCTGCCAGTCCCGGCCGCTGAATCTTCTCGCGCTGGGTGAAACCTCGGCAAGGCAGCTTGGCATGGCGCTTGGCCTCTGGCGCAACGTGCTGGTGATTGCCATCGGCTGGATGGTGGGCGTTAGCGTGGCGCTGGCGGGGGCGATTGGCTTTATCGGGCTGGTGATCCCCCACATGCTGCGGCTGTGCGGTATCACCGATCATCGCGCTTTACTTCCTGCGTCCGCTGTTGCCGGAGCGGCCGCGCTTCTGTTTGCCGATATCATCGCCCGGCTCGCGCTAACCGCGGCAGAACTGCCCATCGGCGTTGTCACCGCGACGCTGGGCGCGCCGGTGTTTATCTGGCTATTATTAAAGGCCGGGCGTTAAACCCCCCATAAGACAACCTGAGGGAATGCTATGCAGTCTGATATTTTGAATACCGAAGTGACCACCATTGATGGTGAGAAGACCACGCTGGAAGGCTATAAAGGCAACGTGCTGCTTATCGTCAACGTGGCGTCCAAATGCGGCCTGACGCCGCAGTACGAGCAGCTGGAGAACATTCAAAAGGCCTGGGATAAAGACGGTTTCACCGTGCTGGGCTTCCCTTGCAACCAGTTCCTGGGCCAGGAGCCGGGCAGCGACGAGGAGATCAAAACGTTTTGCAGCACCACCTACGGCGTGACGTTCCCGATGTTCAGCAAAATCGACGTCAACGGTGAAGATCGCCATCCGCTGTACGCGAAGCTGGTTGCCGCCGCGCCGACCGCCGTTGCGCCAGAAGGCAGCGGTTTCTACGAGCGTATGGCAAGCAAAGGCCGCGCGCCGCTCTATCCCGACGATATTCTGTGGAACTTCGAGAAGTTCCTCATCGGCCGCGACGGTCAGGTTGTCCAGCGCTTCTCCCCGGACATGACCCCTGAAGATCCGATCGTGATGGAGTCTATCAAGCTGGCGCTGGCGAAATAATGACGCCGCTGATGCAGCTCACGGACGTCGCTGAGAAGGGACGTCTGGAGCCTTTAACCGCATCCCTGAATGCAGGCGAAATCCTGCATCTTGTCGGGCCTAACGGCGCGGGTAAAAGCACGCTGCTGTCGCGGATGGCGGGGCTGAGCGCGGGCGAAGGGGCGATAACGCTGCTTGACCGTTCGCTCAGCGACTGGCCAGCGGCCGCTCTGGCGCAGCGGCGAAGCTACTTAGTCCAGCAGCAGATGCCTCCCTTTGCCATGCCCGTCTGGCACTACCTGACGCTGCATCTGCACGACAAAACCCGCACCGCGCTGCTCGCCGAGGTGGCGACCGCCCTTGGGCTGGAAGACAAGCTGGACCGGCATGCCAGCCAGCTCTCAGGAGGAGAGTGGCAGCGCGTGCGGCTGGCGGCGGTGGTGCTGCAGATCCACCCGGCGGGGAATCCGCAGGGGAGGCTGCTGCTGCTCGATGAGCCGATGAGCGGGCTGGACGTTGCCCAGCAGGCCGCGCTGGACGCGCTGCTGAGTACGCTTTCTGCTCAGGGCATTGCCGTCGTGATGAGCAGCCACGACCTGAACCACACCCTGCGCCACGCGCACCGGGTCTGGCTGCTGGCGCGCGGGAAAATGATTGCCAGCGGGACGCGGGATAGCGTGTTGACGCCGCCGAATCTGGCGCGCGCGTATCACATGCCGTTCCGCCGCCTGGATATAGAAGGGCACAGGATGCTGATTTCCACCGCGCACGAGTAACCGTTTCTTGCGCGGCTGGACAATTGCACGCTAAATTACGGAAAGAACAAAAAAAGCAGAGGATTCGTCTGAAAATGCGATTCTGGTTTCTCCTTGTGGCAGCGCTAATTCTTGCGGGGTGCAGTAGTCATCGCGCGCCCCCGCCTAATCCGCGCCTGTCGGATTCAATCACGGTGATCGCCAGCCTGAACGATCAGCTAAGCAACTGGCGCGGCACGCCGTATCGCTATGGTGGAATGAGCCGTGGCGGCGTGGACTGTTCCGGGTTCGTGCTGATGACCTTCCGGGATAAATTCGATCTGCAGCTGCCGCGAGAAACGCGCAGCCAGGCCGAGATCGGCACGGAGATTGATAAAGACGAACTGCTGCCCGGCGATCTGGTCTTTTTCAAAACGGGGGCGGGCGAGAGCGGTCTCCACGTTGGGATATATGATACAGACAACCAGTTCATTCACGCGTCAACCAGTCGTGGGGTGATGCGCTCGTCGTTAGATAATGTGTACTGGCGTAAAAACTTTTGGCAGGCGAGACGTATTTAACACAATACGCACTTGCGAATATTCCGATGACCTGGTATGAATAATCTCTGCCAGGTTCATCAAAACATGATTAAAGTTAAATTTGTGATGAATTAGTTATGCCGCTATATCTCTGTTTTATCTAAAACTAGCTATTAGGCTGTTTCCAGGATAAGATTATTTTAGGTTCAGGGATAAATCTGAAAATTAATACGGAACTGATGAAATTAATCTTATTAAAATCAATACAGTGGAATTGTGTCGGCAATTGCTCCAGGATGTCCTCTCTCATCTTTAATGCGGGGCGAGCGCGATGATTATCACGCTAGATAATGCTTATCAGTCTGAACTTTTTTTGCTACCTGCGCGCAATAGTGTAGGTGAGCTTAAAGGTTTAGACGTTTCGGCAAACTTTACTGGCGTGGGCACGGACGTAAGGATCCCCACCGAGCTGGTACTCCCGCACCTTTCTCCTGAAGAAGAGTTAGCGCTTTTTCAGGAAAAACTGCAATTGATTGAAAACTGCCAGCTGTTCTTTATTCAGCAGCAGTTAATTGCCTGGATAAATATTACACCTGCAATTGTTGAGTACTTATTAACTGACGATAATGCGGTTTCTTTATTGAATCGCTATCCGTTTCTTGAGTTAACTGTTAATGAGAACTATCCAGGTTTAAATAGCGGGAAAGACGATCTTAATCTGGCAAGGATGGTAATCCATTTTCCGCTGGTGCTGGCAAACTTCGGTGCCGGTGGCGCATCTCTTAAAGCCGTTTTTGATGGATTGTTTAAACGCGTGATTGTTGATAAAGGTTTTATTCAACAGCGCGCCTCGGAACTCTCTTTCGAACCTTTTATGCGCGCGATTTTTTGGCAAATTACGCCGCACTGTCAGTCGGTGATGGTATCCGGTATTGACGACCACGCCCTGCTGCAGCAGGTTCTGCCGTTTAACTTCTTTGCCATGCAGGGCAACCTTTGGCCTGCCGTCACGGCAGAACGCGTGACGACGCTCGTTCAGGGATAACCCTCCTTTTCGCCCGTGTTTAAGTGCAGGTAAACCCTCTACACTAAAAGCAGGAGGACCTATGACCCTGTCTTTTACTGCACGCTGGCATGACGAACTGCCCGGCTTTTACACCGCGCTAAAACCAACACCCTTACAGAACGCTCGCCTCATCTGGCATAACGCCGCGCTGGCGGATGCGCTCGCCATTCCCGCCACGTTATTTGAACCCTCGCAGGGGGCGGGCGTATGGGGAGGCGAAACGCTGCTCCCCGGCATGCAGCCTTTGGCACAGGTCTACAGCGGACACCAGTTTGGCGTCTGGGCTGGCCAGCTGGGCGATGGTCGCGGCATACTGCTGGGTGAACAGCAGCTCGCCGACGGCAGCGCCGTAGACTGGCACCTGAAAGGCGCTGGCCTGACGCCGTACTCGCGGATGGGCGATGGCCGCGCGGTACTGCGCTCCACGATCAGGGAGGCGCTGGCGTCAGAGGCGATGCATGCCCTGGGTATACCCACCTCGCGCGCGCTGTCGATAGTGACCAGCAATACGCCGGTCTACCGCGAAACCGTCGAGCAGGGCGCCATGCTGATGCGCGTGGCGGAAAGCCATCTTCGGTTCGGCCATTTCGAGCACTTCTACTATCGCCGCGAGCCGGAAAAAGTGCGCCAGCTTGCCGATTACGCCATCCGCCGCCACTGGCCGCATCTGCTTACAGAAGACAACCCCTATGTTCTCTGGTTCCGGGATATCGTCGCCCGCACCGCGTCGATGATTGCCCGCTGGCAAAGCGTGGGCTTTGCCCACGGCGTGATGAATACCGATAACATGTCCCTGCTGGGGCTGACCTTCGACTACGGCCCGTTTGGCTTTCTGGATGATTACCAGCCGGGCTACATCTGTAACCACTCCGACTATCAGGGGCGCTACAGCTTTGACAACCAGCCAGCTGTCGGGCTGTGGAACCTCCAGCGCCTGGCGCAAACCCTGTCGCCGTTTATTGACGTAGAGGCGCTAAACGACGCGCTCGACGGCTATCAGGAGGTTTTGCTGCGTGAATATGGCCTGCTGATGCGCGCTAAGCTTGGCCTGGCGACGCAGGAGAAGGGCGATAACGACATTCTGAACGGCCTGTTCTCGCTGATGGCCCGCGAGGGCAGCGACTACACGCGCACCTTCCGCATGCTGAGCGAAACGGCGCAGCGCGACGCGGCGTCCCCGCTGCGCGACGAGTTTATCGACCGGCAGGCGTTTGACGACTGGTTTGCCCTTTACCGCGCGCGCCTTCAGCAGGAACAGGTTGATGACGATGTGCGGCAGGCAAACATGAAGGCGGTCAATCCGGCGATGGTGCTGCGCAACTGGCTGGCGCAGCGCGCGATTGAACAGGCGGAAAAGGGCGAGTACGACGAGCTTCATCGCCTGCACGCGGCGTTGCGCACGCCGTTCGCGGATCGCGATGACGATTACGCCAGCCGCCCGCCGGACTGGGGCAAGCGGCTGGAAGTGAGCTGCTCAAGCTAGGGCGAGAGAAAAACCTGCGGCACGGCGTGGGAAGGATGCAATCCGACGTGGACCTGGGCGCCATACCAGCGCGCCAGCGCGTCGGCTTGCAGAACCTGCTCCGGCGTGCCCTGCGACACCATCCGGCCCTCGTGCAGCAGCAGGATGCGGTCGGCCCACAGCGCGGCGAGGTTAAGATCGTGCAGCACGACGCAGACGTGCAATTGCTCCTGGCGGGTCAGCGATTTTAACAGGCGCAGCAGATGCTGCTGGTGGTAGAGATCCAGCGCCGACGTGGGCTCGTCAAGAAACAGCCAGCCGCGCGGCGCGCCGCGATGCCAGAGCTGCGCCAGCGCGCGGGCGAGCTGGACGCGCTGCTGCTCGCCGCCGGAAAGGGCGTTGTACTGCCTTCCCGCCAGCGGTGAACAGCCGGTCAGGCGCATCACCTCATCCACGATCGACGGCTCGGGGCGGCTGCTCCACGGCGCCCGCCCCATGCCAATTACGGCCTCGACGGGCCAGTCAAAGCCGAGCTGCGCGTGCTGGCGCATTACCGCCCGGTAGCGCGAAAGCGTTTCAGGCGACCACTCGCTCAGCGGCTTATTTGCCAGGGCGCACGCGCCGCCGGTTGGCGTCAGATAGCCCGTCAGCAGGCGAAGCAGGGTGGATTTCCCCGCACCGTTTGGCCCAATCAGCGCGACCATTTCGCCGGGAGAAAGCGTGAGAGAAACGTTATCGATCAGCACGCGGCCCGACCGGGCAAACGTGATGTTATCCGCGCAGTACCGTTCAGCCATGCTGGCCTCCACGACGAAAAATAAGCCACAGGAACCACGGCGCGCCGAGAAGGCTGGTCAGCAGGCCGACCGGCATCTCCGCCGGTGCGACCAGCGTGCGGGCGATCGTGTCCGCGATCAGCAGCAGCAACGCCCCCGCGAGCACCGCGCCGGGAATTGTCGCGCGATGATCCGCGCCAAGCCACATGCGCATCAGGTGCGGCACCACCAGGCCGACAAAGCCGATTACGCCGCTAACGGCAACGGCGGCGGCCACCAGCAGCGCGCTGCACAGCAGCAGCACGCGCTGAACGACGGCAACGTCTACCCCCAGGTAATGCGCCTCTTCCTCACCCAGCTGAAGCAGGTTGAGCGCCCCGGCCATCCGCCAGATAACCAGCACCGTTGGGATCATCAGTGAGGCAACGGCCAGCAGCGTTGACCACTGCGCCTGGCCGAGGCTGCCCATGCCCCAGAGTGAAAGCTGGCGCAGCTGGGCGTCATTGCTAAGCCACGACAGCACGCCAACCGCCGCGCCGCACAGGGCGTTTATCGCAATCCCCACCAGCAGCAGGCGCGAGAGCGAGCCGTCGCGCTGCTGGCTTAAGATAAATATCACGATCGTTGCCGCCAGCGCGCCAAGAGACGCGGCGAGCATGGGCGCGTAGAGCATGACCAGCGCCGGCAGGGAGAGCGGGAGTACCACCCACAGGGCCACGGCCAGCGCCGCGCCGCTGCTGATCCCAAGCAGGCCGGGGTCGGCCAGCGGGTTACGAAACAGCCCCTGCATCACGCAGCCCGCGAGGGCCAGCGATCCGCCGATGACCAGCGCCAGCAGCACGCGGGGCAGGCGGATGGTTAGCCAGATCTGGCGGAGCGCCTCATCGCCGTGGCTCCACAGCAGGCTGAGCGGGAGGCGCAGCGCGCCAAAGCCGGTCGCCGCGAGCGTCATGCCCGCCAGCAGCGCGGCAAGCGCCCACAGCGAAAACGCGGTGCGCCGGGTCATCAGGGCAGTTGCTCCGCTTTGGCGCGCAGGGCCTGAATGGCCTTCGGCGTGCGCACGCTAAAGCCCAGCAGGGCCATGTCGTCAATTTCCAGCACCTGCCGGTTGCGGCCCGCCGGGGTGTGCGCCAGTCCTGGCAGCGCCCACAGGCTCTCTTCACCACCCAGCGCCTTCACGCCGTCCTGAGAAATCACCACCAGATCCGGGCGGCTGGCGATGACACCTTCCTGCGACAGCGGCTGATAGCGGTTAAAGCCCTGCATGGCGTTTTGCAGCCCGGCCGCGCGAATGGCCGCGTCCGCGCCGGTCTGCTGCCCCGCGGCCATGGCGGTCATTCCGCCGTGGCTGAGGATAAACAGCACCCGCTTGTTGAGCGGGGTCGCGGGCAGCGCCGCCAGCGCGTCGCGCAGCGTTTTGCGCAGGGTTTCCCCCTGCGCTTCGCGATGGGTTGCTTCGGCGATGACCCGCACCTTTTCATCTATCGCGCTCAGCGCGTTGCTGCCGGGAACGGTAACCACCTTCACGCCGCTCTGCTCGGCCTGCTTTAGCGCCAGAGAGGGCTGCGCCTGCGCGCTCGCCAGCACCAGCGTCGGGCGAAGAGAGAGGATCCCTTCCGCGTTAAGCTGGCGCAAATAGCCGACGTCCGGCAGCGCGTTCGCCGCCTGCGGCCACTGGCTGGTGCTGTCGCGGCCTACCAGATACGATTGCGCATCAAGGGCGTAGACGATCTCGGTGACGTCTCCCCCGAGCGTCACCATTCGTTCCTGCGCGGAGGCCAGCGCCATCAGCGGCAGGGCGCCGAGCAGGGCCAGCCACGTTTTCATGCGGCAAGCCCCGTGGAGGTGAGGGCGTCAATCTGGCTGCGCCAGCGGGCCTGCTCCGGCTCGCCTTCGGTACGCTGGCCGTACAGCTGGGCAATTTGCGTGCCGTCTGCCGCGAACAGCTCGAGGCTGGTGACGTGCCCGTCCGCGGTTGGCTTACGCGTGACCCAGGTCTCCGCGATTGTTTCTTCCAGCAGGTGCAGGGTGAAGGCAGGGTTGAAAATATTCAGCCAGCCCTTCATCGGCACCACTTTTTCAACCACGCCGGTAAAGATCTGCACGCAGCCGCGGTTGCCCACGAAGACCATGATCTCGTTGCCGTCCTGGCGCGCGGTGTCCAGCAGCTGCGCCAGCGCGGTGTTCTCAACCTGACAGGCGAGATCGTCGCCCACGAGGCGAAACGCCTGCTGGCGGCTGAGGTTATGGCGCTTCAGCAGGCTGAAGAACTGGTGCACGTCGGTCATGGCGCGCCACTCTTTATCCACGGTGACGGCCTCGGCGTTTTCAGCGTGGGCGGGAGCGTCTGCTGGCTTCAGCGCGAGCGGCGGGTTATCGGCAACGATAAAGCGGGTCAGCACGTTGGCCCAGGCGGAAACATCGGTGTTATCCGTGGTGTAGACCTTGAGCAGCGCATCGCCCTGGTGGTCGAAAAACTGAATGCTCTGACGCTCGCCGCGCGCCGTGGTTTCGCTGATGTGGAACGCGCTCGCCCACTGGTTGAGGAACAGGCGCAGATCCAGCGCGCGCGGGTTGAGCACCAGCCCGGCGTGGCCGCTAAGGTGCTGGTTTGTAAACGCGCCCACCTGCTCGTGAACCGCGTATTCGTTGCGGCAGATGCACTTGGTTTCGCCCACGGCTTCCAGCGCGCCCAGAACGTCGCGGATATCGCCATGAAGACGCCAGGCGTCTTGGCCGACGCGGGCAAAGGTCAGCTCCGCCTCGCTGATATTCATCATGCCTGCGATATCCCGCGCGTATTTGCCCGGGTTTTCCTCTTTTAGCTCAAGCCAGCGTGTGTAGTGATGCATTGTCTCTTCCTTATCAATATGCGCCCCGGCGCGGCGGGGCGAGGGGATTACCACTGATAGCTTACAAAAATCTTGCCGTTGCGCCCGTCCTGCGGGATGCCCTGCGGTGACCAGTACGCTTTATCGAAGGCGTTGCCCAGCACCAGCGTGGTGGTCACGCCTTTCAGCTGCGCCTGGCCCTTATAGCTGACGTAAAAATCATTCACCGCGTAGCCGGGCTGGTTGCTGTAGCTGCTGCTAACGTGCGTGGAGCGGTCGGCGAACGTCCCGACCCAGCCCACGGAGAAGCCGCTTTGCGCCACGGGAATATCCAGCTTGCTGGTCACGGTGTCCGGGTTGATGCTGGAGATGTACTCGCCGGTATTGGTGTCTTTCCCGCGCGTGCGGTTGTAGGCCACGTCCAGGTTGAACAGGTCCGTCGAATATTTGGTCATCACGTCCCAGCCCCAGATTTTGGCGTCAGGAACGTTGTAGGACGTGGTGGTCGCGGCGGCAAAATCGACGGCGGTGGAGATGTAGTCTTTAGCCCTGGTATCGAAATAGCTCGCCTTGAACTCTAGGGCATCGTTTGCCAGCAGCAGGTTGTCAAAGCGCAGGCCCATCCCGAACTCCTGCGTTTTATTGGTTTCTGGGCGCAGGTTAGGGTTCGGTACCCAGTAGTTAGTGTAGAAGCTGCCGATGGAGAAGTGCTTTGAGTCGTTATACATTTCGCCCATCGTCGGCGCGCGGAACGCCTGCGCGTACGAGCCGAACAGCATCAGCCAGTCGGTAGGGCTGACGGTTAACCCGGCGCGGGAGGACCATTTGTCCGCATCCACGTCGTCATAGCCCTGGCTGCTGCCGCGGTAGCTGTCGTAGCGGGTGCCGCCGAGCAGGGTGACCGGCAGGTCGCGCAGGGTGATTTCATCCTGCAGCCAGCCGGAGCTGAAATCGATTTTGGCGTCCGGGAAGCCGGTGGTTGCGCCGCCCGGATGCTGCTCCTGACGGTAATACTCTCCGCCGTAGGTCAGCAGGTGCGAGGCGAAGGAGTCGCTGAACAGGCGGGTGCGGTTTTCCACCTTGCCGCCTTTGGTGGTCTGCTTGCGAAATTCGCCCGTGCCGTCAACGTTTTGCGCATTGATGCGCGCTTCCGACCAGTAGACCTTCACGTCCGCGTTCAGCCAGTCGTTCCCTTCCGGCGCGATGCTGTAGCCAAGCTGCGCGTCGCGCTGGATGGTGGATCGGTCGGTCATCGGGTTGCTGCTGGCGCTGGCGTCCGGGGTTTGCGGGTTTTTCGGTTCCTGGGCGTCGTTATTGTAGTAGCGCAGGGAGCCGCTCAGCGTCTGGGCCGGGTCGATTTTCCAGCTGCCTTTCGCCAGCATGTTGTTAATGGATTCATCGTTTGGCGCCGTTGTCCCGTTGCTCTGGCGGAGATCGCCGCGGTCGCGGCTCGACCAGGACAGCAGCCCGTCGAGCGTATCGGTGCGGCCGTAGGCGCTGGCACCCATGCCGAGGCTATGATCCCCGGTTGCGCCGGTGCCAAACACGCGGTAGCCGCTGTTTTTACCTGGCTCCAGCAGATCTTTCGCATCGGCGGTATCGTAGGCGATCACGCCGCCCAGCGCGCCGCTGCCGTACAGCAGCGCGGACGGACCGCGCACCACTTCAATACGCTTGATCAGGGCCGGATCGAGGAAGGTGCTGTTAAGGTGCCCGGTGTCGGTGCCCTGGCGCACGCCGTCGACCAGTACCAGCACGCCGCGGCGGTCGTAGCCGCGCAGGTTAACGTCCTGACCGTTGGTGCGCCCGGTGCCGTCCAGCGTCAGGCCCGGCACCTTGCGCAGCAGGTCGGCGGCAGAGCTGGCGGTCTGGTTTTCGGGCGCGGTGGCGTCAATGACGCTGACCATCATCGGCGCTTCAAAGGCGCTGCGGGCGTTGCCCGTGGCGGTAACGGTAATATCATCTGCGGCAGCAAACGCGACGCCCGGCAGGGTGCTGACAATCGCCAGCGCCAGAAGTGAAGGGCGCAAAGACGCGGAATGCAGGTGTGGCATAGCAACTCTCCATTAAGAATCGAAAGCGCTGGCTGCCTGGGGATCACCTGGGTGGCTGGCGTGGTTTTTATTTAGCTTATTTTGTGAGGATCAGTTTTCCGGCATGGGTCTGGCGGAGCAGGTAGTGCTGGCCGTCATGCTCGATGATCACCCTTCCGGCCTCTCCCAGCAGCGTTTTGCTGTCGATACGACGATCGTCGGGAGCGGGGGAAGGCGCTGTGTGATTTTTTTTCGCTGTAGCCGCGGCGTTATCCGAAGGTGACATAATGTTTATAAATAACAATCAATGTAACAATGATAATCATTATCAATAAACTGCAAAATCACGGCAAGCGTTTTTGTGAAAAAAGTGTGACGGGATCAAATTTGGGGGTGAGGGGCGGTCTGATGCCCTTACCCCGAGCCTTTCCCACAGGGCTGAGGGTTCCCCAGTAATTTTCTTGCTCTTAAAGCAATGAAAAAATTACTGGATAATAAAACACTTACAGCGGTCCCCTGGTCCGGCTGAAAATCGCTAAGGCGTTGACCGTAGGCCGGGGCGAGGCGCACGGATGCGCCGAGAGGGCGTGACCTACATGGATGTAGGATCACGCCCGACCCGATAGCCGAAGGGAATAAGCCGAAGGTACCGCGAAGCGGCGATTTTCTTTGCCGGGAGCCGGGATTGTGAAGGGGGCGGCGGCGAGCCCCCTTCACACGTTCACGGGTGACGCTGCAGACAGAGAAGTGCAGAACTTAAGGTGAACGGAACAACCACCTGAGTCGCATGCTCCCCCTCACCCCTGCCCTCTCCCTGAATGGAGAGGGAGTATTCTGTGCCAGGCTGCAATTTGTGGGGATCCCTCAGCCCACAGGGAGAGGGAGAAGGGCTGGATGTCAGAAGCGCGTTTCGACCGCAGCCGCCAGTTTTTCCACCAGCAGCTCGCTGTCTTCCCAGCTCAGGCACGGATCGGTAATGGACTGGCCGTAAACCATCTGCTGCCCGGCCGCGATTTTCTGCGTGCCTTCTTTGATAAAGCTCTCTGCCATGATGCCCGCGACGGCGGTGGAGCCGCTGCGGATCTGCTGACAGATCTCATCGCACACGTCCAGCTGGCGGCGGTGCTGCTTCTGGCAGTTGCCGTGGCTGAAATCCACCACCAGATGTTCCGGCAGGTCGAACTCCGCCAGCGTTTCGCACGCGGCGGCGATATCGTCCGCGTGGTAGTTAGGCTTTTTGCCGCCGCGCATGATGATATGGCCGTACGGGTTGCCGCTGGTCTGGTAAATGGTCATCTGCCCGCTCTTGTCCGGGGAGAGGAACATGTGGCTTGCGCGCGCCGCGCGAATGGCGTCCACCGCAATGCGCGTATTGCCGTCGGTGCCGTTTTTAAAGCCGACCGGGCAGGAGAGGGCCGAGGCCATCTCGCGGTGGATCTGGCTTTCGGTGGTGCGTGCGCCAATCGCGCCCCAGCTGATGAGATCGGCGATAAACTGTCCGGTCACCATATCCAGGAACTCGGTGGCGGTTGGAACGCCCAGCTCGTTAACCTGCAGCAGCAGCTTGCGCGCCAGCTCAATGCCGTGATTCACGCGGTAGCTGCCGTTGAGGTCTGGATCGGAAATCAGCCCTTTCCAGCCCACGACGGTGCGCGGCTTTTCAAAATAGGTGCGCATAACGATCTCAAGGCGATCCTGGTGCTTTTCGCTCAGGCCCTGAAGGCGTTTCGCGTAGTCCATTGCCGCATCCAGATCGTGGATGGAGCAGGGCCCGATGACGACCAGAAGACGCTTGTCTTCGCCGTTGAGGATTTTTTCAATGCGGCGGCGGGAGGCCGTCACGTGTTCCGCCACCTCAGTGGATACGGGGTGCCGCTGCGCCAGTTCGGCCGGTGTGACCAGGCTATCAATGCGCGCCGTGCGGAGTTCGTCGGTTTTATTCATGGGATATCTCAGAAATTTTTTGCTTCATCGGCAGACTACCGGGAAGTGATGGGCATCACATTAAACCAATCCCTGCTGATTTCAAGTTCGGGGCGAACGTGCCCCGACGATGCGCATCATGATACCTGAAATGTAATTAATGTACTAGCATATTAGTACATGCGGCGATTCAGCCCCATGATGTCGAGGATTTTGGTGGCAATTTCTTCCACGGAATAGTTGGTGCTGTTCAGCCACGGGATCTGGTTCTTGCGGTACAGCGCCTCGACTTCTGACACTTCCATTCGGCACTGGCGCATGGAGGCATAGCGGCTGTTCTCGCGCCGCTCTTCGCGGATGGCGGCCAGCCGCTCCGGGTTGATGGTCAGGCCAAAAAGCTTGTGCTGCAGCGGCTTAAGCGCGGCGGGCAGAACGAGGTTATCCATGTCGTCAGCAATAAAGGGGTAATTGGCCGCGCGGATGCCAAACTGCATCGCCAGGTAGAGGCTGGTGGGGGTTTTTCCGCAGCGCGAGACGCCGAGCAAAATCACCTGCGCCTGATCGAGGTTGCGCATTGAAATGCCGTCATCGTGGGCCAGGGTGTAGTCAATGGCGGCGATGCGGGCGTCGTACTTAATCAGGTTGCCGGGGTTCAGACCGTGGGTTCGGTGCGCAATCGGCGTCGGGTCGAGCTTCAGCTCGCTCTGAAGCGGAGCGACCAGCGCCTGCACGATATCCTGACAAAAGCCTTCACTTTGCAGAATGATGTCGCGAATTTCGGGAATAACAATGGAGTAGAAGACCAGCGGGCGCACGCCGGTCTGCTGAAAGATGGCGTCGATCTGGTCCTTTACGGCCCGGGCGCGGCTCTCATTTTCCACGAACGGCAGCGTGATGCTGTTAATCGAAACCGGAAACTGCGACATCACCGCGTGCCCCAGCACTTCGGCGGTGATCGCCGTACCATCAGAAATATAAAAAACGTGGCGATCGACAGCATTATCCATTTTATTCACCCTGAATAGCGTACCTAATTGCCTGAAAGCATAAATTAAAAAAGTAATTTCGACAGCAAGGAACTTCTCATAATTATAAGTGAAACGGTGTTTTTGATTTTCCTGAAAAGTGGATTTCATTTTTCGAATAGCGGCTTTATTTTTGTGGTTTTTGCCCGAATCTATAGGAATCATCGGGTTAGCGGGTGATGGGAATCTGTCCGAAAAGTTGAAAATTTAAATTGCTTACACGATTCACCGTTTTTTTAGCGGAAATAAATATGCCAGTATAAATACGTAGTCAGGTGTTTCTTACTCCGATCAAATATCACAAAAGGATTGTTTCGATGTCCAACAATGGCTCGTCACCGCTGGTGCTTTGGTATAACCAACTCGGCATGAATGATGTAGACAGAGTTGGGGGCAAAAATGCCTCCCTGGGTGAAATGATTACAAATCTGTCGGGTATGGGCGTTTCCGTACCGAACGGGTTTGCCACAACTGCCGATGCGTTTAACCTGTTTTTAGACCAGAGCGGCGTAAACCAGCGCATTTACGACCTGCTGGATAAAACGGATATTGATGACGTCACCGCGCTTGCCAAAGCCGGGTCGCAAATCCGCCAGTGGATTATCGACACACCTTTCCAGCCGGAACTGGAAAAAGCCATTCACGATGCTTACAACCAGCTCTCCGCGGACGACGCGCAGGCCTCGTTTGCCGTGCGTTCTTCCGCCACTGCGGAAGACATGCCGGACGCCTCCTTCGCCGGTCAGCAGGAAACGTTCCTCAACGTTCAGGGCTACGACGCGGTGCTGGTGGCGGTGAAGCACGTGTTTGCTTCCCTGTTCAACGACCGCGCCATCTCCTATCGCGTGCACCAGGGCTATGATCACCGCGGCGTCGCGCTTTCTGCGGGCGTGCAGCGCATGGTGCGCTCCGACGTGGGCTCCTCCGGCGTGATGTTCTCGATTGATACCGAATCCGGCTTCGACCAGGTGGTGTTTATCACCTCCGCGTGGGGGCTGGGCGAAATGGTGGTGCAGGGCGCGGTAAACCCTGACGAATTTTACGTTCACAAGCCAACGCTTGCGGCTAGCCGACCGGCGGTAGTTCGCCGCACCATGGGCTCGAAAAAAATCCGCATGATCTATGCCCCGACCCAGGAGCATGGCAAGCAGGTGAAGATTGAAGACGTGCCGCAGGAGCAGCGCGACCGCTTCTCGCTGACCGACGCCGAGGTGGAAGAGCTGGCGAAGCAGGCGGTGCAGATTGAGAAACACTACGGCCGTCCGATGGACATCGAATGGGCGAAAGACGGCCACACCGGCAAGCTGTTCATCGTGCAGGCGCGCCCGGAAACCGTTCGCTCGCGCGGGCAGGTGATGGAGCGCTATACGCTGCACGCGCAGGGTAAAATCGTTGCCGAAGGCCGCGCAATCGGCCACCGCATCGGCGCGGGCCCGGTGAAAGTGATCCACGATATCAGCGAAATGAACCGCATCCAGCCGGGCGACGTGCTGGTGACCGACATGACCGACCCGGACTGGGAACCGATCATGAAGAAGGCGGCCGCTATCGTCACCAACCGCGGCGGGCGTACCTGCCACGCGGCGATCATCGCCCGCGAGCTGGGCATTCCGGCGGTGGTTGGCTGCGGCGATGCGACCGAGCGCATGAAGGACGATGAGAAGGTGACCGTCTCCTGCGCGGAAGGCGACACCGGCTACGTGTATGCCGATATTCTCGACTTCAGCGTGAAAAGCTCCAGCGTCGATACCATGCCGGACCTGCCGCTGAAGATCATGATGAACGTCGGCAACCCGGATCGCGCGTTTGACTTTGCCTGCCTGCCGAACGAGGGCGTTGGGCTGGCGCGTCTGGAGTTCATCATCAACCGCATGATTGGCGTTCACCCGCGCGCGCTGCTGGAGTTTGACGACCAGGACGCCGCGCTGCAGAACGAAATCCGCGAGATGATGAAGGGCCACGACTCGCCGAAAGAGTTCTACGTCGGTCGCCTGACGGAGGGAATTGCGACGCTGGGCGCGGCGTTCTACCCGAAACGCGTTATCGTGCGCCTGTCGGACTTTAAGTCTAACGAATACGCAAACCTGATCGGCGGCGAGCGCTACGAGCCGGAAGAAGAGAACCCGATGCTGGGCTTCCGCGGCGCCGGACGCTACGTGTCCGACAGCTTCCGCGACTGCTTCGCGCTGGAGTGCGAGGCGGTGAAGCGCGTGCGCAACGACATGGGGCTGACCAACGTTGAAATCATGGTGCCGTTCGTGCGTACCGTGGATCAGGCGAAAGCGGTGGTTGACGAGCTGGCGCGTCAGGGGCTTAAGCGCGGCGAGAACGGGCTGAAGATCATCATGATGTGCGAAATCCCGTCCAACGCCCTGCTGGCGGACCAGTTCCTTGAGCACTTCGACGGCTTCTCTATCGGCTCCAACGACATGACGCAGCTGGCGCTGGGCCTGGACCGCGACTCCGGCGTGGTCTCCGAGCTGTTCGACGAGCGCAACGAGGCGGTGAAGGCGCTGCTCTCAATGGCTATTCGCGCGGCGAAGAAGCAGGGGAAATACGTCGGGATTTGCGGTCAGGGTCCGTCTGACCACGAAGACTTTGCCGCCTGGCTGATGGAAGAGGGCATCGATAGCCTCTCCCTGAACCCGGACACCGTGGTGCAAACCTGGCTGAGCCTGGCAGAGCTGAATAAGTAACGTTAAATAATTATCCAATTGAAGGGGGATGGGCGCAGGCTCTCCCCCTTTTCATTTTTCTAGGAAATCGTATCGCATGTTTAATGTTTTACTGTTCCTGTTTTCTAAGCCAGGAATCACTATATTTGATTACGCCATCCAGATAGAGCCACTCGATGCCTCTGAAACGGATGGACACTGTTTCAAGCATATTGGCTGAGTGAGAGCCTGGAATGTAGCTGTGGTTCGCGTTTACGCTCATAATAACAACGCCTTCAAGAGTGATTCGGTAAAGTTCGCGTTCAATTCCGGCATCGTTAATTTCGTAGAATCTAATGACGGCTTTTTGCAGTCTGCGACCTTCACATACGCATGCGGCTAGGTACGGGCTTATTTTATCAATGTACTTATGGAGAACGAGAGGGTGATGCTGTCGAGTCCCTGTCATACTTCCCGTGTGGCTATCTACAGGTTGGGCAACACCAAAACTACTACTCATAATTTCGACGCCCCCCAGCCTGCCTGGTGTTGAGCATGCGCCACTCACTAACATTCCATTTTCGTCATATAAAAACATATAAGCGGGTAGGGACATTGCACTATCTCCTTAAGTCTACCGTATTCCCTTCATTGTCAATAATAAAAGAGTATGCGTAATGAGTATTCTCGATCGTATAGGTGGCAGCATAAATAACGCCTTTCTCAAGGCGAAGAGTGAAACAGGTATTGGGATAAAATAAACTAACCCCTTCTTCTCCAATCAGCTTCTTGTAGTTGCGCCCGTTTTCGGCCAGCGAATAACGACGTAATTCATCATCTTTTTTTACAGTAAAGCAGATGTTGCTGCCGTTTATATAAATAGGCCTCCATGCCCCGGCACCTAAATATTCACCCATAGGGCAACCGGTAAGTAAGAGTATTACTAATGATAAACTTCTCTTCATGATGGGAAATTTCCTAACACTCGCCTGTAGTCATCCAATAAAGTACCGTCATGCAGGGAAGGGTTATAGTCTTTAAGCTTAATCAAATAACGGTTTTGATAAAAACCATAGGTCTTTAATAACCAGTAATCGCTTACGATACAGGCCTGCTGTTCCATTGAGTAATCAGCGAGACAGCACTTATCTAAGCAGTATGAATAGTCGGCGGCCCATGAGAAAGTACCCCTGGCTTTAACCCACATACCCCTTTGTTTCTGCCACACATGCATCATTTCATGAAGAAACAAATGCTGTTGTCCCACCCTGTCTCGCAGCGGCATCGAAAAATCGTCTTCATAAATACCTTCCTGAAACCAGACTTCTCCGTTTGGCGTCATAGCGGTGAGATTGTCCTGCAGGTTCAGAGGAAGGTAGCTTCCTCTGTGGATCCATACCTGACTGTAGTGAATGCTGAAATCAAAGAGCGAACTGGCGAGGTTAATTTCACCCAGTGTTAAAAGGCGTAATCCCCCCGGCTTTATGGGATCGAACCTGACAGGTTTGTGATACATACCCCCTCCTTTTGTGAAAAAACCATAACACCAAATTCATTTAAATCAATGATTTAGTTGGTGAATGGGATGAGGGTATATGCCAGGTTTTAATGATTACAGGGTTCGTTAAAAGGAATGAGAAGCAGCCGATAGGCGATTTTTAAATAAAAAAAAGCCCATCGTGGGAGATGGGCAAAGACTACACACAGCAATTCGTTGTTTCACTCAGGGGATTTCCATGCTTATAAATCAAGATGTTGATTTATAACCGTGTACTAATAGTAGGCATCTCAACTTTTTGCGTCGATCAGATTCGTCTCAATAGTTAAAGAGACGTAAAGATTTATGGCGTGCATGTGTGATTATGTGGCTGAAATAGCGGGTCGGACCAGTGGTGAGAGAATATATTGTTTAGCGAGGCTTATGTATTTTGGGTGAAATAGCCGGGCGAGCACGCCCACCCGGCAAAACGCTTATTGTTTGTTCTGGTCTTCCAGCGCTTCCAGCTCGCTAAGAATGACGTCAGGTTCCGTCCCCGGAGGCGGCACTTCGTGCACCCACGCCGAGAACAGGCGCCAGGTCACGGCCAGCAGTACCGGGCCGATAAACAGGCCAATCATGCCGAAGGCAATCAGCCCGCCGATAACGCCGGAGAGGATGAGGATCAGCGGCAGGTCGGCACCCATGCGGATCAGTATCGGGCGAATCACGTTATCCATCGTGCCGACAACGCAGCTCCAGACCAGCAGCACCGTTCCCCACGTTGTATCCCCCGTCCAGTACAGCCAGATGATGCACGGAACCAGCACCAGCAGCGGCCCCAGCTGCGCCAGGCAGGTCATCAGCATGATGACGGTAAAGACGGTCGCATAAGGCACGCCGGAGATCGCCAGGCCAATTCCGCCCAGCACGGCCTGCGCCAGCGCGGTTACCACCACGCCGAGCGCGACGGCGCGAACGGCCTGCGCGGCCAGCAGAACGGCCGCGTCGCCGCGCTGGCCCGCAAGACGGCTGGCAAAGTGGCGAACGCCCAGTGCCACCCGCTCGCCGCGCCAGTACAGCAGGGCGCTAAAGACCAGCATCAGCGCACAGTGCATCATAAAGCGCCCAATGTGCGCCGCCTGGCCGACAAACCAGGTGGTGGTAGTGCCAATGTATGGCCGCACTTTTGCCATGATCGCGCTGCCGCCCATCTCCAGCAGGCTGTGCCAGCCGCTGTAAAGCTTGGCGCCAATGACCGGGATGCCGTTAAGCCAGGCCAGATCCGGCAGCGTCAGATCGCCGCTGGTGACCGCGCGAATTACCGGGCCGCTGGAGTCAACGAGGCTGTTGATCAGCAGGGCGATAGGGATAATAAAGAGCAGGAACAGCAGCAGCGTCATGACCAGCACCGCAGGGCCGCGGCGACCAAAGAGCAGCTTCTGCAGGCGGAGCAACAGCGGCCATGTGGCCACCACCACCGTGCCCGCCCACGCGAATCCGAGAATAAAAGGCTGAACAATCCACAGACATGCAATAATCATGAGGGCCAGAAACAGCACCGACAGCAATATCTGCGCAACGTCCCTGGGCTGACGAAGATTGACCATAAAAGCATCTTTCCTTAATAAACGCCAGAACGGCTGGCGGAAACCAGAGCCACTTATCTCTCATCATTGGTGATAGCGGCTATTTTTGACAGGCGGATTGTGCCTGTAATTCAGCTAAGCACATACGAAAAAAATGTGATAAAAAGTTGTGACACAACGCAAACGATTTCACACCTCTAATTAGGGTCGACGGTCATGATCCCACAAATTTCTCAAGCACCCGGCGTCGTTCAGCTGGTGCTTAATTTTTTGCAGGCGCTGGAGCAACAGGGTTTTACAGGTGATACCGCCACGAGCTACGCCGACCGGCTGACGATGGCGACCGACAACAGTATTTACCAGCTGCTTCCGGACGCGGTGGTCTTTCCCCGCTCGACGGCGGACGTCGCGCTGATTGCTCGCCTGGCGTCGCAGGAGCGCTTTACCTCTTTAATCTTCACGCCGCGCGGCGGCGGCACGGGCACCAACGGGCAGGCGCTGAACCAGGGCATTATCGTTGACATGTCCCGCTATATGAACCGCATCATCGAAATCAACCCGGAAGAAGGGTGGGTGCGCGTCGAGGCGGGCGTCATTAAAGACCAGCTCAACCAGTTTTTAAAACCCTACGGCTACTTTTTCGCGCCGGAGCTGTCGACCAGCAACCGCGCCACGCTCGGCGGGATGATCAACACCGACGCTTCCGGCCAGGGATCGCTGGTCTACGGCAAAACCTCCGACCACGTGATGGGCGTGCGCGCCGTGCTGCTGGGAGGCGATATTCTTGATACCCGGCCAATGCCGGTGGCGCTGGCGGAAACGCTGGCGCAGGAGAGCACCGTGACCGGGCGCATCTACCGCACCGTGCTGGAGCGCTGCCGCGACAACCGACAGCTGATCCTCGATAAATTCCCGAAGCTGAACCGCTTCCTGACGGGCTACGATCTGCGCCACGTGTTTAACGACGATCTGAGCCAGTTTGACCTGACCCGCGTGCTGACCGGTTCCGAAGGCACGCTGGCGTTTATTACCGAGGCGCGTCTGGACATTACCCGACTGCCGAAGGTGCGTCGCCTGGTGAACGTCAAATACAACTCCTTTGATTCCGCGCTGCGCAACGCGCCGTTTATGGTGGAGGCGCGGGCGCTGTCGGTGGAAACCGTCGACTCCAAAGTGCTGAACCTGGCGCGGGAAGACATCGTCTGGCATTCGGTGAGCGAGCTGATTGCTGACGTGCCGGACAGCGAGATGCTCGGCCTCAACATCGTGGAGTTCGCCGGTGATGACGAAGCGCTGATTGACGAGCAGGTCACCACGCTCTGCCAGCGCCTCGACGCGCTTATCGCCAGCAGCGAGGGCGGGGTAATCGGCTGGCAGCAGTGTAACGAACTTTCCGGCATTGAGCGTATCTACGCGATGCGTAAAAAAGCGGTTGGCCTGCTGGGGAATGCCAAAGGGGCCGCCAAGCCGATTCCGTTTGCCGAAGATACCTGCGTGCCGCCCGAGCATCTGGCGGACTATATCGTTGAGTTTCGCGCGCTGCTGGACAACCACGGCCTGAGCTACGGCATGTTCGGCCACGTTGACGCGGGCGTCCTGCACGTGCGCCCGGCGCTGGACATGTGCGACCCGCAGCAGGAGATCCTGATGAAGCAGATCTCCGACGAGGTTGTCGCCCTGACGGCGAAGTACGGCGGCCTGCTGTGGGGCGAGCACGGTAAAGGCTTCCGCGCGGAGTACAGCCCGGCGTTCTTCGGCGAACAGCTTTACGGCGAACTGCGCAAGGTGAAGGCGGCATTCGATCCGGATAACCGCCTCAACCCCGGAAAAATTTGTCCGCCGGAAGGGGTGGACGCACCGATGATGCAGGTCGATGCGGTCAAGCGCGGCACGTACGACCGTCAGATCCCGGTTGCCGTGCGCGGCGCCTGGCGCGGCGCGATGGAGTGCAACGGCAACGGCCTGTGCTTTAACTTCGACGTGAACAGCCCGATGTGCCCGTCGATGAAAATCACCAGCAACCGCATTCACTCCCCGAAAGGCCGCGCGACGCTGGTGCGCGAGTGGCTGCGCCTGCTGGCCGACCGCGGGGTCGATCCGCTGAAGCTTGAAAAAGATCTGCCGGAAAAACGCGCCAGCCTGCGCTCGCTTATCGAGCGCACCCGCAACAGCTGGCACGCGAACAAAGGGGAATACGACTTTTCCCACGAGGTGAAAGAGGCGATGTCCGGCTGCCTGGCCTGTAAAGCCTGCTCGACCCAGTGCCCGATTAAAATCGACGTGCCGGAGTTCCGCTCCCGCTTCCTCCAGCTTTACCACACGCGCTATCTGCGCCCGATGCGCGATCATCTGGTGGCGACGGTGGAAAGCTACGCCCCGCTGATGGCGCGCGCGCCGAAGACCTTCAACTTCTTTATTAACCAGCCCCTGGTGCGCAAGCTGTCCGAAAAGCACATTGGGATGGTGGATTTGCCGCTGCTCTCAGCGCCGTCGCTCCAGCGCCAGCTGGTGGGGCACCGCTCGGCGAACATGACCCTGGAACAGCTTGAGGCGCTCACGCCGGAGCAGAAGTCCCGCGTGGTGCTGGTGGTGCAGGATCCGTTTACCAGCTATTACGATGCGCAGGTGGTGGCCGATTTTATACGCCTCGCGGAAAAGCTGGGCTATCAGCCGGTTGTGCTGCCGTTTTCGCCCAACGGCAAAGCGCAGCACATTAAAGGCTTCCTGACCCGCTTCGCCAAAACCGCGCGTAAAACCGCGGAGTTCCTTAACCGTGTGGCGCAGCTCGGCATGCCGATGGTGGGTGTCGATCCGGCGCTGGTGCTGTGCTATCGCGACGAGTACAGGCAGACGCTCGGCGAACAGCGCGGGGATTTCCACGTGATGCTGGTCCACGAATGGCTGCCTTCGGTGCTGCAGGATTCGACCCGCGCGGATATCAGCGGCGAACCCTGGTACCTGTTCGGCCACTGCACCGAGCTGACGGCGCTGCCGGGCGCGCCCGCGCAGTGGTCATCGATTTTCGCGCGCGTTGGCGCGAAGCTGGAGAACGTCAGCGTCGGCTGCTGCGGCATGGCGGGAACCTACGGACATGAAGTGAAAAATCACGCCAGCTCGCTCGGCATCTACGAGCTGTCATGGCATCAGGCGATGCAGCGCCTGCCGCGAAACCGCTGTCTGGCGACCGGCTATTCCTGCCGCAGCCAGGTGAAGCGCGTTGAAGGCAACGGCGTGCGCCACCCTCTACAGGCTTTACTGGAGATTATCGGATGATCTGGAAACGCTCGGTGACGCTTGAGGCGCTCAATGCGATGGGCAAAGAGAACATGGTCGGCCTGCTGGATATCCAGTTTACCCGCATCGGCGAGAACGAACTGGAAGCCACCATGCCCGTTGATAGCCGTACCCATCAGCCGTTTGGCCTGCTGCACGGCGGGGCGTCGGTGGTGCTGGCCGAAACGCTGGGGTCGGTGGCGGGGTATCTATGCACCGAAGGGGAACAGAAGGTCGTCGGGCTGGAGGTGAATGCCAACCACCTCCGCTCGGTGCGCAGCGGGCGCGTGCGGGGCATCTGCCGCGCGCTCCACGCCGGCAGTCGCCATCAGGTCTGGCAAATCGACATTCTCGACGAGCAGGAACGGCTCTGCTGCTCGTCGCGGCTGACGACGGCGGTGGTGTAACGTTCTACGCTATTTTGCCTCTGGTCAAAAAATCGTCAGCAAAGTGTGATATACTGGCGACGTTTTGTACTAACACCGAGGACATTATGGATACCGATATAACCCCAACCCAGCTGGCCATTGAATATTTACGTCGCGACAAGAGCAACCTCTCTCCGGCTCAGTACCTGAAAAAGCTGAAACAGCTTGAGCTTGAGTTTGCCGATCTGCTCGCGCTCTCTTCTAACGAGCTTAAAGAAGAGATTTACTTTGCCTGGCGGTTGGGCGTTCACGTCCATTGACCCTGAGAAAAAGGCCGCGTTTGCGGCCTTTTTTGTCTCTGACGTTCAGTATCTTGCGGGAAGCTTGTTAATCTTGATCAGCTTTCCGTCCTCAATGTCGATGAATCCCCCGGTGCGCAGATCCGCCAAGATGCGCATTACGCCGCTGCGCGAAAGCTGGGTTTTCTCTCTGATATAGCGCTCGGCCGTGATGTTCGCCCGATAGTGTTCATCTTCGTCCATCAGCTTAAGCAGCTGCTGACGGATCATCTCGTAGGAGGTTGGCGCGCCCTGGGGCATGATATTTTTGTACAATCGGCTGTATACGAACATCAGCTGCTTTGAGAAAAGGTCCCACAGCGATTTCTCATTGATAATCTCGTGCACGCGCTCAGCGGGAATAACGCAAATCGTGCAGGGGGTGACGGTTTTAAAGTAATCGTCGAAGTAAATATCCGTCAGGTTGGCGATGCCAAATACGGCGGGGGCGCGCGCGGTCGACAACATCATCGTGTCGCTTCTGCGATAGAGGGCAACCGTGCCTTCCAGCAGTAAATAGCACATTCCCTGGCCGTTAACCTGGAAATCCAGCTGTTCCCCGCGGGCGGCTTTGCGCGGCGTGCAGTGGGGCAGCAGGTGGCTGATAAGCGCTTGCGCGTAGGGGGAACCGCGGTGAGGATTTTCGGAAGAAGACATCGTCAATGACCTAAAAAATGACCTCTTTAATTATAGCGTTACTCTCATTTGCAGGCACGTCCCGCCGTCAGTATTTTCGTGGCAAATGATGAACGTCCAGCAGCACCCCGCGCTCCATCGTGATGTACTTTCCGGTACGCAGCTCGGACAAAATACGCATAATTCCGCTGCGTGAGAGATAGGTACGGCTTTTGATATACGCCGCCGCCGTAATATTGTTGCGGATAGTTTCCGTTTCCTGCATCAGCTCAACCAGCTGAAAGCGAATGATGTCGTAGGCCGACATTTGCGATATTTTCGCGCAGTGCTCATACACGCGCGAGGCGGTATAGATCAGCAGCTTCGAAAAATGCTCCCAGAGATCCTGCTGCGCAATAATCTGATTAAACGCCTCCAGCGGTACGCGGGCTATTTCTGATGTTTCCAGGGCGCGAACGTACAGGTGCTCTGATGAGAATTGACTGCTAACGCCTAAAATAAACGGCGCAGATTCAGAGTTTAAGACAATACCGTCGCCGCGGCGGTGAAGCGCCACGCTGCCCTGTAAAAGTAAGAAGCACTGACGAACGTCGTCTTTGAAATAATGGACAACGTCTCCCCGACCGAGCACCGTTCTCTCTGCGCCAGGGAGAATCAGCGAAACGAGCTTCTCAATATGATTTAAAGGCTTTAATTCAATAACGGATGACGTGGAACGGTTCGGCGGTGCGGCCAGGCGCGTATTCATAAGATACCTCATATTACAGGTGCGATCGTTTTTCGTATCGCCTAGAGAATTATCTTAAAAATTAATCATTCAGGGAATGGTTTGCCGCAGTCTAAAAATAGACCCAATGCGGTAAAAAATATAACTCGCTGAAATTCATCATAAAGGCATTGGGTCTAATAATAGACCTATGTACCCAATCAATAAATTTAACCACGCAGAAAATGTTGCTCTTTCGTTAAATGGCGGTCTACAGCTAGACCATAAATCAGTTGTTTTCGCGAAGGTGATTATATAAATTTTGACCAGTTGATGGATTACGCAATTAAAAAATGAGTCATAAAAGAATGAGCCTATCGTTCTTTTATCGGTTTCTGCTGCGTGATGATTTTGAATAAATAAGCGAAGAGATAATTAAATAATGAAGATTAATAAGGCTTTGGCCGCAGCGTGCCTGACATTAACGGCCTCCGGCGCGTTCGCCGCGGCGGGCACGGTTAATTTTTCCGGGAATATTCTGGACTCGGCGTGCGATGTCGCCGTGGCGTCTCAGAATCAGGTGGTGGTATTAGGGGATTACTACAAAAACGACTTTACCGCAGCCGGTTCGCGGACGCCCGCCACCCAGTTCGCTATTGTGCTGAAAAACTGCCCGGTCGCGGTAAACACCGCCAAAGTGCGGTTCGACGGCTCACCGGACGGCAGCAACGCTAACCTGCTGGCCATTGACTCCTCGGTCCAGGGGGCGGCAACGGGCGTTGCCATCAACCTGATGACCGCAGACAAGGTCGATCTGCCGCTGCACGGCAGCAATAGCTACGCCTATTCCCTGAGCAGCACGGCGGATAATACCCTTAACTTTTACGCGCAATATATTTCAACGGCGCTGTCGGTGACGGCGGGGCCCGCTAATTCCGTGGCCAACTTCTCGGTGGTTTATAACTAAACGCGCCTTTTCCGTGCCGCCAGCCTGTCAGCAGGGGCCTGACTGAGCCCTCTTTTAGAGATGAATAATGAAAGTAAGTAATAGAACCCTTTTAACCGCGGCGCTTTTCATGGCCTCGCTGTCGGTTGTTCACGCCGGGGTGGTGATTGGCGGCACGCGGGTTATTTTCGCCGGCGCGAATAAAGAGGCAACGATCGACGTAAATAACATCGATAAAACGCCGTATTTAATTCAGTCGTGGGTTGAGTCGCCGGAGGGAAATGGCGCTAAGGCTCCCTTTATCGTCACGCCGCCGCTGTATCGGCTGGACGCCGGACAAAAAAATATCGAGCGAATTTTGCTGTCGGGCACGCTGCCGCAGAATAAAGAGAGCCTGTTCTGGCTGAATATTAAATCGATACCTTCGGCGACGACGCAGGTGAACACGTTACAGATTGCGGTTAAAACGCGCATCAAGCTTATCTATCGTCCTGCGAGCCTGAGCGCCGCGATGCCCGAAGAGCAGGCGGACAGGCTGGTGTGGTCGCGCAATGGCGATCGCCTTCAGGTGACGAACCCGTCGCAGTACGTGATGAACTTCAATGAAATCAGCGTGGGCGGAGTAAAGCTGGACGACGTCTCGTGGGCTCTGCCCGGCGCGGCGGCGACGTTTGCGCTGCCGGCGGGCAGCGGACGCGGGCAGATTACCTTCAAATTAATTAACGACTACGGGAGTCCAGGACCGTCGCATCACGCCAGCCTGTAGCGTTAGCGCACGGGACACGGCGGCTACCGGTCAGGTTAAGAAAGATGGCAACGAAAATTGATACGCGGCAGCCCGCGCGCCTGGCGTGTTATATCGCCCTTGCGCTGGCCGCTGCGCCTGACGCCAGCGCGCGGGAAACGTTTAACGCCGAGCTGGTCGAGCTGGATAACCCGGGGATGGGCAAAGCCGATTTATCGGCCTTTGAGTCGGGTTCACAGGCGCCGGGGACATACCACGTTGACATCATTCTTAACGAACGGCAGGTGGAGACCCGCGACGTCGTGTTTATCCAGGACGGTGCCGATCGGCTCCAGCCGTGCCTGAGCGTGGTGCAGCTGAAGGCGTGGGGCGTTAAAACCGCGCTGTTTCCGCAGATCGAGAAGGCCAATAGCCCCTGTGCCAGCCTCGAGGCGATCCCTGACGCCCGCGCCGATTTTCAGTTTGGCGCGCAGCGGCTGGTCTTAAGCATTCCCCAGGCCGCGGTCTCGCTGCCCGCCCGGGGCGAGGTTTCTCCTGAACTGTGGGACGAGGGCATCACGGCGGCCATGCTGAACTACAGCCTGAACGGGGCTAACGCCTTGTCACATGCCGGTGAGAGCTCCGGCAGCCGGAGCCAGTACGCCAACCTGCGCCAGGGGATCAACGTCGGACCCTGGCGGCTGCGCAGCTATTCGACCTGGACGCGCGGTGATGACGGGCAGAACGCATGGGATACGGTCTACAGCTATGCCCAGCGCGCCATCATCCCTCTTCAGGCGCAGCTGACTCTCGGGGACAGCTCCGCCCCCGCTGACGTTTTTGACAGCGTGCCGTTTCGCGGCGTGCAGCTGGCGTCCGATGAGGACATGCTGCCCGATTCGCTGAAAGGATACGCTCCCGTCGTGCGGGGCATTGCCCGCACCAACGCGCAGGTCACCGTGCGGCAAAACGGCTATCAGATCTACCAGACGTTTGTCGCGCCGGGCGCGTTTGAGATTACGGATATGTATCCCACGGGCGGCGCGGGCGATCTGGACGTCACCGTTCTGGAAGCCGACGGCAGCGAGCAGCGCTTTACGCTGCCGTACGCCTCGCTGCCGGTGCTGCAGCGGGAAGGGCGCGGAAAATATGCGCTCACCGGCGGGCAGTACCGTTCCTGGAACAGCAGCGTCGATAAGGCCGCGTTTGCCCAGGCCTCGGGGATCTACGGCCTGCCGCAGGGCGTCACCGCCTACGGCGGCGCGCAGTCGTCGGGCCACTATCGGGCGCTCGCGCTGGGCCTCGGCAAGAACTTGGGGGAGGCCGGCGCGTTCTCGGCCGACGTGACCCAGGGCTGGTCGGCGCTGCCCGACGGCGGAAAGTCTGGCGGCCAGTCCTGGCGCGTTCGCTACAGCAAAACCGGGGCGGCGAGCGGAACGCAATTGACCGTTGCGGGGTATCGCTTTTCTTCCCGCGGCTTTTACAGCATGCAGGAGGTTCTGGATGCCTACGGCGACGGCAGCGCGCCGCAGGAGCAGCGCAAGAACCGGGTAGAAGTGACGATAGGCCAGACGCTGGGCGACGACGCGGGCGCGCTGATGGTCAGCGCGGCGCGGGACGCGTACTGGGACGGGGGCAGGTCTACGGCGTCCTACAGCCTTGGCTATAACAACGCCTGGCGCGGCATGAGCTACGGGCTCACCTGGACCTACAGCCAAAACGCCAGCGCGGGCGGTGAGGGGAGCCAGACGAAAGGCGACAGCGATCGGCTGCTGGCCTTTAACCTCAGCGTGCCGCTGGATAAATTCCTGCCGCAGACGTGGGCCAGCTACGGCCTGACCGCCAGCAGGAATGGCGGCGCGACCCACAGCGTCGGCCTGAACGGCGTGGCGCTGGAGAACAGGGCGTTAAGCTGGAGCGCGCAGCAGGGCTACGGCACCCGCGGCGCGGGCGCAACCGGCAACCTGAGCGCGGACTACAAGGGCACCTACGGCGAGGCCACGACGGGCTACGGGTACGACCAGAACGGTCAGCGTTTGAACTATGGCCTGCAGGGCGGCGTTCTGCTTCACGAGGATGGCGTGACGTTCTCCCAGCCGCTGGGCGAGACCAACGCGCTGGTGAAAGCGCCCGGCGCTCACGACGTGGATATTCGCAACCAGCCCGGCGTCAGAACGGACTATCGGGGGTATACGGCCGTCAGCAATCTGTCGAACTACCGGACAAACGATCTTTCGCTCGCGCCGGAAACGATGCCGGGCGACGTCGAGCTGGAGATGACCACCCGGACGGTAATACCGACGCGCGGCGCGGTGGTGAAGGCCGAGTATCTGGCAAAGGTCGGGCAGCGGGTGCTGATGAGCATTATCCATCGCGGCCAGTTCGTTCCTTTTGGCGCCATCGCCGCGCAGATGAAGGGGGGCGAAAACGGCGGCATCGTCGGCGACAACGGCCAGGTGTACCTCGCCGGTCTGCAGACGCAGGGCACGTTATTCGTAACGTGGGGCGCGAAGGCGGGGCAGCAGTGCCGCGCGCCGTACGTTTTGCCCGCGCGGTCACGCCTGGACGGCATAGCCGAAGTTAACGTCAATTGCGTTTAGGGAATCAATCATGAGAACACTACTCTTAAGCGTTCTGCTCTGCGTCGCGTCGGGATGGCATTCCGCGCAGGCCGGAACCTGTAACACCATTGTGCCTCAGGAGTCCACGCTGTCCGTCGGGACCCTGACGGTGCAGCGGGACGTGCCCGTCGGCACGGTGATCTTTTCGCGCGCGGCGACGTCAACCAAATCGTACCTGACGGAGTGCACAAGCCCCTTAACGCTCGGGTTCAGCATGCGCTACCTCAGCGCGACGCCGAGCGCCTACGGCAGCCACGTCTATAACACCAACGTTGCCGGGATAGGGATTCGCTTTTCATCCGGCAATTACTTTGAAAACCCGGCCTATACGTTCGCCTACAGCCCGCAGACCTCTTACGTCGAATGGTGGGGCGGAAAAATTGAGCTGGTGGTCACCGGGCCGGTCGCCTCGGGCGCGCTAACGCCCGGCGTGGTCGGCGTGGTGACGCTTCAGGGCGCCGACGGCGCGTTTCGCGATGCCCTGACGACGCGGATAACCGACGGCGTGATTAACGTGGTGGCCTGCACCATGACCACGCCCCGCCTGACCTTTCCGATAGGGGATATTTCCGCCTCGACGTTTGGTTCAACGGTAGGGACGACGCCAGCCGGTGCGAAAAATACGCAAAATCTCGGGCTGAACTGCGATGCGGGCGCCAACGTGAACGTCACCCTGAGCGGCATTCAGAATCCGGATATCGCCAATACCAGCGTTCTGGCCCTGACCGGGCAGGGGGCGGACGGCGTCGCGAAGGGCGTCGGGGTCCAGCTTTTGTATAACGGTACGCCGCTGGCGCTGAACGCGCGGCTCGCGCTCAAGGCCGCCGCCGGTGGACAAGAGTCCTTTCCCATCACGGCGCGGTATTACCAGACCCGCACCGCGGTGGAGCCGGGTTCTGCCAATGCGTCTGCGACGCTAAATGTGACCTATCAGTAGGGGGCGTAATGACATGAAAACCCTGGCGAGTTTGGCCGCGGCAGCGGCGATGATGAGCGCGAGCGCGCTGTCAGCGGACGGCGTGAACGTGAGCGTAACGGGGAATATCGTGGCCTCCCCCTGCCTCTTCAACAGCGGCAGCTCAGCGGTGAATATCGATCTTGGCGATATACACGCCGCTAACATGGTGACGCCGGGCTCAACGTCCGCGCCGGTTCCCTTTAGCCTGTCGTTTACCCAGTGTCCGGCGGGAACCCGCAGCGTGACGGCTACCTTCACCGGCACGCCCGATCCCGCCGCGGGCAACGACTACTACATCAACAGCGGAACCGCGCGCAGCGTGGCGATTGCGATGATCGACGCGACAAGCGGGCAGCTTAAGGGTACGGGCTCGTCCATTTCCCAAAGCGTGTCCGCTGACCGAACGGCGACGATGCCGATGAAGGCGATGGTCGCGTCGACGACGGGAGGCGCCACGGCAGGGACGATTAGCGCGGTGGTGATGCTGACCCTGCAGTACAACTGATCGGAACCGACGACTATGCTCAACATCGCGACTAACGAGCCCGACGGGCTGTTTCAATATGGGTTCACGCGCCTGCTGGCCGACTTCTTTGCGCAAAAGGGAGGTCGGGAGATTCGCGTTGACGCGCATTCCTCGCCTGCGGGCATTCTGCTGGCGGATATGCTGGTGCTTTCCCTCGCGCCCGGCGAGTGCTTTACCTGCTTCACGCCCTCTCTGGCAAGCCGAAAGGGGGTTGCGATCGGGATCGTTGACGCGTGCCCTGACGCGGATGCGCTGCCTTCCTGCTTTGAGGATATGCTTTTTATTTCGCGGCGCGCATCGCTGGCGCAGATGCGGCAGACGCTGGAAAAGGCATGGGCAAGACACCTGCTGCATGACGTTTATCGCCGTCCCTCCTCGTGCTTTGACTGCCGACACCGGGGCCTTACGCCCCAGCAGGTGAGGGTGATGGATGAACTGCATAAGGGGCAGTCGATCGCCGATACCGCGCAGCGGTTGGGAATTGGCATTAAGACGGTCTTTTCCCATAAGTATGCGGTCATGGAGAAATACAGGTTGCGCAGCGACTACGAGCTGACGCTTTTTTTAAATCGAATGGTGGAAAAGCGCAGCGGCTTCGGCGCTCAGGGGCTGATGCCGTGAATAGCGAAATAGAGTGTCTGGTTATGCGCCTATAGATAAACGTGAGGGCCATGGTAATTTTTGCTTTTTATACGTGACCCTTTAACGATGCAAATTCATAAAACCACCACACCGATTTTCGTGAGTAAGTTCAAATGCGTAGGCCCGGAATGCTTAATTTCCTGCTGCCGCGGCTGGACAATCAGTATTGATAAGAAAACCCATCAAAAGTATGTCCTGTCTGCACACCCGGAAATAGCCGCAATCGCAAAAGATAATCTGATCCCTCAGCGGAAAGGCAAAAATAATTATTCCGTAATCAGGCTGGACGAAAAGGGAGATTGTCCTTTTATCGATGAGAATAAGCTGTGCAGGGTGCACAGGGATTTAGGCGAAGAGGCGCTATCGCCAACCTGCGCGACGTACCCGCGATTATCGTCACGCTATCAGGACGAAACGCGCAAAAATATGACGCTTTCCTGTCCGGAAGTGGTGCGGCGCGTGCTGTTCGACCCTGAGGCGATGCTGCTGCAGGAGCAGGATGCGCTGCTGGCGGTGCATAAAACCAACCTTATCGGCCAGCGCCAGTCCGTTCCGCAGGCCAATCAGGTGATCCACCTTATGGCCTGGAATCTGATTCAATCGCCTTCGAAGGGCGTGGAAGAAAACCTGATGGCGCTGGCGCAGCTTATCCTGATGCTGCAGCATATCGGCTTTGACCTGCACGGCCAGTACGAGCAGGTTGAGCAATTTTATGAGGGGCTTCTTCGGGAACTGCAGAGCGGAAAATCGCTGCTGGATGCAAACAACGTTGCGCGCTCAAGCACGATGAAATACCTCGCATTATCTATTCTGGGCACCAACGTGGCCCGCGATTCGGCCCGGGATAGCTTCGTTCTGGAAGGGCACCGGCAAATCGCGCAGTATCTTGACGTTAGTAGCCTGGCCGACCCGGGGGAGATTGACGAGAAGTTCGTCGGCATTAACCAGCAGTGGCAGAGGCTGTGTCAGGATTCCTGTATTTCAGAGCCGCACGTGCTGCGCAACTATCTGCTCTACAAACTGTATAGCGGCTATTTCCCCGGCAAAGAGACGGCAACGATCATGCGGCAGTTCTACCGCATCGTCCTCGATTTCTTCTATTTAAAAACGTTCCTGAGCGTCAAATCCATGCACGATGAGCTTGAGCAGCAGACGGTGATGAAAACCATTGCCAGCTTCTCGGAAAAGACCCTCCACAACCAGACCATCGACGCGCGTATGGATTTTGCGATCGATAAAATCAACGGCGGTGACGATCTTTCTTGCCTGCTGCTGATTGGCTAAAACGCGAAGAGGCCCGCCGCGCGAGCCTCTTTTTTATCAGACGTTTGCCGCGTCGAGCAGGCGCGTCTTCATGGTCTGATAGGCCGCCGCGGCGAAATCCTCCGCCCAGCGCTGATCGTCAATCGCCTCGAGCCGAACCGCGCAGTATTTCGTCTCCGGCGTTTTGGAGACCGGATCGAGATTATCCTGCGTCAGCTCGTTGCAGGCGCCGATCCACCACTGATAGGTCATGTAGACCGCCCCGACGTTGATGCGCTCGCTGACGCTGGCGCGGGTAATGACTTTCCCCCTGCGCGAACGGACCCACACCAGCTGGCCGTCGGCAATGCCGAGGTTGTCCGCATCGACAGGGTTTAGCTGCACCCGTCCCGGCTCGTCGGCCAGGCTTTGCAGCGCCGCGCAGTTGCCGGTCATCGAGCGGCAGGAGTAGTGTCCGACCTCGCGCACCGTGCACAGCACCAGCGGATAGTCCGCGTCCGGGATCTCCGCGGGCGCGCGCCACTCGGCGGCGAAAAGCTGCCCCTTGCCGCTCGCGGTGTCGAAGCGGTTGTCCTTGTACAGGTAGGGCGTGCCGGGGTGATCGAGGGTAGGGCACGGCCACTGCACGTGGCCCATTTCGCCCATTTTCTCGTAGGTCACGCCGTAGAACAGCGGGCACAGCTCGCGCATTTCATCCCAGATCTGGCGTTCAGAGTCGTAGCGCATCGGATAGCCCATTTCGCTGGCGAGCAGGCTGATGATTTCCCAGTCGCGCTTGACGTTGCCGCGGGCGTCGATGGCCTTCCCGAAGCGCTGGAAGCCGCGGTCGGCGCAGGTGAATACGCCACCGTGTTCGCCCCAGGAGGTGGCGGGGAGCAGCACGTCCGCCACCTCCGCCGTTTTGGTCATAAAGATGTCCTGCACCACCACAAAATCGAGCGCGTCGAAGCCGCGGCGAACCAGGCCTAAATCCGCTTCGGTCTGGAGCGGGTCTTCCCCCATGATGTAATAGGCCTTGATTTTGCCTTCCAGGGCCAGGTGCGGGACTTCGGTGATGCGGGTGCCGACGCGGGCGTCCATCTGGTCGGCGTCAATCCCCCACGCATCGGCAAACTTCTGCCTGACCGCGGGGTCAGTAACCTCCTGATAGCCCGGGAACATGTTGGGCAGGACGCCCATGTCGCAGGCTCCCTGCACGTTGTTCTGCCCGCGCACCGGGCCAACGCCGACGGCCGGACGGCCCAGATTGCCGGTTAGCAGCGCCAGGCTGGAAAGCCCTTTCACCACGTCGACGGCCTGACCAAACTGGGTCACGCCCATTCCCCACATCACCGTCGCCGACGGGGCGGCGGCGAAGGTGCGCATCGCCTGGCGTATCTCCTGGGCCGGTACGCCCGTCAGATGCTTCACGCGCTCCGGCGCGTAGTTCTCGACGATTTTTCGGTAGGCGTCCAGCCCCTGGGTAAAGCGCGCCACGTAGTTTTTATCGTACAGCTCCTCTTCCAGCAGCACATAGCCGAAGGCGTTAACCAGGGCCATGTTGCTGCCGTTTTTCAGCTGAAGGTGCTGGTCGGCGATGCGGGCCGTTTCAATGCGGCGCGGATCGCAGACGATAATTTTTGCGCCGTTTTCACGCGCCTTCAGCACGCGCCTGGCGACGATTGGGTGGGAATCCGCGCAGTTATAGCCAAAGATCAGCAGGCATTTTGAGTTTTCGATATCGCTAATGGCGTTGCTCATTGCGCCGTTGCCGAGCGTCTCCTGCAGGCCAGCAACGGACGGCCCGTGGCAGACGCGCGCGCAGCAGTCGACGTTGTTCGTGTGCAGCACCGCGCGGGCAAATTTTTGCATTACGTAGTTGGTTTCGTTCCCCGTTCCGCGCGACGAACCGGTGGTCATGATGGCGCGTGGGCCGAACTCCGCCTTAATGCCGCTCAGCCTGTGGGCGGTATAGCGAATGGCCTCTTCCCAGGTCACCGGCGTAAAGGGGTCGCCCTTACGATAGCGGATCATGGGCTGCGTCAGGCGAGGGGTGAGCAGGCGGGTGTCGTTTAAAAAGTCCCAGCCGTAAAATCCTTTCAGGCAGAGCGTGCCCTGGTTGGTGACGCCGTCTGCCGCTTCGGCGCGGATGATACGGTTATTTTCAACGACAAGATTAAGCTTGCAGCCTGCGCCGCAGTAGGGGCAGACGGTGGCGATTTTTTTCATCAATAACAGACCTGTTAAGAAATGAAGCGATGTTTAACCGGATAAATCCAGTCCCGTATCCGGCATATAGCAGGATCCGTGCCACATTCAGGTGCGTTGAATAACAGGGGTTATCGAAGGGGGAGGCGTGTCATCGTCAGGAAATTCGTCACAAATGACGATGACACGTTATGAAGGCAGGTTAAAGATCGTCCATCGTGTAGCCCACGACGATTTCGAGGGTTTTGCGGATAACATCGGCCTGAACGACGTCCTGCGTCACTTCAAGCGTCTGGATCAGCCACATGATAATCGCCTTGTTGGTGATATGCCCTTCAGTGGCCTGGACACAACGTACTGCCGTAGAGAAAATAGCGGACTCTTCAGCAAAACGATCGCCGGCGTGGCGGAAATACTCCGACAGAGGGCTGTCGCTAAATGCTGATGTGTATTCGGGTTGAATCTGAATATTCTGTCTCATTTATTCTCACCGTAGCTGTTAGGTTGTAGTCAATGTATTTTCTTTGGGTTGGACGGTTTTCCATCACCAAACAAGGGCACTACATTGTTTCTATTTATCCGTAGAGATCCCTCTCCGTCAGTCGTTCCGTGTGCGGCTTTGCGACGCTTAAGTGCGACGCGGTTTTCACCAATGTCGGTGATAACTCTTGCGAGCAGTTCCCGCCGCCGGGGATCCTTTTCATGCGTCTTGATGCTCCATAGACGCTCAATCAATGCACTTATCGTCAGCGGGCCGCGCTCTTTCAGCAGAGAAAGAACGGCCTCTCCAATCAGTGCATCCGTGAGCTTGTCCAGGTCACTGCTTTTCATCGCGGCGTATTTATCGCTCAAAAAGCAGGCCAAGCAGCATGTGATAGTGTTGTTCCTCTTCCGGGCTGGAGGCCTTTTCGAGGCGGCTTAACAATTTGGTGCAGAGCGATTTACGATTGAGATTGCGCCCATCGCTCAGAATTTCTACAACCACCTGGCCCAGCGTCTCTTGCTGGGTCGGAAGCGCTGCCTTATCGAAATACTGCGCAATCGCTGCGGCGGAATCTCCGGCATAACCGTTCTGGTGCATGTTTCGCTCCTGTTAAAACCCGTAATCACTAACGTTACAATTAAGGTATACACTTTTTTCAAATCTGTACATGCAAAATGTACAATTTTTTAATGAATTGTCATATTTTCTTATTAAGTCATTTATATACAATGCGTTACGTCTGCTGTTTTTTATCGATGAATGTTGCGATATATTGTACAAGATGTTGCTCAGGGACAGAGTTGTACAAGGGGTGGCAAAGGGGTGGCAAAGGGGATTGAATGACGTTAAATCATTGAGATGTAAATTATTTGTTAGGCAAATAATGTGCTATAACAGTACACGAAACGCACGTTTTTATGGTCAACCCCACACCTCAGGAATAGCATGCTAACAACCATCATTTACCGCAGTCATATCTGCGATGACGTGCCTGTGAAAGCACTGGAAGACATGGTAGCTGCTGCAAATAATCATAACCGGCGGGAAGATGTCACCGGGATCTTGTTATTCAACGGCACGCATTTTTTCCAGCTGCTTGAGGGGCCCGCAGATCGCGTGCAGGCTATCTATCAGCACATCTGCCGTGACCCGCGCCATCATAACGTGGTCGAGCTGCTAAGCGATCACGGTCCGCTGCGGCGCTTTGGTAACGCCGGCATGGAGCTGTTCGATTTACGCCAATACGACAGGGATGAAGTGCTTCAGCGGGTTCTCGACAAGGGCACCACCAAATACCAGATGACCTATAACGATCGCGCGCTGAAGTTTTTCCGCACCTTCGTTGAAGCCACTGAAAAAGCGAACTATTTCGAGCTGCCGTCCGCGGATTCCTGGGAATTTCTTCCTGAGGCGTCGCCGCTTTCCGCGCAGCCAGAAGTTGTCGCCCCGGGCGCAGACTGTAGCTTTGCCTTCCAGCCCATCGTCGACCCGTTTATGCAGGAGGTCGTCTCCTGGGAAGCGCTTCTGCGCACGCCAGACGGCGGCTCGCCGGAAGCCTACTTTGGGGCTTTACCGCGAGAGGAAGTCTACGAGCGCGATCTGAACAGCAAGCAGGTCGCGCTGTCGATGGCCAGCGCGCTGGGGCTGGGCAATCAAACGATATCCCTTAACTTACTGCCGATGACGCTGGTCAATGTGCCTAACGCGGTGGATTTCCTGCTCACGGCCATCGAAGCGAATGGCTTCGTACCGGAACAGATCGTGGTGGAATTTACCGAGAGCGAAGCTATCTCCCGGTTTGAAGATTTCACCAGCGCGGTAAGGCAGCTCAAAAGCGCGGGCATCAGCGTGACCATCGACCACTTCGGCGCGGGCTTTGCCGGGCTGCAGCTGCTGGCCCAGTTCCAGCCGGACAGAATAAAAATTAACCGCGATATGATTATCGACGTGCACAAGAGCGGCCCGCGACAGGGGATTATTCAGGCGATCATCAAGTGCTGTACGTCGCTGGAAATTCAGTTCTGCGCCGTGGGCGTGGAGAAGGCTGAAGAGTGGATGTGGCTTGAGTCGGCGGGGATTTCCCAGTTTCAGGGAAACCTGTTTGCCAGCCCGCGCCTGGGGGCCATTCCGGCGATAGCCTGGCCGGAAAAACTGTTCGGATTTTGATGAAGCTGTACACAAACCTTGCGGCTTAGCTGTACGCATCGTCGAATTTATACAACAATGTATTAACGAGTGGATGGGTTTTTACACCATCCACTTGTCTCATAGCAACGTATTAGTTATACAAAAGCGTTGTACAATCTGATAAGGTTGGATCGGTTAGGTATGGAAGTGTTGAGCGTGAGGGAGTTAATGGCCTATTACAGTATCGGTGAAGTCGCCGAACGATGCGGTATCAACCCCGTTACACTGCGTGCCTGGCAGCGACGCTATGGGTTACTGAAACCCCAGCGCAGCGAGGGGGGCCATCGTCAGTTCGACGATGAAGATATCCTGCGTATCGAAGAAATTAAGCGCCTGATGAAAAGCGGCGTGTCGGTTGGAAAAGTAAAAGCGCTGCTGGGCAATAAGGAAGTGCTGACTCAGGGGAACTGGGCAACGCTGCAGGAAGAGATGATGACCGTTCTGCGCTACGCGAACCCCGCGAAGCTGCGAGCGAAGATTGGCGAGTTCCGGCGTGACCACGCTATGGACGTGCTGATCGACAACATCATCACGCCCGTGCGCCAGCGAATGAATCAGGATCAGAACACGGTGCGCCATATGGCAAGCCTGCTCGACGGCGTGTTGATTGAGTTTGCCATCGCCAGCCTGACGGAATCGCGCAAAAAAGCGGGAAAAGATGCGCTGCTTATCGGCTGGGAGTGTGACGATCGTACGCACCTTTGGTTGGAAGCCGCCCGCCTTGCACACAACGGCTGGCATATCGACGTGCTGGCAGATCCTATTGATTCACCGCGTCCGGAGCTTTTTCCGGGGCAAAAAATCTTCGTCTGGACGGGCAAGCAGATGACGCTTCGCCAGCAGGAGCAGCTTGATCACTGGCGTGAACAAGGCTTCGCAATATCGTTTCATCCTGCTATTTAACGGGTCCGAAAGGACCTTTTATTTATTCCTCCATCTCCCGATTTCGTTCGATCGCGCTGACCTGCGCAAAAAATAATCCTCTATTTCAAAAATAGGCATTTTCGATGCATATTTTAACTTTCCGTTGTGACGTTTTCTTCTCAGAATGAAATGCATTATTTATCAATGCATTGAACAATTTATTTCCTGCCGACCTTATCTCTTCACAGGGTCTATGCTTAGTAAAAGGTGCCAAAAAGGGCGACTACGCGCAAAGCCCCTGCTGTCAGGGGGTTGAAGTGATAATCGTTATCACTAACATGGTGTTATGCCCCTGCGGCTCTCGACATGAGGTGGAACTATGGAATTACAATCAGAAACCTTTAACCCTGCTGATTTTGCCTGGCGTGGCCTTACGCTTACGCCTGCGGCAGCGGCACATATTCACGAGCTGGTGGCGAAGAAGCCCGACATTCTCGGCGTGCGCCTGGGCGTTAAGCAAACCGGCTGCGCGGGCTTCGGCTATGTTCTTGATACGGTCACGGAGCCTGAAAAAGACGATTTAGTCTTTGAAACCGACGGCGCGAAGCTGTACGTCGCCCTTCAGGCGATGCCCTTCATTGACGGGACGGAAGTGGATTACGTGCGCGAAGGCTTAAATCAGCTTTTCAAATTTCATAACCCGAAAGCCCAGAACGAATGCGGCTGCGGCGAAAGTTTTGGGGTATAGGCGGTACTATGTCTCGACATACTGAAGCAACGAGCGATGTGAACACCTGGAGCGGCGGACACCTCAACTATAAAGAAGGGTTCTTCACGCAGCTTCAAACGGACGAGCTGGCGAAGGGCATTAACGAGGACGTCGTCCGCGCGATTTCGGCCAAGCGCAACGAGCCGGAGTGGATGCTTGAATTTCGCCTGAGCGCCTTCCGCGCCTGGCTGGAGATGGAAGAGCCGCACTGGCTGAAGGCGCACTACGACAAGCTTAACTATCAGGACTACAGCTATTACTCCGCGCCGTCCTGCGGCAGCTGCGACGACACCTGCGCCTCGCAGCCCGGCGCGGTGCAGCAAACGGGCGCCGAGAACAGCTTCCTGAGCAAAGAGGTTGAAGAGGCCTTTAACCAGCTGGGCGTTCCGGTTCGCGAGGGGAGAGAGGTGGCGGTGGACGCCATCTTTGACTCCGTATCGGTGGCGACGACCTACCGCGAAAAGCTGGCGGAGCAGGGAATCATTTTCTGCTCCTTCGGCGAGGCGATCCACGATCACCCCGAGCTGGTGAAAAAATACATCGGCACCGTGGTGCCGAGCAACGACAACTTCTTTGCGGCGCTCAACGCGGCGGTGGCGTCAGACGGGACGTTTATCTACGTGCCGAAAGGCGTGCGCTGCCCGATGGAGCTCTCCACCTATTTCCGCATCAACGCGGAAAAAACGGGCCAGTTCGAGCGCACGATCCTCGTCGCCGATGAGGGCAGCTACGTGAGCTACATCGAAGGCTGTTCCGCGCCGGTGCGCGACAGCTATCAGCTGCACGCGGCGGTGGTGGAGGTCATCATCCATAAAGATGCCGAAGTGAAATACTCCACGGTGCAAAACTGGTTCCCCGGCGACGGGAACACCGGCGGCATCCTCAACTTCGTCACCAAGCGCGCGCTGTGCGAAGGCGAAAACAGCAAAATGTCCTGGACCCAGTCGGAAACCGGCTCGGCGATCACCTGGAAATACCCGAGCTGCATTCTGCGCGGGGACAACTCCATCGGCGAGTTCTACTCGGTGGCGCTGACCAGCGGCCATCAGCAGGCGGATACCGGCACCAAGATGATCCACATTGGTAAAAACACCAAATCCACGATTATCTCGAAGGGGCTCTCCGCCGGGCACAGCCAGAACAGCTACCGCGGGCTGGTAAAAATCATGCCGACGGCAACCAACGCCCGCAACTTTACCCAGTGCGACTCCATGCTGATCGGCGCGGACTGCGGGGCACATACCTTCCCGTACGTCGAGTGCCGCAACAACAGCGCCCAGCTTGAGCACGAGGCCACCACCTCGCGCATTGGGGAAGACCAGCTCTTCTACTGCCTGCAGCGCGGGATCAGCGAAGAAGATGCGATTTCAATGATTGTGAACGGCTTCTGTAAGGACGTGTTCTCTGAACTGCCGCTGGAATTTGCCGTAGAAGCTCAGAAACTCCTCGCCATTAGTCTTGAACACAGCGTCGGTTAAGGAAAGCACATGTTAAGCATTAAAGATTTACAGGTTGGCGTCGAAGATAAAGCGATCCTGCGCGGCCTCAATTTTGACGTTAAGCCGGGCGAAGTCCACGCCATCATGGGGCCAAACGGCTCCGGGAAAAGTACGCTTTCGGCGACCCTGGCGGGACGGGAAGATTACGAAGTGACCGGCGGTTCGGTCGAGTTCAACGGCAAAGATCTGCTGGAGATGTCGCCGGAAGATCGCGCGGGCGAGGGCATCTTTATGGCCTTCCAGTATCCGGTGGAAATTCCCGGCGTGAGCAACCAGTTTTTCCTGCAAACCGCGCTGAACGCGGTGCGCAAGTACCGCGGGCTCGAGGCGCTGGACCGCTTTGACTTCCAGGATCTGATGGAAGAGAAGATCAAGTTGCTGAAGATGCCGGAAGATCTGCTGACCCGCTCGGTGAACGTGGGCTTCTCCGGCGGCGAGAAAAAGCGCAACGACATTCTGCAGATGGCGGTGCTGGAGCCTGAGCTGTGCATTCTCGACGAAACCGACTCCGGTTTGGACATCGACGCCCTGAAGATCGTCGCCGACGGCGTGAACTCGCTTCGCGACGGCAAGCGCTCGTTCATTATCGTGACCCACTACCAGCGTATTCTGGACTACATCAAGCCGGACTACGTCCACGTGCTCTACCAGGGCCGTATTGTGAAATCAGGTGATTTTAAGCTGGTGAAACAGCTGGAGGAGCAGGGCTATGGCTGGCTTACCGAACAGCAGTAATGCGCTCCAGCAGTGGCACCGCCTGTTTGAAGCGCAGGGCGATGCCCGCTCTGAGCAGGCCCAGCAGCACCTGCAGCAGATGCTGCGCCTCGGCCTGCCCACGCGCAAGCATGAGAACTGGAAATACACGCCGCTCGACGGCCTGCTGAGCGGCGAGTTTGTCACCCGGCACGCGGCGATCGGTCCGGCCCAGCGCGACGCGCTGGCGCTGAACGTGGACGCGGTGCGGCTGGTTTTTGTCGACGGCGTTTATTCCCCCGAGCTGAGCGACGACGCGCGGGAGAGCGGGTTCGAGATTGCGATTAACGACGAGCGCCAGAGCCTGACCGCCGCCGTTCAGCCGGAGGTGTTCTTACACCTCACCGAGAGCCTCGCGCAGACGGTCACGCATATCCGCGTGAAGCGCAACCAGCGCCCGGCGAAGCCGCTGCTGCTGCTGCACATCACGCAGGGGCTGGAGGGCGACGAGATCAACACGGCGCACTATCGTCACCATCTTGAGCTGGCAGAGGGCGCGGAGGCGACGGTGATTGAGCATTACGCCAGCCTCAACGAGGTCCGCCACTTTACCGGTTCGCGGCTGACCATGAACGTGGCGGCCAACGCCCAGCTACATCACATCAAGCTGGCGTTTGAAAACCCGGCGAGCCACCACTTCGCCCACAACGACATTTTGCTCGGCCAGGACGCCGCGGCCTACAGCCACAGCTTCCTGCTCGGCGGCGCGGTGCTGCGCCACAACACCAGCACGCAGCTTAACGGGGAAAACACCACGCTGCGCATCAACAGCCTGGCGATGCCGGTCAAGTCCGAAGTGTGCGACACGCGCACCTGGCTTGAGCACAACAAGGGCTACTGCAACAGCCGCCAGCTGCATAAAACCATCGTCAGCGATAAGGGCCGCGCGGTGTTTAACGGCCTGATCAACGTGGCTCAGCACGCCGTTAAAACCGACGGGCAGATGACCAACAACAACCTTCTGCTGGGACGTCTGGCAGAGGTGGATACCAAGCCGCAGCTGGAGATCTACGCCGACGACGTGAAGTGCAGCCACGGCGCCACGGTTGGGCGAATCGACGACGAACAGATGTTCTACCTGCGCTCGCGCGGTATCGACCGGCAGTCTGCGCAGAAGATGATTATCTACGCCTTTGCGGCCGAGCTGACGGAAGCGCTGCGCGACGGCGAGTTAAAACAGCAGGTGCTGGCGCGGATTGGCCAGCGTCTGCCTGGAGGCGATGCATGAGTTTTCCGGTAGAAAAAGTCCGGGCCGATTTCCCCATTCTGGCCCGGGAGGTAAACGGCCTGCCGCTGGCCTATCTCGACAGCGCGGCCAGCGCGCAGAAGCCGAATCAGGTGATAGACGCCGAAACGGAATTTTATCGCCACGGCTATGCGGCGGTGCATCGGGGCATTCACACCCTGAGCGCCGAGGCGACCCAGCGCATGGAAAACGTGCGCACCCAGGCCGCTGGCTTCCTGAATGCACGATCGCCGGAGGAGCTGGTCTTCGTGCGCGGCACCACGGAGGGCATCAACCTGGTGGCCAACAGCTGGGGCAACGCGCAGGTCCACGCGGGCGATAACATCATCATCACCCAGATGGAGCACCACGCGAACATCGTCCCGTGGCAGATGCTCTGTGAACGCACCGGCGCGCAGCTGCGGGTGATCCCGCTGAATCAGGACGGCACGCTGCAGCTTGAGCAGCTTGACGCTCTGCTTGACGAGCGCACGCGGCTGGTTGCCGTAACGCAGGTTTCTAACGTGCTGGGCACCGAAAATCCGGTGGCAGAGATTATCGGTAAAGCGCACCGGGCGGGCGCGAAGGTGCTGATTGACGGCGCGCAGGCGGTGATGCACCACGCGGTGGACGTTCAGGCGCTGGACTGCGATTTTTACGTCTTCTCCGGCCACAAGCTCTACGGGCCGACGGGCATCGGCGTGCTGTACGTGAAGGAAGATATCCTGCAGGCCATGCCGCCGTGGGAAGGGGGCGGCTCGATGATTGCCACCGTCAGCCTGATCGAGGGCACCACCTACGCGCGCGCGCCGTGGCGCTTTGAGGCCGGTACGCCAAACACCGGCGGCATTATCGGGCTCGGTGAGGCGATCTCTTACGTCTCTGCGATTGGCCTTGACGCCATTCAGGCGTACGAACAGCAGCTGATGCGCTACGCGCTACAGGAGCTGGCCAGCGTGCCGGATCTGACCCTCTACGGCCCGGCGGAGCGCCAGGGCGTGATAGCCTTCAATCTGGGGAAACATCACGCCTATGACGTTGGCAGTTTCCTTGATAACTACGGCGTCGCCGTGCGTACCGGGCACCACTGCGCGATGCCGCTGATGGCGTTTTACCAGGTGCCGGCAATGTGCCGCGCGTCGCTGGTAATGTACAACACAACGGAAGAGGTCGACAGGCTGGTGGCGGGGTTGAAGCGCATCCACCAGCTTCTGGGCTAAGGGAGAGCAAGAGATGGCAGAGCTGCCGGACAAAGAAAAGCTGCTGCGTAACTTTGGGCGTTGCGCAAACTGGGAAGAGAAATATCTCTACATCATCGAGCTGGGGCAGCGCTTACCGCCGCTCAGCGAAGAGGCGCACAGCCCGGAGAACATTATTCAGGGCTGCCAGAGCCAGGTGTGGATTGTGATGACGCAGTCTGACGACGGCACGATTGAACTGCACGGCGACAGCGACGCCGCCATTGTCAAAGGGCTGATTGCCGTCGTCTTCATTCTTTACCATAAGATGTCGGCGCAGGACATTGTGGCGTTCGACGTGCGCCCGTGGTTTGAAAAAATGGCGCTAGCCCAACACCTCACCCCGTCCCGCTCCCAGGGGCTGGAAGCAATGATTCGCGCCATTCGCGCCAAAGCCGCAATCCTTAGCTAGACTTAAAAAACAGCATTCATTCTGTTTCGCGAGGTGGTTTCCGCCTCGCTGGTTTTTCAGCTTTCTGGCGTTCTGTCAGTGAATAAGGAATCTCAGCATGAAGCGCGCGTCTCTAATAACTCTATTACTCCTTGGTTCGCTCAACGCCCTTAATTCGGCCTGGGCGGTGGATTATCCCTTGCCGCCTGCGGGCAGCCGGCTTATTGGTCAAAACCAAACCTATACGGTGCAGGAGGGGGACAATAAGCTGCAAACGATCGCTCGCCGGTTTAATACGGCCGCGCAGCTTATTCTCGAAACCAATAACACCATTGCGCCGGTCAATCCCGCGCCCGGAACGGCGATCGTCATTCCTTCACAAATGCTGCTGCCCGACACGCCGCGCGAAGGCATCGTCGTCAATCTGGCGGAGCTGCGGCTCTATTATTTCCCGCCGGGCGAGAATATCGTTCAGGTTTTCCCGCTCGGTATCGGGCAACTGGGGCTTGAAACGCCGGTCAGTACGACCCGCGTCAGTCAAAAAATACCTAATCCGACCTGGACGCCAACGGCCGGAATCAGAGCCCGCTCTCTGGCTCAGGGAATTAAGCTGCCTCCGGTTGTCCCCGCAGGGCCAAATAACCCGCTGGGGCGCTTTGCGCTGCGTTTAGGTATTGGTAATGGGGAATATCTTATCCACGGGACCAGCGCGCCGGACAGCGTTGGGCTGCGCGTCAGCTCCGGCTGCATGCGGATGAACGCGCCGGATATTCAGGCGCTGTTTGCGCAGGTGCGCGTCGGCACGCGCGTGCAGATTATTAATGAGCCGGTGAAATATGCCGTCGAGCCGGACGGTAAGCGCTATATCGAGGTGCACAGGCCGCTGGCGCAGGAGGAGGGAGAAAATCCTCAAACCTCGCCAATAACGCACTCGGCGGCGTTTGCGTCGTTTGTTTCGCAATCCGGGAGCGATAAAGCGCTTATTGATAAAGCCCTGGCGCGCCGGGCGGGGATCCCCGTTGCGGTAAATGCACAGGGCAGCGCGTCGGCCAGCACCAGCGTGCAGTCGGTACAGAACAGCCGCGTGACGGAGGCGATTGCAGAGAATGAAGGCGAGAAGGTAACGCAGTAATCGTTGCAGAATTGAGATAAAAAAAATGGCGCACAATGTGCGCCATTTTATTAACAGGTACTATTACTTACGGTATTTAGTAGCCTGGTTGTCCAGACGCTGGTTAGCGCGAGCTGCGTCGTCTTTAGCAGCCTGAACGTCGGAACGCATTGCGTTCACGTCGTTGCTCAGCTGGTCAACTTTAGCATTCAGAGTCTGAACGTCAGAAGACAGCTGATCGATTTTAGCGTTGCTGGAGCAACCTGCCAGCAGAGTAGAACCCAGGATTACCGCGCCCAGTACCAGTTTAGTACGATTCATTATTAATACCCTCTAGATTGAGTTAATCTCCATGTAGCGTTACAAGTATTACACAAAGTTTTTTAGGTTGAGAATATTTTTTTGATGGGAATACGCCTATTTTTGATCGTTCGCTCAAAGAAGCATCGGATTTGGCGTTTTTGAACAAAAAGCTATGTTAAAAAAGGCATTTTTCATCGGATTCATCTTAGATAAATCGCAATTAAATAGAAAAACCCGATTTGCTTTTTGAATGAAATTGGCTAAAGCCAGAAAATAAAAAAGCGCCCAGAGGGCGCTTTTCACAAAATTAATTCGTTCGGGAATTATTACAGCACGTGAACAGATGCAGTATTGGTTGTTCCGCTTGGTACCAGCGCGCCGGAAACCATAACGACAACGTCACCTTTCTGAGCCAGACCGCTTTCCAGCGCCATCGCTTTACCCTGAATGTAGAAATCGTCAGTAGAGGCGATTTCTTTAACCAGGTGCGCCACAACGCCTTTGCTCAGCACCAGCTGACGCGCGGTAGTTTCATTGGTGGTCAGCGCCAGGATGGTGGCGTCCGGGAAGTATTTACGCACGGCACGGGCTGATTTACCGCCCTGGGTAGCAACCACGATCAGCGGCGCGTCCAGTTTTTCTGCGGTTTCAACGGCACCACGGCACACGGCTTCGGTGATGCGCAGCTTGCGGCTGTCGTTGTTGAAGTCCAGGCGGCTGGTCATCACGCGGTCAGTACGCTCGCAGATGGTTGCCATGATGCCAACGGCTTCCAGCGGGTATTTACCTTTTGCGGATTCACCGGACAGCATAACTGCATCGGTACCGTCGAGGATGGCGTTCGCCACGTCACCGGCTTCTGCGCGGGTAGGGCGTGGGTTTTTGATCATGGAGTCCAGCATCTGCGTTGCGGTGATAACCACTTTACGCGCGCGAACGCATTTCTCGATCATCATCTTCTGCGCGAAGATCACTTCTTCAACCGGGATTTCAACGCCCAGGTCGCCACGGGCAACCATGATGCCGTCGGACGCTTCGAGGATTTCGTCGAAGTTGTTCAGGCCTTCCTGGTTTTCGATTTTGGAGATGATCTGGATCTTCTCGCCGCCGTGCGCCTTCAGGTGCTCACGGATTTCAACGACGTCAGAGCGCTTACGGATGAAGGAGGCCGCAACGAAATCAACGCCTTGCTCGCAACCGAAGATCAGGTCCTGCTTGTCTTTTTCAGCCAGTGCTGGCAGCGCGATGGAAACGCCCGGCAGGTTAACGCCTTTGTTTTCGCCCAGGTCGCCGTTGTTCAGCACTTTACACACAACGTTTTTACCTTCGATCGCGGTCACTTCCATGCCGATCAGACCATCGTCGACCAGCACGGTGTTGCCTACGGACAGATCGCTGGTGAAGCCTTCATAGGTCACGGCAACGATTTCGCTGTTACCCACAACGGATTTGTCGGTGGTGAAGGTGAAGGTCTGGCCCGCTTTCAGAGAGACGTCGTTACCGCCTTCCAGCTTGATGGTGCGGATTTCAGGACCTTTGGTATCCAGCAGGATAGCGGCTTTTTTGCCGGTCTTGCTCATCACGTTGCGCAAGTTCTGGATACGCTGACCGTGTTCTGCGTAATCACCGTGGGAGAAGTTCAGACGCATAACGTTCATGCCGGCATCCAGCATTTTGCTCAGCATCTCTTCGGATTCGGTTTTTGGGCCGATGGTACAAACAATTTTCGTCTTTTTCATGACAGTCTTAGTCTTTAAGTTGGGAAGGATATGGAAATCTCGCTCCGGGGGCGCGCCGCCGCAGAGCCAAACCTGTGTTGCAAAATTGACTATGGCACGCAGTAAGGATAGGTGACATCAAATGAGCGTGCAGAAGAAAGTGTGCCTGAGTTTCAGCCCAAGGAGAGAGAGCAGAATGTGTACGTTGTTTTTTATCGTCCAAGCGCTGAAACCATTCACCAGGGATTAGGCGCGCATTATACGCCGATTTTCTGCAAAAAGGAAAATGGAAACGGTGTTTCAAAAACAATCTGTGCAGAACCTCACAATATTGTTATCAAGGCGTTAAGGTACATTAAAATCTTATCGCGGCGGGGGAGTCACCCGCCGCGTTTTGCTCATTAATCGAGCGCCTGCTGCAGATCGGCGATCAGGTCGCGGCTATCCTCAATGCCGACGGAGAGGCGGATCAGCTGCGGCACGATGCCGTTTGCAAGACGTTGCTCCAGCGGAATAGACGCGTGCGTCATGCTGTAGGGCTGGCTGACCAGGCTCTCTAAGCCGCCCAGGCTTTCGGCAAGGGTAAACAGCTTCAGCCTGCGGATAACCTCGCTGGCCCGCTGCGCGTCGCCCTTGACGACCACGGAAATCATTCCGCCCGGCAGGGCCATCTGCCTGTGCGCGAGCGCCTGCTGCGGGTGCGATTCCAGCCACGGGAAATAGACTTTTTCAACGGCAGGGTGCTGCTCCAGCCATTGCGCAACCGCCAGCGCGTTGGCGCTGTGCTTTTCGATCCTCAGCGAGAGCGTGCGGATACCGCGCAGCGTCAGGAAGCTGCTGAACGGGTCGAGCACGCCGCCCACGGCGTTTTGCAGATAGCCCAGGCTATCCGCCAGCGCGCGGTTATCGCCCACGACGGCGAGCCCGGCCACCACGTCGGAATGGCCGTTAAGATATTTGGTGGCGGAATGCACCACGATGTCGAAGCCAAACGCCAGCGGGCGATGGATCGCCGGAGAGGCAAAGGTGTTATCTGCCACGCTAATAATCTTATGTCGGCGGGCAACGTCGGCGATGGCCGCCAGATCCGCCAGCTTGAGCAGCGGATTGGTGGGCGTTTCGACCCAGATCATCCGCGTGTCCGGGCGAATGGCGGCCTCAAGGCCAGCGATATCATCCGGCTTCACCCAGCTGACCCGCAGGCCGGTGGAGCGTTTGCGCACGTTCTCAATCAGCCGGTACGTGCCGCCGTACACGTCGTCAATGGCAACGATGTGGCTATCCTTGTCCAGCAGCTCCAGCACCGTTGAAATCGCCGCCAGCCCGGAGGCAAACGCATAGCCGCGCGTGCCGCCCTCCAGCTCGGCGATGGCGGTTTCCAGCGCGTGGCGCGTTGGGTTACCGCTGCGGGAGTATTCATACCCGGTATGCTCCCCCGGTGCGGGTTGCGCAAACGTCGAGGTGGCGTAAATGGGCGGCATCACCGCGCCGTGCGGGTCGGTAAATTCGCCGCTGTGCACGCTTAGCGTGGCTATATTTTTCATCGCGTATTCCTTTATTGTGAGAGGCGGTTGCGCCAGGCGGTCAGAACGTCGCTGCGCGTAATCAGCCCCAGAAAACGATCGTTGTCATTGATCACGGCGACCAGGCCCCGGTCAAAGATGGCGTGCAGGGCGCTTTCCGGCGCACGCTTGTCGAGAAACTCCACCTGGCGCGTCATGGCCTGCGTGACGGGGAGGGCGAAGCGGCTGCCGTCGCCGCCGATGTGGCGCAGCAGATCCCACTCGTCGATGATGCCCACGACCCGACCGTTATCCAGCACCGGCAGCTGCGAGATGTCGTAAAGGCGCATTCGCGCCAGCACGGTGGAGAGCGTGTCGTCCGGCGCGGCGGTGACGGTTGCGCCCTCATCGTGGCGCAAGGCGATATAGTCCGAGAGATCGCCCGCCCGCGGCCGCGCAATCAGCCCCTGCTGGCGCATCCAGTCGTCGTTGAACATTTTCGACAGGTATTTATTGCCGCTGTCGCAGGCGAAGGTGACCACGCGTTTAGGCGCGGTTTGCGCCTGGCAATACTTCAGCGCGGCGGCCAGCAGGGTGCCGCTGGAGGAACCTGCCAGGATCCCTTCCGTTTTCAGCAGCGCGCGGGCGGTGGCGAAGGCTTCGCGATCGCTAATGCGCAGGGCGCGGTTAACGCCTTCGATGTGCGCCAGCGGGGGGATGAAGTCTTCGCCAATCCCCTCGACCAGCCATGAGCCCGCGTCGTGATAGCCGCCCGTTTCTACCTGGTCGGCCAGCACCGAACCCGCCGGGTCCGCCAGCACAAATTCGGTGTGGGGAGAGTGTTCGGCAAACCACGCCTGCAGCCCGCCGAGCGTGCCGCCGGAGCCGACCCCGACGACAATCGCGTCGATGTGGCCGTCGAGCTGTTCGTACAGCTCCGGCGCGGTGGTGGTGCGGTGGGCCAGCGGGTTGGCCTCGTTGTTAAACTGGTCGATATAAAACGCGCCGGGCAGCTCGTCCGCCAGCCGCCGGGCGTAATCCTGATAGTAGGCCGGATGGCCCTTGTTAACGTCCGAGCGGGTCAATACCACCTGCGCCCCCAGCGCCCGCAGGTGGAAAATCTTCTCGCGGCTCATCTTGTCCGGCACCACCAGGATCAGGGAATAGCCTTTCTGCGCCGCGATAAGCGCCAGCCCCAGCCCCGTATTGCCCGCCGTGGCCTCGATGATGGTCCCGCCGGGCTGCAGCCTGCCGCTGCGCTCGGCCTCGCTGATCATCGACAGCGCAACGCGATCCTTGATCGAGCCGCCGGGGTTCTGGTTTTCCAGCTTCAGAAACAGCGAGCAGGGGCCGGTATCAAGCTTGTGCAGCTGGATGAGCGGCGTGCGGCCAATCAGTTCGGTGACGGAGTGATAGATCGTCATGGTCTTGTCCTTTCAGGAGGTGATGAGCGGATGATAGGACCATGAAAATTTCTCAATAAAGAACGTTTCACTGGCCTTTAGAACGGAAAGGAATATTTGGCCTGCTTTTGGAGGTAAGGACAGCAAGACGTAAAGTTGTCTGGATGTGAGGATGGCCATAACCCCACGAAATGAGGATAAATTAACCGTTTTTGCCGCCGAAGCGAGGCGCGATATGCATCCGTCGGATATCCATTGCTGAAATTCTTCTATTAGCTTCTCGCCGCACAGTTCGCTTCTTATTCCCTGGCGCTATAAGACATGCCTTTTTGTTCATTTAAATCCGCAGATAGCCTGATTAGTATCGTTTGGACATCCATACTGCTAAACCGCCATATGTGTTACGGATATTAAATAAGAATGATTGAACTCAGGAATATTTCGAAGGTTTTTGACAACGGCAAAGTCGCGCTGACCGCTGTCGACAACGTGAACTTAACGGTTGAGCAGGGACAGATTTACGGGATTATTGGCTACAGCGGGGCCGGGAAAAGCACGCTGATCCGCCTGCTGAACGGCCTGGAAAAACCGACTCAGGGCAGCGTGACCATCAACGGGCAGACGATCTCCGCCGCGAAGGGCGAGGCGCTGCGCCAGGCGCGCCTGAAGATCAGCATGGTCTTCCAGCACTTCAACCTGCTGTGGTCGCGCACGGTGAACGAAAACATTGCCTTCTCAATGCAAATCGCGGGCGTGCCTAAAGCCAAAATTCAGGCGCGGGTGGCCGAGCTGGTGGAGCTGGTCGGCCTGAAGGGGCGCGAAAACGCCTATCCGTCGCAGCTGAGCGGCGGGCAAAAGCAGCGCGTGGGCATTGCGCGCGCGCTGGCCAACCGTCCTGACGTATTGCTCTGCGATGAGGCGACCTCCGCGCTCGATCCGCAGACGACCGATCAGATCCTCGATCTGCTGCTGGATATTAACCGTCGCTTTCAGTTGACCATCGTGCTGATTACCCACGAAATGCACGTGGTGCGCAAAATCTGCGACCGCGTGGCGGTGATGGAGAACGGCAAAGTTGTGGAAGAGGGCGACGTGCTGAGCGTCTTTACCCATCCGCAGCAGCCGATTACCCGGCAGTTTGTCCGCCAGGTCAGCCAGTACGCCGAAGAGGAGACCTTTAATACGGAGCTGGCAAACGATCTGGAAGGCGCGGTGATCAGGCTGACGTTTACCGGGCACAGCACGCACAGGCCGATCGTAGGAGAGCTTACGCTGCGCTACGGCCTGCCGTTCAACATCCTGCACGGAAAAATGACGCAAACCGCCCACGGCGTTTTCGGACAGCTTTGGGTTCACGTCGTGGCATCAGATGAACAACTGAACAATATCCTCGCCGACCTGAAGCAAAGCGATATTGAAGGCGAGGTAATTAAGCATGGCTGAGGATCTTTTTCCGCACCTGAAGTGGGACCAGCTGTGGTCGGCCACCCAGGAGACGCTGTACATGACCGCGCTTTCCGGCGTGGCGACCTTTGTGCTCGGCATCGTGCTGGGGCTGGCGCTGTTTTTAACCGCCCGCGGCGGGCTGTTCCAGAACCGCACGGTCTACGGCGTGATTTCGATCGTGGTGAACGTGTTCCGCTCCATCCCGTTCATCATCCTGATCGTGCTGCTGATCCCGTTCACCAAGACTATCGTCGGGACCATTCTCGGCGCAAACGCGGCGCTACCGGCGCTAATCGTAGGCGCCGCGCCGTTCTACGCTCGCCTGGTCGAGATTGCCCTGCGCGAAGTCGACAAAGGGGTTATTGAGGCTACGCGCTCAATGGGCGCGCGGCTGAGCACGCTCGTGTTTCGGGTTTTACTGCCGGAATCATCACCTGCACTGGTTTCAGGTATTACGGTGACGCTCATCGCGCTGGTCAGCTACAGCGCCATGGCAGGGGTGATTGGCGCCGGTGGTTTGGGAAATCTGGCTTATCTGGAAGGATTCCAGCGCAACCACGGTGACGTCACGCTGGTGGCAACGGTGACCATTTTGATCATCGTTTTCATTATCCAGTTCTGCGGCGATGTCATTACTTCACTGTTAGACAAAAGATAATCTCTAATAACACACAGGAACCATCATCATGAAAAAAACGCTGACGCTGATCGCCGCCGCAACCCTGAGCGCCCTGAGCTTTGCCGCCTGGGCCGACACCCTGACCGTGGGCGCGTCCAACACGCCGCACGCGGAAATTCTCGAGCAGGCCAAGCCGATTCTGGCGAAGCAGGGCATCGACCTGGAGATCAAACCGTTCCAGGACTACATCTTACCGAACACCGCGCTGGCGGGCCGCGACATCGACGCCAACTACTTCCAGCATATTCCTTACCTGAACAGCGTCCTGAAGGATCACGCGGGCGACAAGGATTACGATTTCGTCAGCGCGGGCGCGATCCACATTGAGCCAATCGGCATCTACTCGAAAAAATATAAGTCGCTGAAGGATCTGCCGGAAGGCGGCAAAATCATCATGCGCGACGCGGTGTCCGAAGAGGGGCGCATCCTCTCTATCTTCGAGAAAGAGGGTGTGATCAAGCTGAAGCCGGGCATCGACAAAGTGACCGCGCGCATCAGCGATATCGTCGAGAACCCGAAAAAGCTGCAGTTTACGCCTAACGTGGAGGCCTCCCTGCTGCCGCAGATGTATAACAACGACGAAGGCGCGGCGGTGGTGATTAACGCCAACTACGCGATTGACGCCGGTCTGGACCCGGTTCACGACCCGATTGCAGTGGAGAGCGGTGAAAACAACCCGTACGCCAACATCATTACCGTGCATCGCGGTGACGAGAAGAAAAAAGATATCGTCGCGCTGGTGAACGTCCTGCACTCGAAAGAGATTCAGGACTGGATCCGCACCAAATACAAAGGCGCGGTGATCCCGGTAAATAATTAATTACCTGATTTACAAGATGAAGCCCGGCGAGTCGCTCGCCGGGCTTCTTTTTTGTATAGCGCCAGCGAATGAATTAAGCTGAGTTTTTCGGGCAATGGAGTGATGGCAATGGGTAACGTGACCAAAGACGAAGCGCTGTATCAGGAGATGTGCCGGGTTGTCGGCAAGGTGGTGCTGGAGATGCGCGATTTAGGCCAGGAGCCAAAGCATATCGTGATTGCGGGCGTGGTGCGGACCGCGCTGGCGAACCAGCGGGTTAAGCGCAGCGAACTCACCACCCAGGCGATGGAAACGGTGGTGAAAGCGCTGGCCGGGTAAGCCGCGCGGCCATTTGCTTATCCTGCACATCAACAGTCGATATTCATATTTCCCCTGACGCGCGGCGGGTGCTTAACTGAATGTACGTTAAGCGACGGGGAAAGAAGATGAAAAAGTGGATAAGCACGTTACGGCGGTTTTTTGCGCCTGAGCCATCGAGTGCGGAGAACAGCGCGCAGCGTGTTCTGGAGTCGATTCTGCCCGTCGCCAGCCTGTACGGCGTCGACGTCGCGAACATTGACCCGGAGTGGTTCCATGACAAAACGTCACGCTGAGCTGCGCCGCACGCGCGAAACCTACTGGAACGAGGTGTGCTGCGCGGGTGTAAAGACATTTAGCACGTAAAATAAGGCGCTGAAATACTCGGAGAGTTAGCGCACTTTTGTTACCAATGTGTCCTTTCATATCATGGAGAAAATGATGAAACGGACCATGCTAATTACCGCGCTCGCGTGCCCGGTCTTACTGTTTGCTATGCAGGCGGCACACGCCGCGCCGCAGGCCCACGTGGTGTGCGGCTACTCTCATACCCTCGGCGATGACGCCATCATGATGTATGGCATGCCCAACCATGCCATGCTGCACGACTTCTTTGGCAATGCCCATACCGATGCGGATTCCACCCGGGATAGCCTGCGCAGGCTTGAACGCACCACCTGCGATAACAAAGCCGACAGCTCCGCCTACTGGGCGCCGTCGCTGCGTCTGCCCGACGGAACGGTGGTAAAACCGGCCTATCAGAAAACCTATTATCAGGCGTCGCACGTTGATACCGCGCCGCTGACGCCGTTCCCGGCCGGGCTGGCGCTGCTGGCGGGGGATCACCACGGGGCGGCACCCAATTCGCACATCACGTTTTTATGCGCCAACGGCAAAGGCTACACCACCAAAGTGGGCGAGGTCTGCGGGCTGAGAAAGGCAAAAGACGCGGTGCAGTTTAATATCGGCATTCAGTTCCCGAACTGCTGGGACGGCGTAAACCTGAAGCCCGCTCACGGCCTGGCCAACGCCACCTACGACGTGAAGGGCGTGTGCCCGGATGCGTACCCGGTGAAAATCCCAACCGTCAATATGAACATCGCCTACGTGCTGCCGATGATATCGTCGCTGGACACCAGCAAAGCCCAGCTTTCGCTCGATCCGACCATGCGCGGCGACGAACGCGAAGAGCGCTGGGGCAGCCTGTATACGGCGCACGCCGACTTTATGAACGGCTGGACGGAGGATGCTGCCCGGTTTATGACCGACCTGTGCATGAACCGCGGACTGGACTGCGGTACCACCGTTCCTTACGGCTATGAAAACGCGAAGGCGAACGTCTGGCTAAGCAGCCTTGAGCCGGACGCCGCGCAGCCGAACGCGCAGCATCTGCTGGTGGAAGACAACTGGCAAAGCGGCGGGCGCATGAAAAACGCCGAAACCCTGTCGCTGGTGAAATTCAAGATCCCCGCGCTGCCGGCCGGACAGGATCCGTCCCTGTTTAAATATCGCGTGCGTATCTACGGCGGGAAAGTGGAAACCGACGGGGCCGACCAGATCTTCTTCTATCCGGCCAGCAACGACTGGGATCCGGCCAGCGTGCACTGGCGATCCCGGCCATCGTGCAACTACAAATCCGATGCGGTGCTGTACCTCAACCACAAGCGTGAATACCGGATGGTCGATGTCGATAAGGCCGTGCGCAAGGCGCTGGCGCAGGGGAAAACGGAGATCTCATGGTATATCGGCGGCGATCGTCAGGGGAATCATTATCAGTTTGAGCCAGCCTCATCTCCTGAAGGGCTGATTCTGATGCTGTCCGGGTACCAAAAGACGCCGGAAATTTGAAGCCTGCAAACGCGAGATGAAAAAAAAGCACCGGAAACCGGTGCTTTTTCTTTAGATTTTGCAGGCATCGCCGCAGTCGTCATCGGCGATAACCGCCTGAGCCTTTTTGTCCGCGTCTTCCAGACGCTCTGCGTTACGTTCTTCTGCTTCGTCCAGGCCGTTAAAGACCAGGTTATCGAGATCAATTTCCATAGTACACCCGCGTAATGTAATTTTTGATACCAGCACAGTATAGGGGAAAAAACGGAGACAATGTACCTCGCAGCACATAAGGATAATCCCTGCCATACTCAGTGATTTGGTGCTGAGGAAAGCCGATGATTATTCTGTGTAAAACCTGCGGGACCTCCTACGACCATCAGCCCGACCACTGCCCCATCTGCGAAGATGAACGCCAGTACGTTCCGGCTACCGGCCAGGCGTGGGTCGATTTTGACACCGTTACCGCAACCCACGCCAACAAATGGCAGCAGCTGGAGCCAGACTTACTTAGCCTTAAGACCGTCCCCGCGTTTGCCATCAACCAGCGCGCGCTGCTTCTGCGTACCCCGCACGGCAACGTGCTGTGGGACTGCATCGCCAACCTGGATGCGGCGACCAAAGCGCTGATTGACGCGCTGGGCGGCATCAGCGCCATCGCCATTTCGCATCCGCATTATTACACCACGCTGCAGGACTGGGCCGACGCGTTCGCTGCCCCCGTCTATCTTCACGCCAGCGATCGCGAGTGGGTGATGCGCGAAAGCCCGGCGATCCGCTTCTGGGAGGGCGATGCGCTTGACGTCATGCCTGAGGTGACGCTGCTGCGGCTCGGAGGCCATTTCGCGGGTGGGACGGTGCTTCACTGGCAGAAGGGCGAGGGCGTACTGCTGGCGGGCGATATTCTGCAGGTGACGCCGGGGAAGGATGCCGTCTCGTTTATGTGGAGCTATCCGAACATGCTCCCGCTGCCCGCGCGCACGGTGGAACAGGTAACGGCGCGGCTTGAGGGCAAAGCGTACGCGCGCCTCTACGGCGCGTTTGAAGGCCAGAATATCCTCGCGGAGGCCAGCGAGATCGTGCGCCGGTCGGGCCAGAAATATATTGCTTGTATGAAGTAAAGCGCGGTGGGTAAACTTTAAGAGCGTGATCTCGATCATGTCTAAACTAAAACAGATAAAAGAGATATTGCTATGCAACATATCATTGAAGGTTTTCTCAGCTTTCAAAAAGAGATTTTCCCGCAACGTAAAGAGCTTTTCCGCAGCCTGGCGTCCAGCCAGAATCCCAAAGCGCTGTTCATCTCCTGCTCCGACAGCCGCCTGGTCCCTGAGCTGGTGACGCAGCAGGAGCCAGGACAGCTCTTTGTCATTCGCAATGCTGGCAACATCGTGCCGCCTTTCGGGCCTGAGCCGGGCGGCGTGTCCGCAACCATCGAATACGCCGTCGTGGCGCTTGGCGTGACCGATATCGTCATCTGCGGCCACTCAAACTGCGGCGCGATGAAGGCGATCGCCGACAATGCCGACCTCGGCCCGATGCCAGCGGTTTCCCACTGGCTGCGTTACTCCGACGCGGCGAAAGCGGTGGTCGAGAAAAAAGCGTGGGATAAGCCGATCGACAAGGTGAACGCGATGGTGCAGGAAAACGTGTTCGCCCAGCTGAGCAACATCAAAACCCATCCGTCCGTTGCGGTAGGCCTTCGCAACAACGCTATCCGCCTGCACGGCTGGGTATATGACATCGAAAGCGGCGACATTCGCGCGCTGGACAAAGAGACGAAAACCTTCATATCTCTGTCGGAAAACCCGGGCGTATTCTTCGAATAACGCGCGTGGAGGGCATGGAAGCCCCGTTAGCGCTCCACCCACGGCAGCTTGCGCCGCGCCCCTGAAGCCAGTTGCGCCGCTGATTTCGCCATCGCTTCCGCAATTTCCGCACATTCAACGATCCCCTGAACGAATGGCCTGTCGTGCATCAGCCACGGTATGGCGCCAAACGCGATTCTCCCGCGCAGGATCTCAGGATCTTTAAGCGTGTAATCTTCGCCCACCTCTGGGATATCTTCTCCGGTAGACTGCAGCTGCTGGCGCAGCGTGGGGAAGGGCAGGTCTTTCGTTTTCAACGGCTTCTGCCCGCGGGCATCGATAAAGACGTCGAATTGCCACGTCTTGCCTGATGCGCTGATGACGGTGCGATCGCTGCTGAACGTTTTTTCGTAATCATCACCCAGCGCGGCGACGCTGACGATCCCGGCTTCGCGCAGCGCCAGCAGCCGACGAATGGACTGCGGCGGTATGGCGGCGTAATTATCAATGAAGATGCGCTCGAGGCCCGCTTTGAAGCGGGCGCGGTCGTTTTCGTCGAGAAGAGGAACCATCTCCTGCACGGCCTCGTGCAGACGCAGCACGGTGTAGCGCCACGCGACGGTGCGCTTTTCGCGCTTGTTGCGCTCGACCTCTTTGAGATTCTCCTCTGCCCACGTGAAGGGATCGTGCTTTTTACGGTCCGCAAACCAGGCGCCCCTTATGCTGTCCGCGTCCAGCGTGCGCAGGGCGACGTCGTTACACCAGTCGGGGTCGGCAAGCTCAAGCTCTGCCACCATCAGAGCAAAAATGCGGTCCAGAAGCCCTTGCTGCCCCTTCGCAATTTCGCGCTCGACCACCGCGTCGGTGAGAACAGTGAGGGGTTCATACGGGAGCGGACAGTAAAAATCGGCTTCCGGCAAAATGCCCGTGCGCGACATCAGGACGATTTTTAGCGCTTCGCTGCTTTCATCCAGCCGGAACACGGTGGGGGGATTTGCCTCTTCAATGAATGTGCCGTGCTGAAGCACCACCGCCATCGCGGCATCCAGCCCGCTGAGGGAGGTTCCCATGATGCCAACGCGGCAGGCGGGAATGGTGGCGTCCATCAGCCCGGACCAGGGGCTCGGGAAATAAGCGCGGGTCGCTTCATCCTCTTCCGGCCAGACGTGGCCCGTGGCGATAACGGCCAGATCGAACGGTGTCGGATCGGAAAATCCCTCCGCGACCACCGTTACCCCTTCAGGCGTGGTTTTCAGGTCGGTGACTTCGGTAGATTCATGCACCGTTATCTGGAAATCCTTCTTTCTGGCCTCGTCAACCACCGCCTGGAAGCGGTCGCGGAAATACTCGCCGAGCAGGATGCGCGGTAAAAACTGTCGGTCGTGGAGCGTGGATTTATCCACGCCGAAGCGGGTAAGGTGCGCTTCGCTTTGCTCTTTCAGCCAGTCGAGATAGCTGATGAAGACAGGGGGGATCTCAATACTGGCAATGTTTGCCAGCATCATGCGGGAGTTGTCTTCGTCGCTGTAGGGCATGCCGACGCCCGCTTCGTCTGCCTTTTCAAAAACGGTGATGGCAAGGGGCGCGTTGTTTTTCAGAAGCGCGTGAAGGGTATAGATTCCGGTCGGGCCTGCGCCAATAATCGCTATTTTTTTCATCCATCGTCATCTCATGTCTCAGTCCATAAGAAAAGCGTAGCAGGCGATCGCGCTGCCGGGATAGTCGTGCCTGTTGAAAGGCTGTCATCGCTTTATTCCCGGCTCCGCATAATCATAACTTTAGTCATCCGTAAACGTACTTTACTCTCCGCAGGCAGAGTGGTTAATTTATCCGTCCAGCGTTGGCCAGAAAAAATATCTGTATGATTGAATGCTGATGTTTGCAGGGAAAGTACAGGTTATTTTATCCAGGCCTTTCTATGGTGCTTTTGAATATATTATATATTCATGGGCTATTTCGCTGTGGCGATCTGTAATACGATTAGCCAAATGTAAATTCTGTGAATAATACTATTCAAAAAACAATAGTAATCATGGTCTGCCAGTTTCGTTGAATTGTGACCATGAATTATAAAAATTTAGTATGTATTCAGCTATGACGTGTTTGTTAGTTTTTATGTTTGCTTTATTGTAAGGAAATGGTTGAGCTTTCGTATCTGAAATGCCTTTTTAGCATTCTTTGTTTTTTTACATTTAGAGGAAGGCTCTTAATAAATGTCTTAAATTGGACTTAAGGCCTGAGAAGTTGATCTTGAGTGGCATTTTGTTCTAACATGCTTTTGTTAAGAAACTCTATTAATTCAACCATTCATTCTTCAGGGAAAGGGATCGCTATGGCCGATACATTCCAGAACGAAGTGCCTAAGGCACGTATTAATTTAAAATTAAGCCTTCATACCGGGGGCGCGCAGAAGAAAGTCGAACTGCCGCTTAAATTACTCACCGTTGGCGATTTCAGTAATGGCAAAGAGTCCCGGCCATTATCGGAACGTGAGAAAATTAACGTCAACAAAAATAACTTCAACAGCGTACTTTCGGAATTTAACCCGGAAGTAAATCTCACCGTTAAGAATACACTGGCGGGTGACGGTTCGGAGGAGAGCGTGAAATTAAGCTTCTCCGAAATGAAAGACTTCGAGCCAGAGCAGGTTGCGCGCCAAATTCCACAGCTGCGCGCCATGCTGGCGATGCGTAATTTATTACGCGACCTCAAATCCAATCTGCTGGATAACGCCACTTTCAGAAAAGAGCTCGAGAAAATTCTTAAAGATCCGGCCCTGTCCCAGGAATTACGCGATGAGATGAGTGCGCTTGCCCCGAAATAAGCCGCGCGCACGTTTTTTAATGGATTACACGAGAGAATGCTGATGTCTGTTAATACTGAAACAAGCCCGGCACAGGGGCAAACCACGGTTCTTGAGAAAGAGGGCGTTTACGCCTCCCTGTTTGAAAAAATTAATCTTGCTCCGGCGTCAAGCCTGGGCGATATCAACGCGTTTCTGGACGATGCGGCGCTGTCGGAAACTCCTGCGGGCGAACGTCTGACCGCCGCGATGCAGGTCTTCATGGACTGCATCCGCAAGTCCGGCCAGCAGGTGGAAAAGCTCGACAAGTCGCTGATTGACCACCACATCGCCGAGCTGGACTTCCAGATCAGCCGCCAGCTCGACGCGGTGATGCACCACGAAGAGTTCCAGAAGGTGGAATCCCTGTGGCGCGGCCTGAAGCAGCTGGTGGACAACACCGACTACCGCCAGAACGTGAAAACCGAAATTCTGGACGTCTCCAAAGACGACCTGCGTCAGGACTTCGAGGACGCGCCGGAGCTGATCCAGAGCGGCCTGTACTGGCACACCTACACCGCCGAGTACGACACCCCGGGCGGCGAGCCGATCGGTTCGGTCATCTCCTCCTACGAATTCGACGCCAGCCCGCAGGACATCGCCCTGCTGCGCAACATCTCCAAGGTGTCTGCCGCCGCGCACATGCCGTTCATCGGCGCCGTTGGTCCGAAATTCTTCCTGAAAGAGTCGATGGAAGAGGTGGCCGCGATTAAGGACATCGGCAACTACTTCGACCGCGCCGAATACATCAAGTGGAAATCTTTCCGCGACACCGACGACTCCCGCTACATCGGGCTGGTAATGCCGCGCGTGCTGGGTCGCCTGCCGTACGGTCCGGACACCGTACCGGTGCGCAGCTTCAACTACGTTGAGCAGGTGAAGGGCCCGGATCACGAGAAGTACCTGTGGACCAGCGCGTCGTTTGCCTTTGCCTCGAACATGGTGAAGAGCTTCATCAACAACGGCTGGTGCGTGCAGATCCGCGGCCCGCAGGCGGGCGGCGCGGTGAAGGACCTGCCTATCCACCTGTACGACCTCGGCACCGGCAACCAGGTGAAAATCCCGTCAGAAGTGATGATCCCGGAAACCCGCGAGTTCGAGTTCGCCAACCTGGGCTTCATTCCGCTGTCGTACTACAAAAACCGCGACTACGCCTGCTTCTTCTCGGCGAACTCCACCCAGAAGCCAGCCCTGTACGACACCGCCGACGCGACTGCCAACAGCCGCATCAACGCGCGCCTGCCGTACATCTTCCTGCTGTCGCGCATCGCGCACTACCTGAAGCTGATTCAGCGTGAAAACATCGGCACGACGAAAGACCGTCGCCTGCTCGAGCTGGAGCTGAACACCTGGGTTCGCGGGCTGGTAACGGAAATGACCGATCCGGGCGACGAGCTGCAGGCGTCACACCCGCTGCGCGACGCGAAGGTGGTGGTGGAAGACATCGAGGACAACCCGGGCTTCTTCCGCGTGCGCCTGTACGCGATCCCGCACTTCCAGGTGGAAGGGATGGACGTGAACCTGTCTCTGGTCAGCCAGATGCCGAAAGCGAAAGCGTAAGGCGGTATCAGGGATGAAAATTTATCGTCCACTGTGGAACGAGGGGGCGCTGCTGTCCCCTCAGCAGTTCCAGCAGCAGGCTGAGTGGGAATCTTTTCGCAGTGCCGGCGTATCGGCACTGGTTTCTCCTTTCCCGTGGGGAGTGGAAAAGATCGCGTTTAACGACAGCCTTCTTTCATCGGGCCTGATCCAGATTTCACAGCTACGTCTGTGGCTGGATGACGGTACGCTGATTGATGCTCAACGAAGCGATTTGCCGCCTGCTCCTCGCGAGCTGGATCCTGCTCAACTGGCGGGTCTTGATACTGTAACGGTCGTTATTGCACTACCGCATATGCAGCCTGGCGTGATTAACGTGGAACAGGAGGGGACTGCTGCCGATCGTCCACTTCGCTATCGCGAAGAGTGGGTAGCCGTGCAGGATGCCTTTGGTTCTGAAGACGAGTCCATGGCGGTTGCCCGCTTCAATTACACGATCCGGTTTGCCCATGAAAATAATGACGCCTGGAAAGTCTGCCCGGTAGCAAGACTCATCCGTGACGGGCAAAACGCCTGGCGGCAGGATCCGTCTTTCATTCCTCCTGTTGCGTCATTTTCCGCCAGTCCGGTTCTGCGTGAACGTCTCGTGCTGCTTAATCGCCAGCTGCGCTCCCGACGCCAGCGGCTGATGACCATGCGTCGCGAAAGTAACGAAAGGCTCGCCGATTTCGCGGTTGCCGATGTCTCTCTTTTCTGGCTTCTCAATGCGCTTAACTCGCACGCCAGGGTCCTGACGGAATATGAACGGTTCCCGGCACGGCCGCCTGAACAGGTATGGGCCGAACTCGCTCGTCTGGCAGGAAGCATGCTGACCTTCTCGCTGGAACACGATCTTGACGCGATTCCGGGCTATGACCATGCAGAGCCGGCCAGTGCTTTTCCTCCACTCTTTGACCTGGTCACAGAACTGCTGGAGGCAAGCCTGCCATCCCGCGTTATCGCTCTGGAAATGTCCCGACCGGACGGACAGACCTGGAAGGCAAACCTCCACGATATTCGTCTGCGTGAAGAGGCTGACCTTTATCTCTCTGTACGCTCAAATGTTCCGGCCTGGCAGGTCGCCGAAAAGTTTCCGGCACTCTGTCAGGCGGGATCCCCTGACGACGTCAATGTCATTTACGGGGCCGCACTCAAGGGCATTCCATTGATCCCGGTAAACAGAGTTCCTGCCGCGCTGCCGGTACGTATGGAAAACCAGTACTTTGCGCTTGATATGGAAAGCGCTGCTGCGCATGAAATGCAGGAGCAGGGTGTGTGTATGTTCTACGTGCCCGAGTTGCTGGGCGCCCTGGAGCTTGAACTGTTTGCGGTGCTGCGCTCATGAGAACGGAAATTGATATCGACCAGTTAATGACGGAGACCTGGCTCACCGTCACCATGCTGAAGAAAGGTGCCGTCACCCACAATGGCAATGCGCTTTACGATAAATGTGTCAGGCAGGTTGAAAGCGTGCGTGAAGCGCTGGAGCGCGCCGGATACGACGATGCCAGCGTGGACCATATCTCTTATGCACAGTGCGCATTGCTGGACGAGACGGTGATGAGCCGTAAATCTGAAAACACCGGAGAAGGTGAAGAAAGCGCCGTCGATGAAGGACAGATGGCATGGCGCAGGGCTCCACTCCAGGCCCGCTTCTTTGGCTCACTTCGGGCGGGTGAAGCACTCTGGGACCGTATTGCGGAAGTTCTGCGCCAGCCAGCGCCCAATACGGCTGTTCTGACCTGCTATCACCGGGTGATCGCTCTGGGATTTCAGGGGTTGTACAGCCTGAACGCCGTCAGCCAGGCGCAGCGGGATGAGGTGGTTAAAGCCCTTTCTGAGCGCGTTTCTCAGCCAGATGCGGGTCTCTCCTTGGTTGTCCATCGGACGGGTAAACACCGCTGGAGCCTGATGCGATCCGTCTGGTTCTGGATTGTACTGGCCATCATCATGACGGGTGTGGTCTGGTGGGGAGGCCATCTGTGGCTGCAGGCGCTGCTCTCGGCGCAATTACCGGAGCTGCACGGCTAATGCGTAAATCCGTCATTTTTTCGGTTGTCCTGCACACGCTTGTTGGCCTCGCCACGCTGCTGTGGTTGCTCTGGTCTTTCATCCCTGCAGGGAATGTGATGAAAGGGCTGGGCACGCTGCTGCTTGCTGGCCTGGCGTGCTGGACTGTTTTAAAAAGCTGCCGACGCGGGGATCAAGAATCCGACCACAGCGCTGCAACCGTTGATCTGCCGTTGCTGGACAATCAGGGGCCGGTGGTGCTGGTGTGCGGTGACCGCCTTGATGCGCTATTTCAGGGGAGTCCTCTGCGTAAAACCGCGCAGGGCTGGTGGCTGAGGGCGGGTGATGTCGCTCACTTAACTGACGTTGTCCGCAGCATTCAGGTTCAGTTCCCACGGCAGGTCGGCGAACTCTCGGTGATGTACGTCTGCCAGCCCGATCTGCATCAGGATGAGGCCGTTCTGCGCTCCACGCTGAAAACCCTCCGCCAGCAGAGTAAACAGATACATTCGCTGACGGGCTTTACATTACCGGTTGTGGTGAGCGCCGAGTTTTCCGGGCCTGAAACGCCGTGGGTGCTCGTGCGCGGAGACAAACCGGTAGCGTATCCGGACAACGCCTCGCCGCAGGCGCTCATTGACTGGCAGCAGGAAGGTGAAAACGTCAAGGCGCTGCCTGTGCTCGGTCAGGCATTTTTGTTTATCCGCAATACCCTGCTTGATGAGCTGGAGAAATCCGACCGGTTAACGCCACCTGTTCACGCCTTTGCCGTGGCAATGCGTCTGGGTTCCGTTAATCCTGAGGCGCAGTCCGTCTGGTCAGGCTGGCTCTGTTCCCGCACCTGTCTGCAGTTTTCCCGGAAGGCCAGTTTGCCTGCTCCGGCCAGCCAATTCCCTGATGCTGTTCTGCCGCTGCTGGCACCTTTTGCCTCTCTGGTGCAGGGCGGGCAGCGTACCCGCCGTCTCGTTCTTCTGATGTGGTTATGTGCCCTGGTGGCGCTGGGTATCTCTGCGCTTAACAACCGGGATCTGATCCGTCAGGTGGGCACCGATCTACAGCGCTGGAACGCGATCCCGATGAACCGTTACGGTCCTAAAGCTGAATCGCTGGCGGTGTTGAAACAGGATGCACTTCTGCTTGAGCGCTGGCAGCGGCAGGGGGAACCGATCCGTTACGGGCTGGGCTATTACCCGGGACAGCGCCTGTGGCTGGCGTTGCAGCAGGCCATTGATACCTGGGTCCCTCCTCCGGCACCAAAACCTGCTCCGGTCCCCAAAATCGTACGCCTCGACAGCATGTCGCTGTTCGACACCGGCAAATGGGCGCTGAAGCCCGGCTCGACGAAGCTGCTGGTGAACTCGCTGGTGGGCATCAAGGCGAAACCCGGCTGGCTCATCGTGGTAGCCGGTCACACCGACAGCACCGGCGACGACAAATCCAACCAGGTGCTTTCGCTCAAGCGCGCAGAATCCGTCCGCGACTGGATGCGCGACACCGGCGACGTGCCGGAAAGCTGTTTCGCGGTGCAGGGCTATGGCAAAAGCCGCCCGATCGCAACCAACGACACGACCGAAGGCCGGGCGCTGAACCGCCGTGTCGAAATCAGCCTGGTGCCGCAGGCGAACGCCTGCCAGCTGCCGGGCGCAACAACCGCGTCACAGGATATACGTGACGTTTCAACTCAAGAAATGGAGAAATAACATGGCAATTCCAGTCTATCTGTGGCTCAAGGACGACGGCGGCGCGGACATCAAAGGGTCTGTGGACGTTAAGGACCGCGAGGGCAGCATCGAGGTGGTGGCGCAGGAGCACAACCTGTACATCCCGACCGACAACAACACCGGCAAGCTGACCGGCACGCGCATCCACACGCCGTTCCTGTTCACCAAGGAAATCGACTCCTCCAGCCCGTACCTGTACAAGGCGGTCACCACCGGTCAGACCCTGAAGTCGGCCGAATTCAAGTGGTACAAAATCAACGACGCGGGCCAGGAAGTGGAGTACTTCAACACCAAACTGGAAAACGTGAAGGTGGTGAAGGTGAACCCGCTGATGCACGACGTCAAGGATCCGTCCTTCGAGAAGCACAACCATCTGGAACAGATTGAGCTGCGCTACGAGAAGATCACCTGGACCTATAAAGACGGCAACATTATTCATTCCGATTCCTGGAACGAACGCACCACTGCGTAATTACCCGTCATCCTTCGCGCCGCAGGTGCGTTGGCTGCGTTCGCTCACCCCGGTCACATAGTTATCTATGCTCCCGGGGATTCGCGAACTTGCCGCCTTCCTGCGACGCGAATGATTTAGGGTAATCGTCTTTGCGGACAGGAAACCCTGTCCGCCGTTTTTGCTGAGCGCCTGCCCCGCGGACGCTCAGCAAAGAACACACAATCTGCCTGCCTGACCTGATGCGCTTTGGTAAGTAAACAGCGAGGGGCGGTAGCGTGCCCGGAACTGATAAAGAGAGAGTCTCATGGAAAATCCAGCCGTTCTGTTACGTCGTCTTAATCCCTACTGCGCCCGCGCGATGGAAGGGGCCGCCTCCCTGTGCCAGACCCGCGCGCACGCCTCAATCCTGCCCGAGCACTGGCTGCTGAAGCTGCTGGAGCAGGGCGAGGGGGACATCACGGTGATTGCCCGCCGCTACGAGTGGGACATGGACGCAGTCTGGCAGGACCTGCTGGCGTTTCTCGACCGGCTTCCGCGCTCGGTGCGCGGCCGTCCCGACCTCTCTGACGGCATCCTGACCCTGATGCAGAACGCGTGGCTGCACGCCTCGCTGGCGGGTGAGATGCAGATCCGAAGCGTGCACCTGCTGATGGCGATTGTCGAAAAGCCGTCGCTGGTGCGCTGCGACGGCCTGTGGCCGCTGACCACCACCGGGCTGAGCCAGCTTGAGCGCCTGCGCGGGCTGCTGGACGCGCAGTCCGACGAGCGCGAAGAGGTGCAGCAGGAAGAAGAATTGGCCAAAAGTGATGAGGTGGCGTTCGTGGGCCGCCCGGTGAATGCGGATATAAAGGAAGGGGAGCTCAGCCCGGCGCTGCAGAACGCGCTCGACAGGTTCACCCTCGACGTCACCGCCCGCGCGCGCGAGGGCAAAATCGACCCGGTGTTCGGCCGCGACAATGAAATCCGCCAGATGGTGGACATCCTCTCCCGGCGCCGCAAGAACAACCCGATCCTGGTCGGCGAGCCGGGCGTCGGCAAAACCGCGCTGGTCGAGGGGCTGGCGCTGCGCATTGCCGAAGGCAACGTCCCGGACAGCCTGAAGCCGGTCTCCGTGCGCACCCTCGACCTCGGCCTGCTGCAGGCGGGGGCGGGCGTGAAGGGCGAGTTCGAGCAGCGCCTGAAAAACATCATTGAGGCGGTGCAGCAGTCGCCGCTGCCGGTGCTGCTGTTTATTGATGAGGCGCACACTATTATCGGCGCGGGCAACCAGGCGGGCGGCGCGGACGCGGCCAACCTGCTCAAGCCCGCGCTGGCGCGCGGCGAGCTGCGCACCATCGCCGCCACCACCTGGAGCGAGTACAAGCAGTACTTCGAGCGCGACGCCGCGCTGGAGCGCCGCTTCCAGATGGTCAGGGTGGACGAGCCGGACGACGACATCGCCTGCCTGATGCTGCGCGGCCTCAAGTCCCGCTACGCGGAGCACCACGGCGTGCACATCACCGACGAGGCCGTTCGCGCCGCGGTCACCCTTTCAAGACGCTACCTGACGGGCCGCCAGCTGCCGGACAAGGCGGTGGACCTGCTGGACACCGCCTCCGCGCGCGTGCGCATGAGCCTCGACACCGTGCCGGAGCCGCTGACCCGCATGCGGGCGCAGCTCACCGCGCTGGATATGGAGAAGCAGGCGCTGCTGGAGGACATCGCGGTCGGGAGCACCTCCCACGGCGAGCGCCTGGCGGCGATTGAGCAGGAGGAGGGCCGCATCCTTCTGGCGCTCGAGGCGCGGGAAGCCCAGTACGGCGACGAGCTGACGCTCACGGAGCAACTGCTGGCCTGCCGCCAGGACATCTCCCGCCAGGCGGACATCGCGACGCTGCAGGAGCAGCTCGGCGACGTGCAGCAGGGCAACCCGCTGCTGGGGCTGGACGTGGACGCCCGCACCGTGGCGACGGTCATCGCCGACTGGACCGGCGTGCCGCTCTCCTCGTTAATGAAGGACGAGCAGACGGAGCTGCTGAGCCTGGAGGAGAGCCTGGCGACGCGCGTGGTGGGCCAGGACGCGGCGCTGAACGCCATCGCGCAGCGCCTGCGCGCCGCCAAAACCGGCCTCGCGCCGGAGAACGGCCCGCAGGGCGTGTTCCTGCTGGTCGGCACCAGCGGCACCGGCAAGACCGAGACCGCGCTGGCGCTGGCCGACGAGATGTTCGGCGGCGAAAAATCCTTAATCACCATCAACCTCTCCGAGTACCAGGAGCCGCACACGGTTTCCCAGCTCAAGGGCTCGCCGCCGGGCTACGTCGGCTACGGCCAGGGCGGCATCCTCACCGAAGCGGTGCGCAAGCGCCCGTACAGCGTGGTGCTGCTCGATGAGGTCGAGAAAGCGCACCGGGACGTGATGAACCTGTTCTACCAGGTCTTTGACCGCGGCTTTATGCGCGACGGCGAGGGGCGCGAAATCGACTTCCGCAACACGGTTATCCTGATGACCTCCAACCTCGGCAGCGACCATCTTATGCAGCTGCTGCAGGAGCAGCCTGATGCCACCGACGGCGACCTGCACGAGCTGCTGCGCCCGATCCTGCGCGACCACTTCCAGCCCGCTCTGCTGGCCCGCTTCCAGACGGTGATTTACCGTCCGCTGGGCCAGGCGGCGATGCGCACCATCGTCGGCATGAAGCTGAACCAGGTGAGCAAACGCCTGGCGCGCCACTACGGCATGAAGACCGCGATTGCCGACGGCCTGATGGACGCGCTGATCGACGCCTGCCTGCTGCCGGACACCGGGGCGCGCAACATCGACAGCCTGCTGAACCAGCAGATCCTGCCGGTGCTGAGCCAGCAGCTGCTGACGCACATGGCGGCGGGGCAGAAGCCTGAGTCGCTGAGCCTGGGCTGGGATGAGGAAGAAGGGATTGTGCTGGCCTTCGATGAGCATGCCGAAGGAGAGGTGTCGTGATCGATGCTTTGATAAGCAAGGCCGGCGGCCAGATACAACAACTGCCGGGCCAGTCACGCTATCGCGTTGACGTGCACGGCTGCACTGAACATCTGGATGTGCTGCGCTTCAGCGCGGTGGAGTCCCTCAGCCAGCCCTGGCGCTATGACGTGGCCGTTACCTGCTCCTCTGCGGATATTGCCTGCGATACGCTGCTGCTGAAACCGGCGTCATTTACCTTCCAGACCCCGGTGTATGACGGGACGCCGGCACTGCCGGTCCGCACGGTTTATGGCGTGGTGGCATCGTTTCGCCGCATCTCAGCCTCGAACGAGGATACCCGTTACGCCCTGACGCTGGTTCCCCGCATTGCGCTTCTCGGCCTGACGAAAGGAAGCGAGGTTTACCTCAACCAGTCGGTTACCGAGGTGGTTGAAAAGGTTCTGCGTAAACACGGTCTGGAAGGGCCTGATTTTGCATTCCGGCTCTCCCGGGAATATCCGGCCCGGGAGCTCATCACCCAGTGGCGGGAGACAGACCTGGCGTTTATCCAGCGCCTGCTGGCAGAGGTGGGCATTTACTGGCGCTTTGAAATGGACGGACGTCTCGAACAGGACGTGGTGATATTTCAGGACAGCCAGCAGCAGTATGAAACGGGCGTCATGCTGCCGCTGCGCAACCAGGCCGGGATGAGCGACAGCGGGCAGGAGAGCATCTGGGATATCCAGACCGCATACAGCGTGGTGAGCGGAAGTGTGGCCACCCGGGACTACAACTACCGCGAGGCGCTGACGCCTCAGGACAGCTCTGAACGTATCAGCAGCCCGGACGGCATCACCACCGGGGAAACGTACCACTACGCAGAGCCTTTCCTGGCGGCAGGCGATGCGGAAAGCGTAGAGACCGGGGCGTACTTCGCCCGACTGCGCCATGAACGCATCCTGAACGCGCAGTACCGCGTCAGCGGGCACTCCTCCAGCCCGCATCTGGCGCCGGGTCAGGTTCTGGAAACGGACGGAACGTTACCTGATGCGGTTAAAGAGGGCATCGTCATCACCACCGTGCGCACCAGTGGTTCACGCAAAAGCAGCTTTACGCTGACGTTTGAGGGTATCCCCTACAGCGAAACCGTCTGCTGGCGTCCGGCACTGCTCAGTCGCCCGGTGATATCCGGCTCGCTGCCTGCCCGGGTGGAAAGCACGCAGAAAGGCGATACGTATGCCTGGCTCGACCCGGACGGACGCTACCGGGTGAAGCTGGACTTCGACCGCAGCAGTGCCGAACAGGGCTATGCGTACCTCTGGCTGCGGCTGGCGAAACCGTATGCCGGTGATACGTACGGATTCCACTCGCCGCTTCTCGACGGCACGGAAGTCGCGGTGATGTTTGACGGCGGTGACCCTGACCGTCCGTATATCGCTTACGCCCTGCATGATTCAGAGCACCCGGACCACGTCACCCGGGACAACCACACGCGTAACGTGTGGCGCACGCCGGCGAACAACAAGCTGCGGATGGAGGATAAGCGCGGCGAGGAGCATATCAAGCTCGCGACGGAATACGGTAAAACGCAGCTGAACCTGGGACACCTGGTCAACGGCCAGCGTGAAAAGCGCGGGGCCGGATTTGAGCTGCGCACGGATGAGCATGGCGCAGTGCGCGCGGCAAAAGGGCTGTTCCTGACGGCGGATGCGCAGGCCAAGGCGCAGGGCCCGGTGCTGGAAATGACGCCTGCGCTTAACCAGATTAACCAGGCCAACAGCCAGATGCAGGCGCTGAACGGCGCTGCGGAAGCGGCCGGGGCGCTGGTATCGGATATCAGCACCCAGATAAGCTTCGTGACCGACAGAATCAAAGACCTCCAGTCTGCCGTCCTGCTGGGGAGTGCCCCGCAGGGCGTGGCACTGACCTCGGGGGAACATATTCAGCTCAGCAGCACCCGCAACACGATGATCAATGCCGGTCAGCACCTTGACGTCGGTGCGATGAAGGATCTGTCCGTGAGCGTGGAAAAGGCGCTGGGGCTGTTCGTGCATAAAGAGGGGGCGAAGGTTGTCGCGAATCAGGGAGACATCGAGATCCAGGCGCAGCACAACACGATGGCTCTGTTCTCTGAAAAACAGCTGACGGTAACCAGTAGTGAAGACGAAATTATTATCAGCACGCCGGAAACCCTGACGCTGAACGGTGGTGGGTCATATCTGCGCCTGAGTAAGAACGGAATTGAACACGGTTCTTCCGGTAATTTCATAATGAAGACTTCAAACTATCTGGTGCCGGGTACCGGCGCAAACCTTCCCAATGAAACACCGAACTTCAGCCTGACGGATATTAATCAGGAAAGCAAAATCAGCAGCAAATCATTTAATGACTGAGAGCCGAAAATGAAAACATTAACTCATAAACTCCGCGTTGTATTTGTTTTTCTATTTTCTTCTCATTTTCAAATATTTCACTGGCTGATGAATCAAAAAGCTCTGAGAGTATTGTGCATGACTTTTATTCTGCATACCTTCAACCTGAGTCAGGTGGCAATGATGCATTAATTAAAAAAATATGTGTCTGATGAGCTTGCGAAAAGCATCAATGACTCCACTATGTGCAATTATGACACTGCTGCCTCGATATCTGAATCAGAGTTAGCCAAAAAATGTTCATAGAAGCACGAGTGTAAACAAGTTAAAGGTAACTATGCCTGCGACTGGCATGGGATTTGGGTTGAGACTGATGTCAACTATTTCATAAAATCACAAGATGTGCTTTTATCGTGGAGAACAAATATAAACACTTTTGATGTTATACAAAAAGGAAGTGATTCATTGGTTGACGTTGTTTTGGGTAATGACTCTGAGCCTAAAGCAAGGTTTAAAGTGTCGCTTAAAAAAGAAAATGGCAACTGGAAAATTATCAGCGTAACGGAATGATATTAAGGTTGTGTAAGGTGATATTTAACTATCCGATTAGATTAACAGAGATATTGAGTTAAGCATTTTGAAGAGGTGTTTATGTTGAAGGGAATGTTTATCGCTTGTTATTTACTTTGTGTGCCTTATATCGCTTTGGCCTCAGGTGAGAGGGTTTTGTCGCCTGACGAAGTTGTAAGTACGTTCTACCATGATTACCTGGTAGCAGAAGAGATGTCTGACATGGAATCAGCTAATGACCTCTCTTTGAAAGCAATTGCTAAATATACAACGGAACATCTTAGAAGTTTAAGAGATAATGATGATTCTGGTGCAGATTATTTTGTCGATGCTCAGGATATATGTGAGGAATGGAAAAACAATATTGGTACCAAAATAGTGTCAGCCAATGACCATATGGCACTGGTGAATCTTAAATTAGGTTATGGGAAAGGTACGTCTCTGTATGCTGTTACTTTAGTAAAGGTCGGGGGCAAATGGATGCTCGATTCTGTTAAGCCTACATTCAAAGGCAGTATTTATTGCCCCCAACAGGCTGAAGGTACTAACTAAATGCTTAATAAGGATATTGCAGTCGGCGTTCTGAACTCACAGGCGCTCGCGAGAGCCAAAATTAACGCTGAGAACTTTAAGAAAGGAATTGATAAAAAGCTTAAATACGGCGAGTCGAAATGTGCCCGTTATGTTAAAAAAGCATTGATTGCTGGCGGGGCATCTGTAAAAAATTCTGCGATTGAGTCAGCTAAAAACTATGGTCCATGGCTGATTGAAAATAACTTTAAAGTTGTAGATAACGCCACAACAGTTAGTAGTGGCGGTGTATTCACAATTTCTGGTCAGCAAATGGGTGATGTAGTTGTCATTCAGGCTGCACCACATCATGTGCATGGTCATATGGCGATGTTTAATGGTACTCATTGGATATCTGATTTCGTTCAGGAAAAAGGTTTTTATCCTGCTCAGATATATCGTGACCAAAACATTCCTTATAAACTTTACCGTTACTCTAATAACAACAGCACTGTTCAGGATGCATCTGCATCTCAAAAAGGAAAAATCAAAATAGTCTGGCCTATCCCCTCAAACAGCCGGGGAATCGAGTTCAGCAATCAGGAGAGCATCCTCTCTCATTTAGCTGGCGAGTCTACCGGGCAGTACACGATTGGCCGCAGCGGAATGTGGCATGGGGGGATCCATATCACCGAAGCCACAACGCCATGGTGTGCTCTGAGTGGTAAAGCTCCGCTGGAAGTGATGGACTTCCCGGTACCTTTTAAAGGTGAACAGGCGATACGCTGCATGGCGGATGGTGAAGTTGTTGCCTATCGCGTCTGCAAAGATTATCTGACGCTGGGGTGGGAATCCGGCCCGCTGAGTTTTTCAGGGTCATTCGTTCTGGTTAAGCACTACATCCAGCCGGGTGAGAAAGAAACCAGCGGGTTACATTTCTACACCCTGTACATGCACCTGGCCCCGTATTCTGCTTATACCGTCAATCCGGCAGAAACAAAGTGGACTCTGCAGGACTCACTTTCAGCCTACGATCCAGAGTGGGTAATGTCTGCCAGCACAAAAAACAAAAATGTCAGCGACAGCTATTCAAAAGGCACAATGCCGAAAGGTGCAATTGTAGAATGGAATAAGTCTGACGGAAGTCTCCATACCGTCGCGTTCAATAACCGCGAGTACGGCCTGGTGACCTTTGTCAGTCTGTCAGAAGATGCGGTGAAAAAAGGGAAGAAAACATCCTTTAAGCCCGGTCAGCAATACTGGATTTTGGTTGATAAGAACAATATATCTCCGGGTACCAGCGGCGTCTCACAGCCTTCCTGGTGGCAAAAACTGATGCCACCAGCGAAAGAGGCAATGAAGTTCGATGAGGTTGTATGCCCGACGCCTTACGCCATTAGCGCCGGTGACCCTGTTGGTCACATGGGGTATTATCAGGCACCAAAAGATGGTGGATATGAAGCGCGTTATCAGGTGCATATCGAATGCACGAGCATGGACGACAATCTGGAAAAATTCCTGACCAACCCCGAACAGGTGGGGGAGAAGAATCCGCTCTGGCTGAAGTACGAACCTGGCCTTGCTCTGTATAAAAAAGATGTCGCTACTGGAAAATTCACAAAAGATACCAGAGCGACCACCGTGACAGGGATCCTTCCACTGAGTCAGGTGCAAGCTGAAATCGATAAGACGACCAAACAGGGGTACTGGCAGCTGCGACCAGAAAATGCTTATGCACTCAAAGGTCAGGCGGAACCACAGCTTTTGTCACAGTATGATCTGGCCAAACTGGGTTTCAGAACTGAGACCGCAGAGCCGACCAGTTTTGATTATCTGGATGGAAAAAACCAGCCGACTGGATTCTTCCGTAATCTGATAGATTCACTCTATCAGTCAGCTTCAGCGGATAAGCGAACCAGTCATGCCCTAGTAAAGCATAATTACCAACGTTTGCTGGATAAAATTGATAGCGGAAGCGACAATTATTCGCCAATGGAGTACTGGAGAGCCCTTCATAACCCTGACTATCGTGACGTCATTATGAAAACGATAGTAAAACATCCCAGCGACTGGTATTTCAAAAAAGGTGATGCCATCTGGCAACCATTCCTGAATGCGCTGAAAAAAGAGGCACCTGAGTGGAAAAAGTACAGCGAGGATTTTCTCGACAAGATGGCCTGGATGCAGGATGTGACAACTGAGAAACTGGGGCCTGAAATTTGGCATATGCATCCAATTATGTTTTTAGGCTCCATCCGCCAATCAGTAAGAAAAGGTTGGGCCCACAGCAAATTTGGTGATTTCCTTGGTAAAGTGGAGTCTAAAAATGACTACAGTGCATTTAATGTGCACGTTACTTACGAACCTCATTACAAAACAAAATTAACAAACATGACAATCAAAGAGGTTATGACATCTCAGGAAGATGATACATCTATAGGCATGTTTGCCACTGGGCGATTCCAGGTGGTACCTAAAACTCTTAAAGATGCAGTGAGTAAACTTAACCTAGATGTAAATGCTCTCTATGATGAAGAAATGCAGGATAAAATATTTAATGAGTATCTTATAAAATTTAAGCGCCCTGCAATCATTAATTATCTCGAAGGAAATGGAAGCGTTGAAGATGCTATATATGATTGGGCCAAAGAATTTGCATCTGCTGGAGTTCGAAAAGGTAAAGAGATTAGCCCTTCGAAAACTGAATTTGAAACAAATTCGGATGGTTCTTTTGTAAGGGACAAAAAAGGTAACAAGATACATAAGAAAAGATATGCTCAGGCAGAGGGGGTATCATACTACTCTGATGATGGGATAAATAAAGCTCATATTAAACCAGGTGATATGGTCAAAGTGCTCGAGGATTCAAAAAATGAAGCAATATAAACTTACCATCCTTCTTACCACTGTTATTTGCTTCTCTACATTAGCTAATGAAGGAGAAACTCCAAAATTTAAAGAACACAATGTAATATTAAACTATGGGCCATTTGCATCAAAAATCAAATTAACGGATGAGCAATCTGGTAAATCAAATGACTGGAAAAAATTAATGCAAAGTCAACTCAGCAAGGAAGTCAACTTTGCAGGGCACTATCGACTTTACATAAGTGAGAAAGGTGAGTTGCCCAAAGATTGCGGTGTTAATGGTTGGGTATGTGGTTGGGTAGTTGATAAATTATCCGGGGCTATAATTTCGGAATTGCCGATGTTTAACGGCAGCACAAAATATTACTCAACTATTGATAATGGTACTCCATCCCCGGATCCATTTTCTGCCGAGTTTTATCCTAATAGTAATCTACTTTGGATTAGCGGTGAAAACATCCCAAAATCGAAGGTTGGCAACATATCTCTAGGCGATAAAAAATGCTCTAACAGTGCATATGTATTTGACCATCAATCATTCCAAAACATCTTTCAAGGTGAATGTGAAATAGATAATGGCGGCTGACAAAAATTAGCTAACATAAATAATCCTGCTAGTACCTACAACACATCTCGCTAATAAATTCAACAGCAAGGATACTTAATATGCTTCAGATTATCCGCAAAGGCGATAAGACAACCCATGGCGGCTCTGTAATGACCGCTTCTGAAACCATGAATTTCGGCGGTATTGGCGTTGCCCGCAAAGGCGACAAAGTCTCCTGCCCGGTTCCGGGACATGGCCCTACAATTATCATAGAAGGCAATCCTAATTATCTTGACCATGGTATTCCGGTTGCATTTCACGGTCACAAATGCGCCTGTGGTTGTACGTTGATCAGTTCATTTCCCGCAGCAAAGGTTGCCTGATTATGCCCGTCTGGCTGGATGCCATCCCTGAAAAGGCTTCTAAGGTAGCGCGTCCCGGCACCGGTCGTTGGCTGCTTTTCCTCGCGTTTGTCATGCTTGCGGGCATAGCACTCACGCTATGGTGCTGGACGTCAGAGCGAACCGGCTTTGTCTTCTGGTTCACCGCAGTGGGTCTTCCATTTTGTACTTGGGGGCTTATTTTCGGTTTACGCCGGTTTGCCTATAAAGCCGAACAGGTAGGGGCCGAGTCCCGAAATGTCGAGCGAAAAGCGCTCATTGACAGTGAAATTCTGCGCGGTCAGCGCTGCGCCTGGATCCTCGGCACTTATATTCAGAGTCCGGCCGGAAACAAAACCGAGGATCTGCTGGAGGTGATGAAGGTCGCCGCTCCCTCTATCGACTTTTCGCATCCTCGAGGATGTGACAAACCTGTCAGGTACGCGGCATTAACAGAATATCAGACGGATTTGTCGAAAGCGCTGAAAGCAGCTGTTACCAAGATGACCACGCGAGTGGATGTAATCGTTCAGCCACTTCCATCAGAACTGCCATGCTGGCTGATGCTGGACTGTGACAATGATCTGTATCCCTTGGTTGAAGAGCAGCTAAAAGCCGATCTCTTACTCAAAACGGGCAGGATATTTCGCCTGATGACCGGAAAAGGGCTGAGCGCGTTGGATACCTGGCTGGATAAACGATGGGAAAATCCGGGGATTCTCGTTGCCATCACCCTGTCATTACCAGCCTCTCCTCAGGAAGGAGACGCTGATGCGGTGTCGATGGTGGTTTTCAGCAATCGCAAAGCTCACGCGTATCCGAATGCACTACGCATGCATCGCCCGGAAAGAGGCACTGAAGCCACACTGACAAAAACCCTTTCTCGGGCTTTACTCTGGGCAAACACTACTGCAGATGCCCTTCAGGGCAGCTGGATTTCTGGCCCATGTTTGACCGCAGGAAGCGGCTGGAATAACGCCTGTGAAGAAAGCAGCGTTGAATTCAGCCTTTCAGAAAATAACTTCAACATTGATCCGGTGCTGGGCTACACCGGTCATGCCGCTCCATGGGTCGCCATCATGCTCGCCGATGCGGCCTTTGAACAGCGCGGAGCGCAGGTTATTGCCGCACAACCCGCCGCCGACAAAGACGACGTCTGGGTCGCCGTCATCACCAAAGAAGAAGTTCGCAAGGAATCGCCTAAGAATGTCTAAGGTAAAAGTCAAAATACTCATCGGCTCCGTAGTGACTGTCGCGTTTTTCCTGACGGTTATCGTGGCATTTTTGTTTTATGCCTTTCCGGAAAACGTCGCCTCGGCTACCGGGCTCGGTCCGTATGACGGCCAGCGCATACTCACATTCTGCGCCATGCTGGTTGCCGCGTTGTTTTTACTCGGCTGGCTGACAGAGAAGGCTTTCGACTTCGCCGGTAAATCGGGGTTGTACCTCCACTGGGGGCAGAAAAAGTCACAAATTACCGCTCCTGTAGCGAATGCTATTGCCAGCGTAGAAGACGACGAAGAGCCGGTTTTCAGCGAAGACGCCGTGTCCGAACACCTGCTATTCCGCTATGGTCGCCGCTGGCAGCGTAAGGTAAGAATTTTGCTGGTGATGGGTAATCCGGACGACGTCCAGAAAGCGGCCCCAGGCCTGTGTCATGACCTCTGGCAGGAAGGCGACGGCAACGTGCTGATCTATGGCGGCGATGCGCAGTCACTCCCGGATGAGATCTTTCTTTCAAAACTGAAACGCATGCGTTCCGGTAAGCCGGTTGATGGCATCGTTCAGGTGATGAGTACCTCAGCCCTCCCGACGGACAGCGAACGGGATGCCTTCTTGCGCTGTCGCCAGAAAGCCGACTACCTGTTGGGCTGGCAGGCCCCCGTCTGGCTGTGGCTGACCGACAAGGCTACCGGTGCCCAGCAGGGCGCGGAAACGGCTGCGACAGGGGTAATATTCGGGCCGGAAGGCACCGTGAAAGGCGCAGGTGAAGCGTTTTCTACGCTAGCGCTACACCTTCAAAAAGCGGGTATGGCACAGATACTTAATAATCCGGCACATAACGGCCTGCTTCAGTTGTCCTCTCGTCTGCGGCACGAGCTTAAAGCCAGTCTGACCGTTTTGCTCAGCGGGCTGATGCAGGGATCTGCGGCGTGGCGTTTACGCGGTGTCATGTTCAGCCCTGAACTGGCCGCTGCCGGAACGGTGCCGAATACGCGTCTCGATACCCCTACATGGAAAGCCGTCGTTGATGATTGTGATGCCGTCAGCGGCAGGAGGCTGGGCTTCGACGGGCTGAAGATGCTGCGTTTAATTCTGCTTTCCCTGATCGTCCTGTGGGGAGCCGGTACGCTGCTGTCTCTGATCGTTAACCGTACCCAGATTTATCAGGCGCAGGAAACGGCGAGGCAGGCGGCGAATACCTCGCTTCCGCTGGCTGAACGTCTGCGTAACCAGCTTGTTCTTCAGCAAGCCATTGCCCGTCTGCAGTATCGCGAAGAGACTGGTGCGCCGTGGTACACCCGATTTGGACTCAATCAGGACGGCGACACACTGGCTGCACTTTGGCCCCTGTATGCGAAGAACAACGCACAGCTGATGAGGGATGCCACAGCAGATCGTCTCAGGCAGCAGCTGAATGCCTTTGTGCAACTTCCTCCCGCCAGTGATGCCCGTACGCAGGGCACACAGCATACCTACGACGTGCTCAAAAGTTACCTGATGATGGCCCGTCCTGAGAAAGCGGACGCGGGGTGGCTGGCAAAAAACGTGATGATGGCCTGGCCAAAACGCCAGAATGTGCCGGACGGCACATGGCAGGAAATAGCGCCGAAACTACTGGGCTTTTATGCGCAGAACCTCCCGACGCACCCGGAATGGAAAATTAAGCCTGACGCTGAACTCATCAGCACGGTTCGTCAGATCCTGCTCAAACAGATTGGCCAGCGTAACGCCGAGTCCGGGCTATACCAGGACATGCTTAAGCGCGTGGCCAGCAACTGGCCTGAATTAACGCTGGCGGACATGACCGGTGATACCGATGCCTCAACGGTATTCATTACCGATGACGTCGTCCCTGGCATGTTTACGCGCCAGGCCTGGGAAGAGCAGGTTCAGGATGCCATTGATGGGGTAGTCAAAACCCGCCGTGACGAAATCGACTGGGTACTGACGGATAAAACTCACCAGGCCGGAAGTGATATCTCCCCGGAAGCGCTGAAGGCCCGCCTGACGGAACGCTATTTTACCGATTTTGGCAACGCGTGGCTGAACATGGTCAACAGCATTCAGTGGCAGGAAGCCACATCACTTTCTGAAGCGATCGCCCAGCTCAACCTGATCGGCGATGTCCGCCAGTCGCCTCTGGTTGCACTGATGAACACGCTGGCCTGGCAGGGCAAAACAGGGCAGAAGGGCGAGGCGCTGGCGGATTCAATAGTGGATTCGGCGAAAAAGCTGGTCGGTAAGAATAAAAGCGCAAAACAGTTCATTGAGCAGGCGCAGGGCCCTAAAGGCCCGCTCGATGCGGTGTTTGGCCCGCTGATGGGGCTGATGGAAGGGAAAGAGGGGACGGGAACCAACGGTAATCTCAGCTTCCAGTCGTGGCTTGCGCGCGTCACTCAGGTGCGTCTAAAGCTCCAGCAGGTTACAAGCGCCCCTGATCCGCAGGCCATGTCGCAGATGCTGGCCCAGACCGTGTTTCAGGGAAAAGCCATCGATCTGACCGATACCCGGGATTACGGCAGCCTGGTGGCGGCGAGCCTGGGTCAGGAGTGGAACGGTTTTGGCCAGTCGCTGTTTGTGCAACCCCTGGATCTGGCCTGGCGGCAGGTGCTTGCCCCGGCAGCGGGAAGTCTCAATGCCCGCTGGCAGACAACCATTGTCGATCAGTGGAATAAGGCTTTTGCGGGACGCTATCCATTTAAAGCTACCGGCAGCGATGCCTCCCTGCCGCTGCTGGCACAGTTCCTGCGCAGCGACTCGGGTCGAATCACCACCTTCCTGAAAACTAACCTGGGCGGGATCCTTCACCAGGAAGGTAATCGCTGGGTCGTTGATCCCTCCGCAAGCCAGGGAATGATTGTCGATCCCGAGTTCCTCCAGGCGATTAACCAGCTGGCGGAACTGTCCGATATCGTCTTCTCACAGGGCGATGCAAATGTTCATTTCGAGCTGATGGCACGTCCGTCTCGTGACGTTGCTCGCGTACAGCTTTCTCTTGATGAGCAAAACCTCGACTACTTCAACCAGATGGAAAGCTGGCAGAGCTTTACCTGGCCGGGAAATACGTATTATCCGGGCGTCAGCCTCAACTGGCGCAGTGTAAACAGCGGTATGCAGCTTTACGCCAGCAACCAGGGGAACTGGGGCTTCATTCGCCTGCTGGACAAGGCTCTCATCACTCCGCTTGATGCCAGCCGCACGCAGCTGGTGTGGATCACCCCTGACGGAAATCCGCTGAAATTTGTGCTCCGCAGCGAGCTTGGCGACGGTCCTCTGGCGTTACTGAAGCTTCAGGGGTTCACGCTGCCTGAATCGATCTTCGACGTCACCGCTGATACAGCTGACACAGCAGGATTTCAGTAACGATGCGAAAACGGTCGTGAGATTTATGAAAGAGAGTAACAAACGGAAAAAACAATGTGTTCACCGGAAGAGCAGTTAACTGCCTGCGCCATGGTGCTCTGTGGCTAATTTTTTAAATACTTTCAGGAAATTCGTGCATGGATGATTTAACCCTGCGCTATTACGAAGCAGAGATGCGCTACCTGCGTGAAGCAGGTAAAGAATTTGCCCGGGCCCATCCGGACCGGGCAGCGATGCTTAATCTGGATAAAACCGGCGCACGCGATCCTTATGTGGAGCGCCTTTTCGAAGGCTTTGCCTTCCTGATGGGGCGTTTGCGCGAAAAGCTGGACGATGACCTGCCGGAACTGACTGAAGGACTGGTCAGCCTGCTGTGGCCGCACTACATGCGGACTATCCCGTCGCTGGCCATCGTTGAGTTTTCGCCCGACTGGCGTAGCCTGCGCCAGGCCGAAATGCTGGAGGAAGGTTTCTCCGTTCTGTCGCGCCCCGTAGGGCCGCATAAAACGGCCTGCCAGTACCGGACGACCCGTGATGTTCCGCTGCAGCCTCTGCATCTTGCGGACGCCCGTTTGCATACGGAAACCAATGGACGTTCGGCGATCCGCCTGCGCTTCGAATGCCCCGAGAAAGTGGACTGGAGCAAAGCCGGGATCGACAAGGTCGCCATCTTCCTCAACGCAGAGAGCCCGGTCAGTTCAGCGTTGCATCTGGCAATGACACGACGCGTACATGCCATGTATGCCCGTCATGCCGGGACGCACACCGAACGTCATCATTTTGACGGCTGGTGCAAACCGATGGGCTTTGATGACAATGACGGCCTGTGGAAGAAGGCGGATACCGCCTTCAGCGGTTATCAGCTTCTTCTGGAATATTTCAGCTTCCGCCAGAAGTTTATGTTTGTTGAGATGCGCGGTCTGGACACCATCGGGCTCACTGAGGCCAGCACCTGGTTCGAAATCGACATTGTGCTCAGCGAAGCCTGGTCAACCGATCTTCCCTTCGAGACGGAAAACTTCCGGCTGCACTGTGCGCCGGTAATCAACCTCTTTACCCTGGAAGCCGATCCGCTGACGCTTGATCCGCTGGAGAATGAATACCTGCTCAGGCCGCTGCGCCTTCAGGATGGTCACACCGAGATTTACAGCGTCGATAATATCCATGGTGCGCTGAAAAATGGCAAACATCCTTATGTGCCGTTCACCAGCTTCCGCCACCGTGGCGGAATGATGCGCCACGATGCACCTGAGCGTTATTTCCACACCCGCGTGAAGCGCGGTCCCTCTGGCCTGTATGATACCTGGCTCATTCTCGGGGGGCGCTCGTTTGAGCTTGAGCAGCTGTCCGAAAAACCAGAGTCGCTCTCGATGCGGATAACCGGTACCAACGGTCAGCTTCCGCGTAAGGCGTTGGAAAGCACGCTGCTGGACAGAGTGGTCAAGGCAGGAAAAGTGCCCGTCAGGGTGCTGAACGTCACCGCACCCACCATGCCGCTGTATCCCCCGGCAAATGACCGTTTTCACTGGCGGGTGATGAGCCATCTCGGCTCAAACTTCCTCAGCATGATGGACAACCCAGAAGTATTGCGCGGCACGCTGGCGCTGTACGACTGGACCGACGATGAGATGAACCGACGTCGGCTTGAGGCCATTGTCGCGGTGAAGCACACGCTGATCCGCCGTTTTGAGAAAGGCTTTATGCTGCGGGGCGTGGACATTGAGATCACGCTAAACATGGAGAACTTTGCAGGCGAGGGCGATGTGAATCTCTTTGGGGAGATGCTGCATCGCTTCTTTGCGCTCTATGCGGATATTCACCTCTTTAATCAGCTCACGCTGGTACTGCAACCGACAGGGAAACGACTGAGATGGCGCGAGAATCACAGCCAGCACGTACCGGGCTGACGCTGGCCCTTAACAACGATATCTGGCGGGCCAATTTCTATCGTTTCTGCCAGCTGCTGGAGCAGGAAAATCCGGACGCACCAAAGCTGGGGACGACCAGCCACCCAGGCAACGACCCGGTGCGCTTCCGGCCCTGGCCCGGTATGGGGTTCCCGGTCAGCACTCTGAAAGCGGTTGAGACTGATGAAGACCATCCTGAACTGCCCCCGACTGTTCGCACGACATTCCTGGGAATGTATGGCGTGGACTCGCCTCTGCCTACGTCCTACCTGGATGACATTGCGCAGCGTCGGGAAGGGCATGAGGCTGTCACCTCGTTTCTGGACATCTTCAGCCACCGCATCACCACGCAGTATTACCGGATCTGGCGAAAATACGCCTATCCGGCCACCTTCGAGGCTGGTGGACGCGATGCCACATCGCAGTGTCTGCTGGGACTGGTGGGACTGGGTATTCCGGGCACGGCTGAACGGGTAGCTACACCGGTTTCCCGCTTTCTGGCCTTACTCGGTACGATGCGCTTACCCACCCGCAATGCGGAAGGCATTCGGGCTCTGGTGAGCCTGCTGGCACCGAATACCCGGGCAATCATCACCGAGCCCGATCCGGTTAAGGTCCATATCGACAACCGCAGCGGGCTGGGGACCGAAAACCGCGTCAGTCTTTCTCAGCGCGCCACGCTGGGTAAAACGGCAAAAGAGGCATGCAGCCGGGTACTCGTTACGCTGGAAACGGAAGATCCTGACGAGGCCGAAGGGTGGTTACCCGGCGGGATCCTGCATACCGATCTGCTGGTTTTAATCCGCGTTTATCTCGGCTACCGCAGTGATGCCCGTCTGCGTCTGACCGTGCCTGTACGATTGCTCCCTGAACCTCGCCTGGGCAAGGGCAGGCGTATACAGCTGGGCAGAACGGGTTTACTGGGTCTGAAGGAAGGCAAACTCAGCAATAACCGGGGTAGCCTGACCGTCAATCTGGGCTGCTATGAAGGGTTGCAATGCTCTGCGTTCCCCCCCGCTGAAGACGGCCATTACCGCTTCGACTAATCATCTACTCCCTCTTTCAATAAAGGAATTTTTGCATGGCAACAGTAACCCGCTGGTGGGCGCTGACGCTTATTGCCTGTGGCCTGCTCGCAGGCTGCGGCCTGACGCAGACCGTCACGGACGGCACGGTCAGCATCACGAAATCCATCTTCTACAAGAAAATTAAAACGCTGCATCTGGATTTTACCCCGCGCACGGCCATTAACGCCGATGGCGCACAGACGCCGCTGGCGACCATGGTGCGGGTTTATCAGCTCAAAGATCGTAAAGCGGTGGATGCCGCCGATTATCAGACGCTGCTGCGCAAGGCTGATACGGTGCTGAAAGAGGACGTGCTGGCGTCAAAAGCGCTGCTGGTGATGCCCAACGGCAGCGTGACTTTCAATGTGCCGATGGATGAAGACGCGCAGTTTGTGGCGGTGGTGGGGCTGTTTAACCGCCCGGATATGCAGGACAACCGCTGGCGCCTGGTGTTGACCCGTGACGACCTTGACCCGGACAAACCCCGCACGATTGAGCTGGGTGACGGCTGGCTCAGCCTTGTGCCGATAAAGGAGTGACGTAATGGATAAGGATAACTGGCTGGCGCTTTTCGACGGGCAGACCCGCTATTTTCTGGATATTAACGACAGCCCGGTGACGCCGGACGTCCTGCGCTTTCGCGGCAGGGAAGCACTGAGCGAGCCGTTCAGATGGGATATCGAATTCACCACGCCGCAGGGCAATCTCGTTCCGGAAGACGTGCTGATGAAATATGCGTCGTTGCGGATGCGCAGCGGCAAAACTGTTCACGGCATCGTCACCCGCCTGGAATGGCTTTCCACCACCGCAGATCAGTCCCACTATCGGCTCACGCTCCGCTCCCGCCTGGCACTGCTGGAGCACACGCGGCAGTGCCGTGTTTTTCAGAACCAGTCGGTACCGGAGGTGGTGGAGCAGGTGCTGCGCGGCCACGGGCTGGAAGGGCCGGACTTAGAGTTCCGGCTGGAGCGCACCTATCCGGCGCGTGAAATTATCACTCAGTGGCGGGAAACGGACTTGCAGTTCATCCAGCGCATTCTGTCTGAGGTGGGGATTTACTGGCACACGGAGATGGACAACAGCCGCGAGCTGGATATTTATATCTTCGCCGACAGCCAGTTGAACTACCGGTTTGACGTGCGCCTGCCGTACCGCGAACCGTCGGGTCTGTTTGACGGCGCGGCGGAATCGGTGTGGGACGTGCGGACCTGGCACAACGTTGTCACTGGCACCGTCGCCACGCGGGACTACAACTACCGCACTGCCACCACGCCGATGGATGCGACGGTCAGCGTGCGCAGTGATGCGATCACCGCCGGAGAGCACTACCGCTACGCCGCGCCATACCGCGAGGCGGGTGACGACACCGGCCCGGAGCCGGAAACCGAATCCGGCGCGTTTTATGCGCGACTTCATCACGAGCGGGAGCTCAACAAATCGGCCCGAATCCACCTGTTCAGCAATGCCTCTGGTCTCACGCCCGGGCAGGTACTGGAGCCGCAGGGTGACGTCATTGCAGCGCTTAAAGAAGGCGTCCTTCTTACGCTGGTGACCTACCGGGGAGCGCGGGACTCCCGCCTGCACGTGTCGGTCTGGGGCATGCCCTACACCGAACGCTGGTGCTTCCGCCCGGCGGACATCCCGCGTCCTGAAATCCACGGAACCCTGCCTGCCCGCGTTGAGAGCCGGGAGAAGAATGCTATCTACGCGCACCTGGACGAACACGGGCGCTACCGGGTCAGGCTGGACTTCGACCGGGAAAGCACGGAGCCGGGTTACGGCTACCTGTGGCTGCGGATGGCGAAGCCGTATGCAGGCGAAACGCTGGGCTGGCACACGCCGCTCATTGACGGGACCGAAGTGGCGATTGCGTACAGCAACGGTGATATTGACCTGCCGTACATCGCGTACGCGCTGCACGACTCGGAGCACCCGGACCACGTCACGCGCGACAACCACACCCGCAACGTGCTGCGCACGCCGGCGAATAACAAGCTGCGGATGGAAGACCAGCGCGGGGAGGAGCACATTAAGCTCGCCACGGAATACGGTAAGACGCAGCTCAATTCCGGACATCTGGTGGACGTGCAGGGAAAACCCCGCGGTCAGGGCGCTGAGCTGCGCACCGATGGACACGGGGTTATCCGCGCCGGAAAGGGGCTGTTTGTCAGCGCGGATGCGCAGCCGAAAGCGCAGGGCGAGGCACTGGACATGGATGCTGCCCTGGAGGAAATCGACCGGCTCAACCAGCAGCTGCAGCAGCTGGAAATGGCGGCAGAACAGGCGCAGGCGCTGAAGGCGGACGTGGACAGCCAGATAGCGATGTTCGAGCAGCGGCTAAAGCCGCTCAACGAGGCGCTGCTGATGTCCGCCCCGGAAGGGATGGCGCTGACCAGCGGGGAGCATCTGCAACTGGCCGCCAGCAAAAACGTCGCCATCAATGCGGGCGGGGATATCAGCGCAGGCGTCATGGGAAATATGACCGCGCTGGCCGGAGAAAAGCTCGGGCTGTTCGCGCGTACCGGGCCACTGAGCCTGAAGGCCAGTGAAGGCCCGGTGGAGGTGCAGGCGCAGAACGCAAATATGCGGCTGTTTGCAGAAAAGAAGCTGACGATGAGCTCGGCGAGTGACATCTCTTTTGCCGGGAAAAAACGCATCACGCTGATTGGTGGCGGGAGCTACCTGCGGCTGGAGGCCGGGAAAATCGAGTACGGCACGACGGCGATGTATCTACGCAAAGTGAAAAGGACGATGGCGGCGGGGGCGGCTACTTTGCCGGTTAAAGCCATGACGGGCGGAGGTATCTGCCTGAGCTGCCTGATGAAAGCGGTGATGAATGGCGACACGTTTGTTATCAGGGGGGAATCATGAGCAGTGCCAGCTTTAGATTCGCCGCGCAACACCTGATTCACTCATCAGACGTTTCAGTTTTTGCCCTGGTAGATGGCCTGCAGTATGAGCGCTTTACAGGTGATGAACTGAAAATAATCCCGGATGTTGCGTTTCCTTTATTTAATACCTGGCCGGATTCGCGTATTGCCTTTGCCGGGCCGTGGCTAATCAGAATGAATGCAGCAATGGAAATGAGAGAACAACTGGAAGCACTGGAAATCGCGCTCCCCGGAGTGTCCTGGATTGTGTCAGGCTCCATGGCGGAGGAGCTGGTTGCACATTTACAGAGATATATGAACGCAGGACTCCCGGACGGACGGGCTGCTTTACTGCGCTTTCAGGACCCGCGCGTTCTGGTCCGTCTGGGGACGATGCTGAACAGTCAGCAGCACCGGGAAATGACGAATTTACTGCAGGAATGGCTGACAATCGTGGACGGAAAAGTCTGGTCGTTTAAGCAAAGGGAATTTGTATGCTGAAATTATCGACTGAGCAATGCGCAGCTGCGGATAAAATGGAAGACGACGATTTTGTTAAAGACACTGCCAGCCAGCTGAAAAAACGCTTTCCAGGGATTGATGAACCCGATGAGACTTTTCATCCACGCCTGCAAAGAGCGCTGGATTATGCCAATACTTTGCCAGTGAGAAGCAAGAATGTGCGGCGGGATTTTTTGATGCTGGAAGCATTCTGGCCCGGTTTTTATCTGAAGCACGAGGTGGAGAAATGGCTGAGAACGCCGAATGGCTATTCAGTTGAGCAGCGGGTTGAAGATTATAAACATGTGATGATTAACAGGGAAAGGAGGGGGCTCTGATGGTCATGATCCCACCAGTAGTCTACGGAGGTATGGGCGGGGCGACGGCAGGAAGTGTCGGTGCGGCAGGCAGAACAACCGGAACCTCAACGTTCCCCGGAACAGGGAGCAACCATGGGGGCTGGGAAAATGAAGATATGTCTTATCCTGGTTCAGGGGGCGCGCAGTCCCGGAGTCATGGAGGGTTTGATCATCAGGGAAAACAGTATGATCCCATTCTGAATGAACCGATGGCCGTCAGCGCGGAAACGCATGGAGATTACTGGGAAGATGACATGGATTACTCCGAAACAGTGAACTACGAAGGAGTTGATACCAGGGCCGGAGTACAGGCGAAAACGGATGAAAAGACCTGTGAAAACTGTCCGCCGGAAGGGAAGGTGATGCCGATGGTGAGGCGTTGCTCGCGCTGGAGTGAGGTGACAATAAGGTATCAGACACGTATCTGCGGCACGTTTTATAATCCGGAAACAAAGCAAATCCAGGAATTTAAATACTGCGGCGTGTCGTTTGATGGATGGAAGGATAAGCTGTGTCAATTCTGGGAGGCAAAGGCGCGGTATGATCAGTTTTTTAGGGCTGATGGTACAAAGAAAGATTGGTGGCGGGGGGATAATAGTGCGATTAACCAAGCCGGGCGTCATCAGGCTGTTGCGTCAGTAAATCAACCATTAAAAGTAGTTTGGATTTTTATGCAACCAATGAGTTGTTACTACTTTTCAAAAATTTTCATAAGATCTAAAGATATTATTGTGAGATGGGAACCTTAATTATGAGCACACGATTTGTAGTGAACTTTGATTTTCGTATTAAAAATGAAGATATCCAACTTTCACAAATAATTGAACACTTTTCTTTTATTATGGCGAAAATTAATGATTTGTTTCAGGTGGAAAAGGATTGGTATGAAACAGGTTACTCTAGAAAGCAAGCTCTTAATCAGATGGCATTTCATAATGGACATATTACAGATAAAACAAGGTTGAAATGGGAACGTCGATATAAAAAAAATATGCCAATGTTTGTTGATAGTGTATGGGATGCTAATGATGATGAGCATAGCTGTGGCATTTCTTATAGAAAGATGTTTTATGATGAAAAAAATAGAGTTTCGGTGGAGTTAAGTTTAGCTATGGATAATGAAGAAAATCTATCACATCGATTTGTACTCTTTGTTTCATATCTGGCTTTGTCTTTTAATTGTTCTTATATAAATGTCGATTCTAATGGATATAATGTACTGGGTCGGAATGTATTCCCGGACAGATTAGCGGTGGGTTGGATGTTATACATTCCACACATAGCTTTGAATGGATCTATTCCAGAGGCTGCCAGAGTTGTTCCTGTCATAAAGGAAAATAAACAAATTGGAATAATTATCGTTTCAACCAAAGAGATATTTGATGGGAAAAATAAAGATCATATCGGCAAAGCTAACGACATAGAAATAAAACTTCTGGATCTTGGACTGTTACCATTGATGACAGAGCTCTAATCTTGGCTGCCAAGTGAGCTAATTGCCCAGTGGCGGAAACGGACTTGGAATTCATTCAGCGCATTCTGTCTGAGGTGGGCATTTACTGGCGCACGGTGATGGATAACAGCCGCGGGCTGGACGCGTACATCTTCGCCGATAGCCAGCTTCATTACCATATAGTGCCGGGAAAAGTTATAATACAATACAAATTATAACGGATACACTTCAATATGCGGAAGAAGCATATGATTTAATAAAGGAGGGCGCCGGGATGATACCATATCAGACATGGAAGCTAATAATTTAGGGCAAGCCTACGGAACCAGATTGTATGAGAAATACCATCCAGTGAGAGCCGCTATTCGAAATATGGATTAAGGACTAGTGATGAAATTTTTAATTTACATGTCATCAATTTTACTTGTTAGCATTGTTTTGTTTTACTTATTAAATGTTGGGTATTATCGTGGGGAATTACATTATTATGACATTGTAAGTGAAGGGGGGGCAAATTATTTAAGTTCTTTGTTTCGATTTGAACTAATGATTGCTATTTTCAATCTTCTTTTATTGATTTCTAGTTGCTTATTCTTGCTAAAAAATAAACCCAATCGATTCAAAGTTAGATTCTACACATTGATTGGCTTTCTATTTTTTAATATGGTGAATAGTTTGATTTTTTCATTGAAAAATCATATGCGAAATCACCATGATGTTTTGGAGTTAAATGTTTTTGTTGTTGTTTTAGAAAAATATGGGGAAATTGCCAGTTTCTTCTATATTGCTCCATTAATATTATCCAGTGCTATGCTAATACTATTCTTATTTATTGTGAGGAAGTGGGGTAAGTGAAATATTTATAAATTAATCATGCCGAGATGATAATTTATTCATGACGTTTTACGAGTATCTGAAATTGCCGTGAGAGGAGTTCGACCTGGAAGTGAAGAATGGATACAAAAAACGAGGGTATCTTATATTAAAAATGTCACTTCCTGAGCTTAATTAATATTTAATCCCACATGGTATTTACTATGGATAGAAAATCGCCGTCTCTATACGAAATTCTCAGCGGTAATTGTACCGGTGACCTTCCCCTTGAACAGGTAAACGAAGAAGACCAGGCCATTCTATCAGTATTGGATAATATCCAGCGTATTATGAACGCCAGTGCCGGAACCATAAGCTATTTACCGGATATGGTTTGCCGGATATGACCATAATTCTGCAAGGCATGCCCGGGACAGCCCACGAGCTGATCGATACGCTGGCTGATGTCCTGCTCAAGTATGAACCCCGCTTGCAGTCACTCTATGTCTCTTTACTCGAACAACAAGTGCCTGGTGAGCTGCGTTACGCTATTGATGCGAAACTGAGAGGTATCGGACTTGTCCGGTGTGGCACCGAGTTTATGCCAGAGGGGAAAGTAATGCTCAGACATCTCAAACAACAACAGTATCTGGAAAATCATCTCTTTATTTGATCCATGCATACATGGCCTGGAAGGCCCGGATTTTGAATTTCGTCTGGAGCACAGTTACCCGTCACGTGAGCTGATTACCAGTGGCGGGAAACGGACCTCGAATTTATCCGGCGCATTCTGTCTGAGGTGGGGATTTACTGGCGCACGGAGATGGATAACAGCCGCGAGCTGGACGTGTACATCTTCGCCGACAGCCAGCTTCACTACCGGTTTGATGTGCGCCTGCCGTACCGCGAGCCGTCGGGCCTGTTCGACGGCGCGGCGGAATCGGTGTTATACGTGCGGACCTGGCACAATGTTGTGACCGGTACGGTCGCGATGCGGGATTACAACTACCGCACCGCCACCACGCCGATGGATGCGACGGTCAGCGTGCGCAGTGATGCGGTGACGACGGGAGGGCATTACCGTTACGCCGCCCCTTACCGCGAGGCGGGTGACGATACCGGCCCGGAGCCGGAAACCGAATCCGGCGCGTTTTATGCGCGCCTTCACCATGAGCGGGAACTCAACAACTCGGCCCGCATTCACCTGTTCAGTAATGCCTCTGGTCTCACGCCCGGGCAGGTGCTGGAGCCGCAGGGAGACGTCATTACTGCCCTGAAAGACGGTGTCCTTCTCACGCTCGTGACCTTCCGGGGCGCAAGGGACTCCCGCCTGCACGGGTCGGTCTGGGGCATGCCCTACACCGAACGCTGGTGCTTCCGCCCGACTGAAATTCCGCGCCCTGAAATCCACGGAACCCTGCCTGCCCGCGTTGAAAGCCGGGAGAAGAATGACATTTACGCGCACCTGGACGAGCAGGGGCGCTACCGGGTCAGGCTGGACTTCGACCGCGAAGGCACGGAGCAGGGTTTTGGGTATCTGTGGCTGCGGATGGCGAAGCCGACCGCAGGCGATACGCTCGGCTGGCACGCGCCGCTCACCGACGGCACGGAAGTGGCGATTGCCTACGGCAACGGCGACATCGACCTGCCGTACATCGCGTACACGCTGCACGACTCTGAACACCCGGACCACGTGAACCGCGACAACCACACCCGCAACGTGCTGCGTACACCGGCAAACAACAAGCTGCGGATGGAGGACCGGCGTGATGAGGAGCACATCAAACTTGCCACGGAGTATGGCAAGACGCAGCTCAACAGCGGGTACCTGGTGGACAACAAGGGAGAGTCTCGCGGCAGGGGCGCAGAGCTGCGCACCGATGAGTGGGGAACCCTGAGAGCCGGAAAGGGGCTGTTTGTCAGTGCGGATGAGCAGGCGAAAGCGCAGGGCGAAGCCCTGGACATGGATGCCGCGCTGAAGGAAATCGACCGGCTCAACCAGCAGCTGCAGCAGCTGGAAATCGCGGCGGAGCAGGCGCAGGCGCTGAAGGCGGATGTTGACAGCCAGATAGCGATGTTTGAGCAGCGGCTGAAGCCGCTCAATGAGGCGCTGCTGATGTCTGCTCCGGAAGGGATGGCGCTGACCAGCGGGGAGCATCTGCAAATAGCCGCGAAGAAAAACGTCGCCATTAACGCCGGAGGCGATATCAGCACTGGCGTCATGGGCAACATGACCGCACTGGCCGGAGAAAAGCTCGGGCTGTTTGCCCGCACCGGGCCACTGAGCCTGAAGGCCAGTGAAGGCCCGGTGGAGGTGCAGGCGCAGAATGCAAATATGAGGCTGTTTGCGGAAAAGAAGCTGACGATGAGCTCGGCGAGTGATATTTCGTCTGCGGGAAAGAAACGCATCACGCTGATTGGCGGGGGGAGCTACCTGCGGCTGGAGGCGGGGAAGGTCGAGTATGGTACGACGGCGACGTATATACGCAAAGTGAAAAGGACGATGGCAGCAGGAAATTGTCCTCAGTATCCAGAACTTCCATTTTTACCAAGGCCAGGCGATGCTTTTCGCAGAAGCTTTATTCTTGTTGATGATAGAACACAAGAACCAATATCAAATATTGGATACGTATTGACCTCACCTAAGGTTCGGTTGTTAAAGGGGTTTCATGCGAGAAGGGACTCACCAGTTTTATAAGTCATACAAAGGAAGCTGATATCGAGTTAACCATATTAAAGCAGGATTCTTTATATATAGGATAGTATCATGGTTAATATGAAAGTTACATCCAAACTTACTGATCAAGATGAGAGTAAAGAAACCATCCCTGTTAAAATTTTCAAAATAACAGACATTCCGGTTGTAATGGATAAAAAGGGGTGGAAAGTTGCAGCTCGTTTTATGAGAAAATGGTTCAATGATCCATTTTACGAAATGACAAAAGATGAGAAATTGAACAGAGTTGATATCAACACAATAGACAAAAATCATGTTCTCGCAGATTTAGATTTTGAATGGTTATTAACTTCATCCTCACGAATTAAACCAATCTATAATGATTTTGTAATGAAAGTTTCAAACGTTATAGAGTATGATGATTTTTTAGGGCGAAGAAAACGGATTTCAAATCAGCTTTCAAGTGGGCTTTGTTATATTTTGAATAGGCTGGAAAGGTCTGGTTTTTTGGTAAGTAATGAACTAAAGGATTGTCATGTAAATTATGATGACATGGCAGCAATCGAATTAGATAAGACTAGTCAGTTTAATTTTATTAAGATTGGTAGTACATTGTGGGAGAAGGCAACTGATAGTCTGGATGATGTGTACGGAGCTCTAGGTTCTTTCATAATCAAAGTTGCATTTACAGACCTAAATGTAACAAAAGATCAAAGTGGATTTATGAAGATGGAGATTAGAGAGCTTGGACTTTACATCAAAGATACCTATGAATTTATGAATGATGGTGATGATCAACCTTTAGGTTATTGGGGGGAGTGTGGGGTCATCAAACTAGGGGTGATTAGCGAACTTATGAAAAAAGAATACATCGATGAAGATGGATGTAGATACTTCAGGGTTACAAATTCATCCTTTGTTAAATACAGAGAAAAACACAAACGCGCCGATGAAACTGGAGATTTTTTTGTATACTCTACAGTAAAGAAAATTCCTACAAACATTATAATTCATTTAAATAACATTGATATGGAGG
>NZ_JBGKEB010000010.1:0-169322 GCF_041399425.1 Enterobacter sp. KBR-315C3_2022
ACCCCCGGAGAGTGAGGCGGCTGAATATAGGTAACGAGTTGAAAAGGATGGGAAAGGAGTACAGTAATATGGTCATGGAGGTATGACCATATTACTGGGGATCCCTCAGCCCCGTGGGAGAGGGTTGGGGTAAGGGCATCAGCCCACACAGGCTACTGACTGTCCTTCTGGATCTTCTTGATGATGTTGGTGGTTGAACACCCGTCCTCAAAGTTGAGCACCATCACCTCGCCGCCGTTGGCCCACACCTCTTCGCTGCCCGCGATCTGGTCCGGCTTATAGTCGCCGCCCTTCACCAGCAGGTCCGGCAGAATACCGGCAATCAGGCGCTGCGGGGTATCTTCTTCAAACGAGACAACCCAGTCCACCGCCTCAAGCGCGCCGAGTACGATCATGCGCTGCTCCAGCGGGTTCACCGGACGCGTTTCGCCTTTCAGGCGCTTCGTCGACGCATCGCTATTGACCGCCACAATCAGGCGATCGCCCAGCTTGCGCGCGTTCGCCAGATACGAGACGTGGCCCGCGTGCAGGATGTCAAACACGCCGTTGGTCATCACCACTTTCTCACCGCGTTTACGCGCGGCGGCGACGGCGGCTTTCAGCTCGTCTTCGCTCATCACGCCAAACCCGGTCTCAGCGCGACCGCGCACCGCGTTTTCCAGCTCGATAGGCGAAACGGTAGAGGTCCCCAGCTTGCCCACCACAACGCCCGCTGCCGCGTTTGCGAAGTAGCACGCCTCTTCCAGAGAGTTGCCCGCCGCAAGCGTCGCCGCCAGCACGCCAATCACCGTATCACCGGCCCCGGTCACGTCGTACACTTCCTGCGCCTGGGTTGGCATATGCAGCGGCGCTTTGCCCGGCTGCAGCAGCGTCATCCCCTGCTCGGAGCGGGTGACCAGCAGCGCGGAAAGCTCAAAATCAGCGATGATTTTCATGCCGCGCTCAACCAGCTCGTCTTCGGTTTTGCACTTGCCCGCCACCGCCTCAAACTCAGAGAGGTTTGGCGTCAGCAGCGTCGCGCCGCGATAGCGTTCAAAGTCGGTTCCTTTCGGGTCGATCAGCACCGGCACGTTGGCCTTACGCGCCAGCTGAATCATCTGCTGTACGCTCGCCAGGGCGCCTTTCGCATAGTCAGAGAGCACCAGCGCGCCGATATTGCCCAGCGCCTGATTGATGCGCTCGTGCATCGGCTCGGGATCGACGCCCTCAAACCCTTCTTCAAAGTCGAGGCGGATCAGCTGCTGGTTCCGGGACAGCACGCGCAGCTTGGTGATGGTGGGGTGAGTCGGAACGGAAACGAAGTCGCACTTCACGTTCACGTCCGCCAGAGCCTTGCTCAGCGCGCGCGCCGCATCGTCGATGCCGGTTAAGCCCACCAGACGCGAGCTCGCGCCCAGAGAGGCAATGTTCATCGCCACGTTTGCCGCGCCGCCCGGGCGCTCTTCAATGGTATTGACCTTCACCACCGGGACGGGGGCTTCCGGGGAGATGCGGCTGGTCGGCCCATACCAGTAGCGATCCAGCATCACATCGCCGACAACCATAACCCCAGCACGTTCAAACTCTGGCAGTGTTACTTTCATTCCTGACTCCAGAAAGATTCACAATTTGCGCGCGATAATATCACACTTGTCCTGTTTCGCACGGTTCCACCAGCCACTTCTGCCAGCTCGCCGTGACCTGCGCGCGCTCGTCAGCAAAACCGTCGAGCGCCACGTGGCCCGGCTGTTCCTGCAGGGCCAGACGGTGCAACGCGTCGCGAAGCGTGGTGTAGGCGCGGGTTAGCGCCTGCGCCTCCTGCTCGTCCATAATGTCGTTCTGGGCCAGCAGCTCAAGAATGCGCACGTTGTCGGACCAGCGCGTCAGCTTCGGCCTGTCGTGGGCGTGGCGCAGCACCAGATACTGGGTAATGAACTCAATATCCGTGATGCCGCCCTCGTCGGCCTTGATATCAAAGCGATCGCGATGCTTATTGCCGAGGTGCGCGCGCATTTTTTCGCGCATCTCGCGCACGTCGGTTTGCAGCGTGCTGCCGTCGCGCGGGGTCATCATCACCTCCTTGCGAATGGCATCAAACTGCGTTTTTAGCTGCGGATCGCCATACACCACGCGGGCGCGCACCAGCGCCTGATGCTCCCACGTCCAGGCCTCATTCTTCTGATAATCCGCGAACGACTCCGTCGACGTCACCAGCATCCCCGCCGCGCCGGACGGGCGAAGGCGCGCATCCACCTCGTACAAAATGCCCGACGAGGTGCGGGTGCTGAACAGGTGCATAATGCGCTGCGCCAGGCGCAGGTAGAACTGACGCCCGTCGATTTCCCGCTCGCCGTCGGTCATCACGTCCACCGGGCAGTCGTGCAGGAAGATTAGGTCCAGATCGGAGCTGTAGCCCAGCTCCCAGCCGCCGAGCTTGCCGTAGCCCACCACCGCGAAGCCGCGGCCTTCGCGCTCAGCGAGGTGTTTCGGCTGGCCGTAGCGCGCCACCATCTGGATCCATGCCTGATGCACCACCGCATCAATCATCGCTTCCGCCAGCCAGGTTAAGTGATCGCTGACCTTCATCACCGGCAGCGTACCGGCGATATCCGCCGCCGCCACGCGCAGCATCTGCGCCTGCTTAAACTGGCGCAGCGCTTCCAGCTGCTGCTCTTCATCCTCTTCCGGCACGCGCAGCAGATACTGGCGCAGCTCGTCGCGGTAGGCGTCGGTCGCCGTCGGCTGATACAGGGTATTCGGGTCGAGCAGCTCATCCAGCAGCAGCGGATAGCGCGCCAGCTTGTTCGCCACCATCGGCGAGGCCGCGCAGAGCGTAATCAGGTGCTTGAGCGCGCCCGGAAACTCGCTCAAGAGTTCCAGATAGGTGGTGCGGGTGATAATTCCGCTCAGCAGCGGCATCATGCGCGACAGCGGAATCGGCGCGTCCTCCCGCGAGCATACGTCGCTCAGCAGGTGCGGCATCAGGTGATCGAGCACCTGGCGGCCGCGCGGGCCAATGGCGCGCTTGTTCAGCTCAAGCCGAAAATCGGCAATCAGCGCCACTACGCGGTGACGATCGTCATCGCTCAAGTGCGCCAGCACCGGCGTAGTATCATCCTCCTGGAGCGCGTCCTGCCACAGCTCGCGCCAGTGCTCGGAGAGCGTATCCTCCTGTGACTCGCTTTCATCGTCGCCGATCAGGTCGTTAAAGATGCGGCGAACGCCCGCCATGTGGGCATCCAGCCTGTCGGTCAACGCCGCCCAGTCGTCCACGCGCATGCCCCAGGCCAGTCGCGCCCGGTTAAGATCGTCGCCCGGCAGGGTTTGCGTTTGCTCGTCGTTAATGCTTTGCAGCAGGTTTTCCAGACGGCGCAGGAACAGGTAGGCGTCGCGAAGCGTTGCCGCGTCGCCTTCCGGCAGCAGGTGCAGCTGTTCAATGGCCGCCAGCGTCGGCAGCAGCGAGCGCGACTGCAGGGACGGCTCGCGTCCGCCGCGGATCAGCTGGAAAACCTGAACGATAAATTCAATTTCGCGAATGCCGCCCGCGCCGAGCTTAATGTTGTCCTTCAGGCCGCGGCGGCGCACCTCGCGGGCGATCATCCCCTTCATATTGCGTAGGGACTGGATCACGCTGAAGTCGATGTAGCGGCGGAAGACGAACGGGCGCAGCATGGCGCGCAGCTCGTTGGCGTAGGCATCCTCGCTGTCGCCCATGATCCGCGCCTTGACCATCGCGTAACGCTCCCAGTCGCGCCCCTGCTCCTGATAGTAGTCCTCCAGCGCGGCAAAGCTCAGCACCAGCGGGCCGCTGTCGCCAAACGGACGCAGGCGCATATCCACGCGATAGACGAAGCCGTCCTGCGTCGGCTGATCCAGCGCTTTAATCAGGCGCTGGCCGAGGCGGGTAAAGAACTGGGCGTTATCCAGCTCGCGACGGCCGCCGCGCGTAGAGCCCTTCTCCGGCCAGGCAAAAATCAGATCGATATCGGATGAGAAGTTAAGCTCGCAGCCCCCCAGCTTGCCCATCCCCAGAATCAGCAGCGGCTGCGGAACCCCGTCTTCGCTGCACGGCGTGCCCCACTCGCGGCAGCACGCGGCGTACAGCCAGTCTCGCGCGGCAATAATCAGGGTTTGCGCCAGCGCGCTCAGCTGCTGCAGCGTGCTCTCTTCGCTCACCAGCGCCAGCGACTGCGCCCACGCGATGCGCACCATGATCCGGCGGCGAAACTGGCGCAGCGCGCGCATCAGCGCGGCTTCGTCGGACACGTCCGCCAGCGCGGCCTGTAGCCAGCTGTCGTAATGCCTCCACTCGTCGGCCTGCGGCGGCGCGCTTTCCAGCTCGGTCAGCCAGCCTGGGTTTGCCGTTACGCTTTCCTGCACAAAATCGCTGAAAGTGAGCACACACTTAGCTTGCTCACTCAGGGATGACGCAGGTAAAGATTCAGGCAGACGTTCGCAGACGGTCTGCCACTGCTGCTGTAGCTGTGAAGAGAGCGGCATGTTCGGGGTTCCTTGCCAGAGTTAACGTTTTCCGCTGTGCAGCCAGAACGGCTCCTGCGAAATGGCCTCGTTTCGGAAATGCTCAATTTCGATGTGCTGACGGGTTTCGATGGCGTGCTTCAGCCCCTGCCAGTTCTCGATCCAGGCCTGCGTCCTGGCACCGTCATACGCCCCGGACAGCAGCAGCATACTGTCGATATTGCGCGCCAGGCGAGGAAGCTGATCGCCATACTGGTCGCCCAGCGGGTGCGCGAAGGTCGTTTTCAGCTCGGCCGCATGGCGAGACAGATGGATATCCGCGAAGCGTTTGAACGACTCGCTGATTTTGGCCTGCGCTTTGGCGTCAAGGAACGCGCGCCAGCCGCGGGTGACCAGGAACTCGGTCAGCGCTAGCTTTGCCGCTGCCGTTTGCGCACCGTAGAGCGCCGTGTCGGCAGAAACGTCGGAGAGCAGCAGCGCTTCAGTTTGCGTCAGCAGATCGCGTAAGTGAGCGCTCGCTTTACGAGGCACAATACCGCCGAACAGCATCAGGGCATGGCGGACCAGCCCCATTGCGACCAGCACGTGGGTCTTCGCGTTTTTCACATTACGCGCCCATAGCTCCTCGTGATAAAGCCACTGGGAGAGCGCCAGCTCCAGCGCCGCTTCCATACCCTGCTCAACGCTGGCCTTCGGCGCCACGTGCAGAATGGTCGTCTCCCTCAGCGCGCGCGGCGCATTCCCGGCGGCCAGATGATAGCCGCGGGCGGCTTTGCTCAGGCTGCCCTGGCGCAGGCCGGGCTGGCTCACCAGGCGGCGCGCCAGCTTCAGCACGTCGTTCACGTCGCCTTCCAGCAGCTCAAGCTCCAGCTCGCAGATCGGCTCCCGGCCTTCACCCGCTTTGACTTCGCCCTGGTCCAGCGCAATTTCAATGCGGCTTTTACCTTCCGTTACGAGCCATTTTTCGCGCCAGAAATCGGTGCTGAACAGCGGCTGCACCTGTTCCGCAAGCGTTGCAGGCAGCTCACCTTCCGGCCAGACCTCTACCGGGAAGCGTTCCAGCTCAAGTTCTGGCTTGCTGATGTCGATATTGTATTCCGGGCGCTGATGCAAACCGCCGATCACGCGACCGGCAATTTTCATCGTCATCTCATAACGTCCGCTCGCGCCGCGGATGCGCAGCCCCATATCGTGGCGGCGCAGCCAGTTGTCCGGCGTTTCGTAATAGATGTTGAGGAGCTGTTCCGGTTCATGATGTTCGCCGGAAAACGTATTGATAAGCTGACGCAGGGCGTCCACGCTCTCTTTTTCGACGATAAACTTTAATTCGATTTCTTGAGCCATAGTCTTGTACTTTTGCGTGCGTCACAGACGCGTCAATGAAGGCGAACTTCCTCGCCATTTGTTTGTCAGTACATAGTATTTTGCGACAAATTGCCACGCAATGCGCATTTTGACGGACTTAAAAGTTTAAAGCAGTGGAAATCAGGACACAGATGATTCCGATTGATGATGAATCCTTTGCGTAGCGACACTGATGCCACTACTATCGTTCCACTTTTTATGAAAATAACGACTAATATGCTTAAATTACGCCTGATTGGACTGACTTTCCTCGCTTTTAGCGCCGCGACCGCGGTCCACGCTGAAGAGAAGCGTTACGTTTCTGATGAACTGAATACCTGGGTACGCAGCGGCCCTGGAGACAATTATCGCCTCGTGGGCACGGTAAACGCCGGCGAGGAAGTGACTCTGTTACAAATCAACGCGGACACCAACTACGGTCAGGTTCGCGACAGCACCGGCCGCACCTCCTGGATCCCCATGAAAGAGCTGAGCAACGTGCCTAGCCTGCGCACCCGCGTGCCGGATCTGGAAAACCAGGTGAAAACCCTGACCGACAAGCTGAACAACATTGACGGCACGTGGAACCAGCGCACCGCAGAAATGCAGCAGAAGGTGGCGCAGAGCGACGGCGTGATCAACGGCCTGAAGGAAGAAAACCAGAAGCTGAAGAACGAGCTGATCGTCGCGCAGAAGAAAGTGAACGCCGCCAATCTCCAGCTCGATGACAAACAGCGCACCATCATTATGCAGTGGTTCATGTACGGCGGCGGCGTGCTGGGCGTGGGTCTGGTGCTGGGTCTGGTGCTGCCGATGCTGATCCCAAGCCGCAAGCGCAAAGACCGCTGGATGAACTAACTCGTCTTCTCTGCCACACTTACGTATTATCTTGCGAAAAGAAAATACGGGAGCGTAGGGCGTGAAGAGTTATCTGGTCGGTGGTGCGGTTCGTGATGCGTTGTTAGGTCTGCCGGTCAAGGATAAGGACTGGGTTGTGGTCGGCGCCACGCCAGAAGAGATGCTCGACGCGGGCTACCAGCAGGTAGGCCGCGATTTTCCCGTGTTTCTGCACCCGCAAAGCCGCGAAGAGTACGCCCTTGCCCGCACCGAGCGAAAGTCAGGCTCGGGCTATACCGGCTTTACCTGCTATGCCGCGCCGGACGTGACGCTGGAGCAGGATTTGCTGCGCCGCGACCTCACCATTAACGCGCTGGCGCAGGACGAGAACGGCCATATTATTGACGCGCACGGCGGGCAGAACGATCTGCGCGACCGTATTCTGCGCCACGTCTCCCCCGCGTTTTCCGAAGATCCGCTGCGCGTGCTGCGCGTGGCGCGCTTTGCCGCCCGCTACGCCCACCTGAGCTTCCGCATCGCCGACGAAACGATGGCGCTGATGACCGCTATGACCGACGCGGGCGAGCTGGAGCACCTGACGCCGGAGCGCGTGTGGAAAGAGACGGAAAACACGCTCACCACCCGCAACCCGCAGGTCTTCTTCCAGGTGCTGCGCGACTGCGGCGCGCTGAAGGTGCTGTTCCCGGAAGTGGACGCGCTGTTTGGCGTGCCCGCCCCGGCGAAGTGGCATCCCGAAATCGACACCGGCGTTCATACGCTGATGACGCTAAGCATGGCCGCCATGCTCAGCCCCGAGGTGGACGTGCGCTTCTCCACGCTGTGCCACGATCTCGGCAAAGGCTTAACCCCGAAAGAATTCTGGCCGCGCCACCACGGCCACGGCCCGGCGGGCGTGAAGCTGGTAGAAGGGCTTTGCCAGCGCCTGCGGGTGCCGAACGAAATCCGCGACCTGGCGAAGCTGGTGGCAGAGTTCCACGACCTGATCCACACCTTCCCGATCCTGAAACCGGCGACCATCGTGAAGCTATTCGACAACATCGACGCCTGGCGCAAGCCGCAGCGCGTGGAGCAAATTGCGCTGACCAGCGAGGCCGACGTGCGCGGTCGCACCGGGTTTGAAGCCAGCGATTATCCGCAGGGTCGCCTGCTGCGCGAAGCGTGGGAAGTCGCCAAAGCCGTGCCGACGAAGGACGTGGTTGAGGCCGGTTTTAAAGGGCCAGAAATACGGCAAGAGATGACGAAGCGACGGATTGATGCGGTAGCCGCGTGGAAGGAACAGCGCTGCCCTCAGCCGAAGGACTGAGGGCAGTCGGTCATCAGAAGAAGACCACGTACACCGCAGCGGCGACGATGAAGCGGTAGATCGCGAACGGAATGAACGAGATCCGCTTAATCAGCTGCAGGAAGGTTTTGATGGCAATCAGCGCCACGATAAAGGCGGTGATAAAGCCCACCGCGAACATCGGAATATCGCCTGCGGTCAGGAAGTGGTAGCTCTTATAGAGGTCCAGCACGGTCGCGCCCATCATCATCGGCACCGCCAGCAGGAACGAGAACTCCGACGCCGCGTAGCGGCTCACGCCCATCAGCATCCCGCCGGAGATCGTTGCGCCGGAACGAGAGAAGCCCGGCCACAGCGCCAGACACTGGAAGCAGCCGATCATGAAGGCCTGACGATAGGTCATATCGTCCAGCCCTTCCGCGCGCGGCGTTTTCGGCTTTAGCAGCTCTGCTGCAATCAGCAGGAAACCGCCGACCACCAGCGCGTACATGACGTTAATCGGGTTGAAAAGCGATTTAATGACGTCGTGGAACACCAGCCCCAGCACCACCGCCGGGATCATCCCGAGCAGGATGTGGATCAGCGTCAGGCGGCCCGTGCCTTCCCCTTCGCGCTGCGGCAAACGGCCAAAGTGGATGCCAATCAAACCAAACAGACGGCGCCAGAACATCACGACAACCGCCAGGATAGAACCAAGCTGAATCACCACTTCAAACGTCTTTGCGGTATCACCCTCAAAGCCCAGCATATGGCCAACGATAATCATATGGCCCGTACTGGAAACCGGTAAAAACTCCGTCAATCCTTCGACCACACCCAGTATTGCCGCCACCAGCAGCGAGTGCATATCGCTCATCTATAAACCCCTAAAAAGATATAAAAAACGGTTTACCTGATGGGAAACCGCGAAAAATACATGAGTCAGACCGGTATAACCGAAAATGGTTTAACAATTATGACGTTAAATCTTACCTTTCAGATTTGTGCCACGCTCAATAATAACCCCGACGTTGGCGGCGCGCGCCACCGCCCCCGGCTTGCTCAGCTTGATGCGCACCCACGGCGAGTTAAAGCGCGTTAACAGCAGCTCGGCCACCTCTTCCGCCACGCGTTCAACCAGGGCAAAGCGCTGCCCTTCCACGTGGCCAACGACCGCTTTGCTGATGTCGGCATAGCTCAGACAGTCCTTCACATCATCGCTTTTCGCTGACGCGCGGTTGTCCCAGCCCATTTCGATATCGAACACCAGCTTCTGCTCGATGGTCTGTTCCCAGTCGTAAACGCCAATGGTGGTGATTACCGAAAGTTGCTCTATAAATACAATATCCATCACGACCCGCCTGCTTTTTGTTGGAACCGGATACCACTTCCGGCGAATTATGCGTATTATCCACAGATGCCGAGAATACCGATACCTTTTCAAAATGGAACAGCGTTATGAGTGCAATCGCGCTTGGAATGATACTCCTCGCCTACCTTTGCGGCTCAATCTCCAGCGCCATTCTGGTCTGCCGTATTGCCGGGTTGCCTGACCCGCGCGAAAGCGGTTCCGGGAATCCGGGAGCGACCAACGTATTACGAATTGGCGGCAAGGGAGCAGCCGTAGCGGTTTTGATTTTTGATGTGCTGAAAGGAATGCTTCCCGTCTGGGGCGCGTATGCGCTGGGCGTCACGCCGTTCTGGCTCGGGCTTATCGCTATCGCCGCCTGCGTCGGCCACATCTGGCCCGTCTTCTTCGGTTTTAAAGGTGGCAAAGGCGTCGCAACCGCTTTTGGCGCAATCGCCCCTATCGGCTGGGATTTGACGGGCGTGATGGCGGGCACCTGGCTGCTCACCATCCTTCTTAGCGGCTACTCCTCGCTGGGCGCCATCGTCAGCGCGCTGATCGCGCCGTTTTACGTCTGGTGGTTTAAGCCTCAGTTCACCTTCCCGGTGTCGATGCTCTCCTGCCTGATCCTGCTGCGCCACCACGATAATATTCAGCGCCTGTGGCGGCGTCAGGAAACTAAAATCTGGACGAAGCTAAAGAGAAAGAAAAAAGAGCCGAAAAACGGCTCCTCCTGATTACGCTTCCGGCAGTTCCGCCAGCGGCCAGCGCGGACAAACGGAGACGCTCAGGTCTGCCGTTGCTCCCGCGTTCATACGCACCATGCCCGCATAGGCAATCATCGCGCCGTTATCGGTACAGAATTCCGGGCGCGCGTAGAACACTTCCCCGCGACGTTTTTGCATCATCTCCGCAAGCTTCGCGCGCAGCGTGCGGTTAGCGCTCACGCCGCCCGCCATCACCAGGCGCTTAAAGCCGGTTTGATCCAGCGCGCGCTTGCACTTGATCATCAGCGTGTCCACCACCGCATCTTCGAACGCACGGGCGATGTCCGCTCGGGTCTGCTCGCTATCGTCATTATTACGAATGGTGTTAGCGGCGAAGGTTTTCAGGCCTGAGAAGCTGAAATCCAGCCCCGGGCGGTCGGTCATCGGGCGCGGGAAGACGAAGCGCCCTGCCGTTCCCTGGGACGCCATTTTTGACAGCATCGGGCCGCCGGGATAATCCAGCCCCAGCAGCTTGGCGGTTTTGTCGAAAGCTTCACCCGCCGCATCGTCAATCGATTCGCCCAGCAGTTCGTACTTGCCAATGCCCGTCACGCTAATCAGCTGGGTATGGCCGCCGGAAACCAGCAGCGCCACAAACGGGAACGCGGGCGGGTTGTCTTCCAGCATCGGTGCCAGAAGGTGGCCTTCCATATGATGCACCGGAATGGCGGGAACGTCCCACGCGAACGCCAGCGAGCGGCCCACCGTCGCGCCGACCAGCAGCGCGCCGACCAAGCCCGGCCCTGCGGTATAGGCCACCGCATCAATATCGTTTGACGTCAGTCCAGCTTCTTTTAACGCCGCCTGGATCAGGGGAACCGTTTTACGCACGTGGTCACGAGAGGCCAGCTCGGGCACAACGCCGCCGTAGTCAGCGTGCAATTTCACCTGACTATACAGTTGGTTGGCCAGAAGCCCTTTTTCGTCGTCAAAAATAGCGATGCCGGTTTCATCGCAGGATGTTTCAATACCCAGTACACGCATGACTTGTTTTACCTCGCTTCAATACCGCGCAGTGTAGGGCCAATGCGGGTTGATGTAAAACTTTGTTCGCCCCAGGACATCCGCTCGTGTATACTCCTCCTCCTTATAAAAGTCTCATTTCAAAATCGCATCGGTGCTTTACAAAGCAGCAGCATTTGCAGTAAAATTCCGCACCATTTTGAAATAAGCTGGCGCTGATGCCAGCGGCAAACCGAATTTATTAAAGGTGAGAGTTACATGCCGGTAATTAAAGTACGTGAAAACGAGCCGTTCGACGTAGCACTGCGTCGCTTCAAACGTTCATGCGAGAAAGCAGGTGTTCTGGCTGAAGTTCGTCGTCGTGAGTTTTATGAAAAACCAACGACCGAACGTAAGCGCGCTAAAGCTTCTGCAGTGAAACGTCACGCGAAGAAACTGGCTCGCGAAAACGCACGCCGTACTCGTCTGTACTAATCTGTTGAGAGCACGCGCTCTCAATTGACAGACAGAGTAGTAGTCGTAAGGCCGTGCTTCCGGAAGGAATGCGCGGCTTGTTTTCGTTTATAAGTCGCTTAAATTTTTGGGGCATATGGCCGGAAGAATCCCACGCGTATTTATCAATGACCTGCTGGCCAGAACCGACATCGTCGATCTCATCGACGCGCGGGTAAAGCTAAAAAAGCAGGGCAAGAACTACCATGCGTGCTGTCCGTTCCATAACGAAAAAACCCCCTCTTTCACCGTAAACGGTGAAAAACAGTTTTACCACTGCTTCGGCTGTGGCGCCCACGGTAACGCGGTCGATTTCCTGATGAACTACGACAAGCTCGAGTTCGTTGAGACCGTCGAAGAGCTGGCGGCGATGCACAATCTTGAAGTGCCGTATGAAGCAGGCAGTGGGCCAAGCCAGATCGAGCGCCATCAACGGCAAACGCTGTACCAGCTGATGGACGGTCTTAATTCGTTTTACCAACAGTCTCTTAAGCACGCTGCTGCTGAGCCTGCGCGTCAGTACCTGACAAAGCGCGGACTGAGCGACGATGTGATTACGCGTTTCGCTATTGGTTACGCCCCGCCCGGCTGGGACAACGTGTTAAAGCGTTTTGGCGGCAATAGCGAAGATCGTAAATCGCTGATCGATGCGGGCATGCTGGTCACCAACGACCAGGGACGAAGCTACGACCGCTTCCGCGAACGGGTGATGTTCCCCATCCGCGACAAGCGTGGCCGGGTGATTGGATTTGGTGGTCGCGTGCTGGGTGACGGCATGCCGAAGTACCTCAACTCCCCGGAAACCGATATTTTCCATAAAGGCCGCCAGCTTTACGGGCTTTATGAAGCCCAGAAGGATAATGCGGAACCTCCGCGCCTTTTGGTCGTCGAAGGCTATATGGACGTCGTCGCGCTGGCGCAGTACGACATCAACTACGCAGTTGCGTCGTTAGGCACGTCCACTACCGCCGATCATATCCAGCTGCTGTTTAGGGTGACGAACAACGTCATCTGCTGTTACGACGGTGACCGCGCGGGGCGCGACGCCGCGTGGCGCGCGCTGGAAACAGCGCTGCCGTATATGACCGACGGGCGTCAGCTGCGCTTTATGTTCCTGCCCGACGGTGAAGACCCGGATACGCTGGTACGTAAAGAGGGCAAAGCGGCGTTTGAAGCGCGGATGGAGCAGGCACAGCCGCTCTCCACGTTTTTGTTTAACAGCCTGATGCCGAAGGTGGATTTGAGCACCCCTGACGGGCGCGCTCAGCTCAGTACGCTGGCGCTGCCGTTAATCAGCCAGGTACCCGGTGAGACGCTGCGCATCTATCTGCGTCAGGAATTAGGCAACAAGCTCGGCATTCTCGACGACAGCCAGCTTGAACGTTTAATGCCTAAACAGGCTGAAAACGGTGCGGTTCGCCCCGCGCCGCAGCTAAAACGCACAACCATGCGTATACTGATAGGATTATTGGTACAAAACCCGGAACTTGCGCCGCAGGTGCCCTCGCTGGCGGGTTTGAACCACGAAAAGCTGCCCGGCCTTGGCCTGTTTTCAGAACTGGTCAACACCTGTTTATCGCAGCCGGGCCTGACCACGGGTCAGCTTTTAGAGCACTATCGCGGCACAAAAGAGGCCGCTACCCTTGAAAAACTGTCGATGTGGGACGATATAGCAGATAAGGATATCGCAGAAAAAACCTTCACCGACTCACTCAACCATATGTTTGATTCGATGCTTGAGCTGCGCCAGGAAGAGTTGATAGCTCGTGAGCGCACACACGGTTTAAGCAGCGAAGAGCGCCGGGAGCTCTGGATGATTAACCAGGAACTGGCAAGAAAATAAGTGAAAGACAACAGTATTTAACGGCTTAAGTGCCGAATATCGATCGGGAAGCCCCCGGCAGCCGCACTGAGAGGCAGCGGCAAAAATATAAGTACGCCCTCGCTTTAAAGGTTGGCAGCCCCATCGTCAACACCAATCAAACGAATTAAGTGTGGATACCGTCTTATGGAGCAAAACCCGCAGTCACAGCTGAAACTTCTTGTCCAACGCGGTAAGGAGCAAGGCTATCTGACCTATGCCGAGGTCAATGACCATCTGCCGGAAGATATCGTCGATTCAGATCAGATCGAAGACATCATCCAAATGATCAACGACATGGGCATTCAGGTGATGGAAGAAGCACCTGATGCCGATGATCTGTTGCTGGCTGAAAACTCCAACAACACTGATGAAGATGCAGAAGAAGCCGCTGCACAGGTTCTGTCCAGCGTTGAATCCGAGATCGGGCGTACCACTGACCCGGTCCGCATGTACATGCGCGAAATGGGTACCGTTGAGCTGTTGACCCGCGAAGGCGAAATCGACATCGCAAAACGCATCGAAGACGGGATCAACCAGGTTCAGTGCTCCGTTGCCGAATACCCTGAAGCCATCACCTACCTGCTTGAGCAGTACGATCGCGTTGAGGCTGAAGAAGCTCGCCTGTCCGATCTGATCACCGGTTTCGTCGATCCGAACGCTGAAGAAGACCTGGCGCCAACCGCCACTCACGTCGGTTCAGAGCTGTCTCAGGAAGAGATGGATGACGACGAAGACGAAGATGAAGAAGAAGACGACGACAGCAGCGATGACGACAACAGCATCGATCCTGAGCTGGCGCGCGAGAAGTTTGCTGAGCTGCGTACCCAGTACGAGCTGGCCCGCGACACCATCAAGGCGAAAGGCCGCAGCCACGCTGCCGCTCAGGAACAGATCCTGAAGCTGTCTGAAGTCTTCAAGCAGTTCCGCCTGGTGCCAAAACAGTTCGACTACCTGGTGAACAGCATGCGCGTGATGATGGATCGCGTGCGTACCCAGGAACGCATCATCATGAAGCTGTGCGTTGAGCAGTGCAAAATGCCGAAGAAGAACTTCATCACTCTCTTCACCGGCAATGAGACCAGCGAAACCTGGTTCAACGCCGCTATCGCGATGAACAAGCCGTGGTCCGAAAAATTGCACGACGTGAAAGAAGACGTGCAGCGCGGCCTGATGAAGCTGCAGCAGATTGAAGAAGAGACCGGCCTGACCATCGAGCAGGTAAAAGACATCAACCGTCGCATGTCCATCGGTGAAGCGAAAGCCCGCCGCGCGAAGAAAGAGATGGTTGAAGCGAACCTGCGTCTGGTTATTTCTATCGCCAAGAAATACACCAACCGCGGCCTGCAGTTCCTGGATCTGATTCAGGAAGGCAACATCGGCCTGATGAAAGCGGTAGATAAGTTTGAATACCGTCGCGGCTACAAGTTCTCCACCTATGCAACCTGGTGGATCCGTCAGGCGATCACCCGTTCTATCGCGGATCAGGCGCGCACCATCCGTATTCCGGTGCATATGATTGAGACCATCAACAAGCTCAACCGTATCTCCCGCCAGATGCTACAGGAGATGGGCCGCGAGCCGACGCCGGAAGAGCTGGCCGAGCGCATGCTGATGCCGGAAGACAAGATCCGCAAAGTGCTTAAGATCGCCAAAGAGCCAATCTCCATGGAAACGCCAATCGGTGATGATGAAGATTCGCATCTGGGTGATTTCATCGAGGATACCACCCTCGAGCTGCCGCTGGACTCTGCCACCACCGAAAGCCTGCGCGCCGCGACGCACGACGTGCTGGCTGGCCTGACCGCCCGTGAAGCAAAAGTGCTGCGCATGCGTTTCGGTATCGATATGAACACCGACCACACGCTGGAAGAAGTGGGTAAACAGTTTGACGTGACCCGCGAACGTATCCGTCAGATCGAAGCGAAGGCGTTGCGCAAGCTGCGTCATCCGAGCCGCTCTGAAGTGTTGCGTAGCTTCCTGGACGACTAATCCGTCCGGCATTGTGAAAAAGCTCCCTTCGGGGAGCTTTTTTGTTTTTTCCCTCGCCCCTATGGGGAGAGGGCCAGGGTGAGGGGCAGTGAACGCAGAGGCCGCTAAAGCCCACGCACCACCAGCGCTTCATCAAGCTCGCGATATGCCTCTACCAGCTTGTCCAGCGTCGCCCTGTTCAATCCGCTCGGATTTGGCAGCACCCACACCTGCGTGACGCCAATCGTGATGCTCTGCTTACCCCACATCGCGCCGCGCTGGCTAAACGCCTGTTCGTAGGCCTGTTTCCCCAGAATCGCCAGCGCTGCCGGCTGATAGTCTTCAATCTTCTTCATCAGCTCGCGCCCGCCGCTGCGCAGCTCGTGCAGATTCACCTCGCTCGCCTGCACCGTAGGGCGTTCGACCAGCATGGTGATCCCGCAGCGCGTGTCCAGCAGATGCTGCTCCTCTTCCGGCTTCAGCAGCCTGTCGGTAAATCCCGCCTGGTGAATCACTTTCCAGAAGCGGTTTCCCGGATGAGCAAAATGAAAACCCGTATGCGCCGAGGACTTACCCGGATTGATACCGCAAAACACCACCCGCAGCCCAGGGGCCAGAATATCGTTGATCATGCCTACTCCGCTCTATACATCGTTATAGAAGTATAAAGGATTGATTATGCGTTGTTTATAAAAACAGCAGGCAGGTGCGAATGGCTGGATTGCAACGGGGAGTTACTCTATAATTCACCGCCACGGCCCCTTAGCTCAGTGGTTAGAGCAGGCGACTCATAATCGCTTGGTCGCTGGTTCAAGTCCAGCAGGGGCCACCAAATTTTAGCTTTAAAATCATATCTTTAAGCCACCTTTCAGAAGGTGGTTTTTTCATTATCAAACCCCAGTGTCGCAAAAGTGTCGCACGAGTTAAAAATGCCGGGTTGATTATCAGAGCCTGAAAGACCCAGCAAGCTGTTCATACGTTCACAGATTTCCATCCAATGTCCAAATGCGCCCTGCCACGCAGAGGACTCATCGAAAAAAATATTTGCCTGAATTGGCAACCACTCAACGCCCTTTGTGCCGAACTTCAGATAACGCACATCCCACCCTTCGCCGCGTGGCCATAAAACGTATTTCATGTCCGGCGTTCCGTTGGAAGGTATCCAGTCAGAATCCTTAAGCTTTTCACCTCTGGCCATAAAAATAAAAACCGCGCCGTTGATAGAAACTTTTCGCATTGGCTTTACCTCCCCCTCAAAAACACTGTTTATGCATACAGCATTATAGTGCGTAACTTTTTCAGTTTTCCAGCACCGCTCTGTTTTGCCTTGTACCGCCCCAGCTCTGGCATGAGCTGCATCCCCGCGGACCGAAGCGGAAGGCCAAAACGATCCTTTCGACACGCATAAAATTTAAAATAATACTATTCTTCAATTACTTATGATTTTACTCAGATCCTTTCCAGATCCATGAAAATGAAAAACACTGAAATTCTTTTCAATCTTTTCAGTTCTGGTTTTCCGCAAAGCCGCCAGCGCTGGCGCGGTCTGTCGGTCTGGTTTGCACAAAAATAAAACTGAAAAATTTTTATGATCCAAAAACCGCAGGCGGGTGCGGTGTAGTGCGATTTTTGTCTGCGAAAGATTTTTTTTTGCTGTGCTGTGACGCGCCAGCGCCCTGCTGTTAGCACGATCTGTTTTAAAGGTGGCGTTTACTGTCTGAAAGGCTGGAACGCGCCAGAGCGCCGCTGGTTGCGTGTGGCAACATCCCATTAAGGGGGTAAGAAGATAGATATCCCCTACGGGGGACAGGAGACATAAAAAAACCCGCTTTCGCGGGTTATGTTCTGTTCTGGGTTATTAGCCGATCAGTGGGGAGTATTTGCCGTTCAGCGTGTCCGCTTTCACTCCGGCGTTCCGGATTGCTCCCGCGTTGGTAGGCGTGCCCGTATTGCTGTGCGTGTGGTTTGCCGTTTGCTCTGCCAGCTCTTTCATTACATCGAGCGTGTCGAGCATCAGCTGTGCCACGTTGACAGTGTCAGAGCCAATCCATACCACCGGGGCGATAATCTGCTGTTCGACGGCCGCCACGCTTTTGCGTATCTGGCCAATTTTCTCGATCAGGTCTTTACCCGTTGTAACTGTCTGGCTCCCGGCTATGTCCGTTTCATCATTGCCGCCAATACTCGCCACGCGGTTATTCACAGCCTGGCTGTAATCCCCCGTGCATACCTGCTGAATGGCTCCGGCCATCAGTGTGGACGTACCCAGCACGGTAATTTTATCCGTGGCGTTAACTGTGATTTCGCGGCTGACCAGCTCCCGCTGTTCTGTATCGGCCTTAACCACCCGCGCCATTGAGGTTTCACTGATCGTCTGGTCTGTCTGCCTCACCCAGTCCCCCGCCTGGGTGACGCGCTGCGACACTTCCGCGCGCTGTTGTTGCAGCTGCTCGCCAGGCTGGATATCCGGGAGACTGGTTCCGTCCGGCACGGTCTGCCGCACAAAAGGCTTATCCGGCCGTCCGCCAGTAAAAGCGATTTCAACCAGCGTTCCCTCTGGCGGAAACTGGAACATCCCCGAATCATTACCCGCCATAGGAACCGGCAGCGGAACGGCCGAATAAACAGGCGTGTCTTTTTCCGGGTTGCCGTCCGCGTCCAGCAGCTGCACGTCAACCGCATAGCGGGGACGGAACGGATCGGAGAAACTGCCGCTTTTCACTGCCTCAACGGGATTCAACACACGACCAAACTTTGGCAAATGCATCCCGGATGCAAGCTCCGGATAATGGCTTTCAATCTGGCGCTGAACGGGCGTTTTTTGCAGTGGTTCACCCGTCGCACGGTTGCGGGGTGTCCAGGTAACGGCCATCGTGTCATTTTGCAGGTGAACTTTTGTCACCCTTTCCCCGTTCAGCTCCACGCCGGGGCGCAGACTCTGCACCAGGGGAAGCGTTATTGAGTTTCCCCCGGCCGTTCCCTGATTAAATTCATGCGGGATCTCAATCGGACGGCCAGCAAACAGGGCTTTCTCCGCGCCGCCAACATATACCGCGCCGTCCGGCAGCTGATACCAGACGTAATCCGTAATGCCGAAAGCTTTTCCGAGATTATCCAGCAGCTGATAACCCGTTCCGCTGTGGGTGAAATGTGGGATCGGACGGTCTGAATATTCTGCATCCGGCACGCTGAAGGTTAATCCACTGTTTTCTGTCAGCCAGCTGGCCACATCACGCAGCGTGGGATGCTGGAAGGAACATGGCCACAGGCGTTCGAATACGCCTACCAGTTCCCGGACAAACAAACGCTGAAAGCCGTTTTCAGCAGGTTGCGAGCGTTCCACGTATCCGGTAAACCAGCGCAACACCAGATCGGTGTAACCCACATCGAGACGGACCAGTTTCCCCGTATAGTCCTGCGTTGTTCCGGCTGTAATAAACCCCCGGCCGCAGCTGTTCAGCTCCAGCACCAGGCTGGCATCAGCCAGGTGAATTTCATCCGTTGAAAGATATAAGCGTTTGATAGGTTTCATGATTACGCCAGTGCGTCATTTACGGGCTTGAGTACGTTGCTTTCAAACCACGTCAGTTTTTCTTCATCCTCGCCAGCTGCCTGGCCACCGTTCTGGACTCCGCCACTTCCCGCCGTTTGTTTCACGGCTTTGGCTTTGCCGCTTGCTCTGGCCTCGCGTTTTTCCTGCACGCTGATATGTTCGGCCAGGGTAAACGTAACCAGCCAGGACATACGCCCGTCCTGCGGCGGCGCGTCCAGTGTTCCGGTAAAAATCGCCTCACGAAAATTCACCGCCCGCGCCGCCTCGTGTGCAACGCGGTATTTCTGGCGCTGGCCGGTGGCATCCGTCGCGCTGGCCAGCTCAAAGATACGGCGCAGGATCTCCGGGTTTTTATATGGAATTTCGCCTGAAACGCGCAGCTCCTTGCCTTTTATGCCCTGCTCGGATTTCGTGGTTGCACTCGTCTGGCCGGACTGGTCTTTGTCCTGGAACTGCTGCGATACGGTCACGCGCATGTTCTTCAGCAGAATGGCTTCACCGTTAAGCGCCAGTGTCGGGTTCGATGTCATGTATCATTCCTTTTATGCCATCAAGATTGTCGCCAACCAGCATCATGGCGGCGGTGTACACGGAGGACTGAAGCGGAATCCCTTTTACCAGCTCCAGAAGCGTGGATGGCAGATCGCCGCTGGCGGTAAACACCCATGCCCTGGCACTTTTACCCTGCAATTCCGTTAAGCCGTTGGCAATGCCAGAGATCAGGCTTTCGCGCTGTTGCTTAAAATCCCCCATCAGTTTTTTTAAGGCCGTCAAATCCGCAATGTCTGCGGCCTCCTGCTGGGCTTTCTTCACCGCTGCGGCCGCCAGGGCAGTGCGGCTCGTAGGGACGGAAAGCGGGATCGCCGCTGGCAGACTCTGACTGTATTTCGCCGGAATTTGCATTTTCTCCGCCGCCAGCTGCGCGGCGGACTGCGCCAGCCTCCGCACCTGGGTAAATGCCGGACAGGGGAATACATCAACAAGTTTATTCAGACTGGCCATAAAGCTGTCATGCGTCTGGCCAGAAACCATCATGATCACGATATCCGCCGCGCCGCCCGTTCCGGCCAGTTTGTCAGCCAGGTAATTGATTGCGTTTACCGGGCTGAGATACGCGCCGTTTTCTGTCTGTTGCCCTACTCCGTATAACCATGGATGTACCGGAATAACGGAACAATTTAATGATGCCACTGAATCAGTAAATGCCAGTTTTGCTTCGCGCCACATATAAAATAACCTCAGGAAAATCCTTCAAAAAGGTAATGGGGGGTTATATCCATCCCCTTCATATGCATCAACAATACTTTTCTTTTCCTGCAAATCCGGGCGCGCCTCGCCTTTTATAATCGACTGAATCATTTCATCCTTGATTTTTAAATTCATGTTATGTTTCCACGCTCCCACATCAATATAAGGTTTAAACTCATTACCATCATAAATAAAAGCCCCAACCTGAAGTCCTTCCGGCAATGAATCCAAAAAATAAACTTTATAGGGGTAAGGAAATGAAAACATGCCCTCTTCATCTATACCGCTGACAATGTTGCTTTCAGGGATAGTTAGCAGAACATATTTCTGTTTTCGCTGTTCACGAATATCGTAGTAATCCTCTCCATCCTCGTTTAAAGCCACCCAGAACTCAACACCTTCAACGCTTGTTTCAGTGTGATGCCTCAGGAATGTCCCTGCATATTCTCCTTTGTACATATCAAATATCCTTATGCTGAACCCGTATCAACCCAGCCTTTTGACTGAATATAAACCTGCGCTACACGATAGTAATATTGGCTAAACTTGCTGTTACCATCATCAGTGTGATTTCTTGTTCCGGTAAAATATCCATTCCCCAGTTCAAATCCGTTCCATATTCCATTTTCACCCGGCGTCATAAACTGCTGCGGTCCCCTGCGAATATTCTGTACATATCGCGCATCACTTTCGGCTTTGGTATACGAACCTATAGCGCTGGCCGGGATAGTGATATTCGCCGTGCCGTTGAACGATACGCCATTAATGGTTCGCGCCGTTTGTAGCCGGGTTGCCGTCGCCGCGTTGCCCGTGGTGTTCTGGTTTCCCTGGGTATTCACTCCCGGCAGGTTTATATTCCCCGTGCCGTCAAATGCAACGCCGCCAATTGTGCGCGCAGTCTGAAGCTTAGTTGCTGATACTGCATTTCCATTACTCGGCAGCGCGCCGATATCCGCGGCGGTTGGCTTATTTGCCGCATCATATTGCTTTATCCAGGCCGTCCACGTTCCACTGTAGAGCGTGCGAATATACGAGCGGGAATTGTTATAAACCCGGTATATCTGCGTAATCCCGGCGTGTTTATACACTTCCAGCGCCCCCGCATTGGCTTCGGGATAGTTCTTCCCGGTAGCCGCCTGTGCGTTTGCGGGCTGATAATACAGCCCCGGTGTGGTAAGGGTATTCAGGTCAACGGCATTTCCGATCCCCACAGCCTGGCCGTTAAAAATATCCTGCGCGGTAACACTCACATCATCCGTCAGCGCGTGCCCGTTAACCTTGCGTGTGGACGGCACACGCCCGTTGGCATTCTCGTTAGCGGCCTTCACCGCTTTCGGCGTTGCGGCCAGCGTTTCAGATACGCTGTCCGTTGCGCTACTTAACTGGACAATCCCCTTTTGTCCCGTGGTAGCGTCCTGCGCCGTGTATTTGCCTTTAGCCAGATCGTATGCAGACTTCACCGCCTTAGGCGTTGCCGCAAGAACGTCTGAATCGCTGTCCGTTGCACTGCTTAACTGCACAATTCCTTTTTGCGTTGTGCTGGCATCCTGCGCCGTGTATTTCTTTGCGGCAAAATCATAAACAGCCTTCACCGCTTTAGGCGTTGCAGCCAGTACATCCGAATCACTGTCCGTTGCGTTGCTTAATCGGGTAAAACCTTTCTCCGTGGTGGAGGCATCAGGATGATTCCGGGATTGCTCATGCTGTTTCAAAGCGTCCGTGGCCGCCTGATCGTTTAGCGAGCCTTTAGGGCGCAGATCGGTAATTATGCCGTTTGCATCAATACTGGCCACGGCGAACACATAGTGCTGCACGCCATTTTGCACATAATCTTCAAGATTCTCCGCCAGGGTAATTTTACTGCTGACGCCCCACGCGCTGGCCAGGGTTCCCGTCCAGGCCACATCCAGCCAGACTTTTGAAGCCCCGGCTTTCAGCGTTATGTTTTGGTTAGCGGCAAGGTGTGAACGCAGCCCGCAAACGTATCCGGTTCCGGCAGTCACAAAGTATTGTGACGCGTTTTTATCGACCAGATAGCCATCCCCCAGAAAAGCCGCAGCTCCATAGAGATCGATATTTTCCTGGCGCTGCCGCTCGTCAATTCCGGCCATACGGGCAGTGAAATCAATTTGCCAGGTTTCTGCCGGAGTATCGATCCCGGTTTCAGTCTGCGCGCCGTTATACTCCATCAAAAACGAACGGGTGAGCACATTTCCCTGCTGGCCATCTTTCGTTTTCAGCTTTTGCTGCATGGGAGCATGAACAATCATGGCCAGGGTGTTACTTGCCTTATTGATCAGACCAATCCAGTTAAACGAAAAATCGCCCACATCAGCGCCAAGCACCACTGAATGCACCACGGCATTTTCATTTACTACGCCCTTACGGGTGACGGCCTGGCGGTGAACGATTTGGCCAGCAGGTGGCAGCTGTTCATCGCGCTCGATCGGCGCGGAGGCATCCAGCCCCGGTACGTTGGCAAAAATAAATTCATCCAGCAGAACGGGTTCACCTGTAACCGCCTGGCTGGCCTTCCACTGCTCAAAGGCAAGTGTGATCGCAGTCTGTGACATAAAATCTCCCTATAAACTCGCGCTAAATGTTGCGCTGCTGGTTACAGCACTGCCCAGACGTGCCGGATAAACCACGTATTCCCCCTGGTCCCACCCTGCCCGTATAGCCAGGCTTTCAGACGTAATCACTTCAAACTGATAGCGGCGGCAGGTTCGCCCGTACTGCCGGATTATCTGAATCATCAGCTGCGTGTTGTCCGCAATCTGGCTGTCCGTGACGCGCACCATGATCACGTCCCAGTCAATGTCTGGCTGGCGCTCTACCAGCTCCACATAACCAATCCCCAGCCGATCAAAAATATTGATAAACCCTTCCACAGAACCCGCGTCACGGGCATTGATGAAGGCATAGGCCACGCGCTTGCGGTACAGGCTCAGCGGCTCCCCGCTGAACCGGGTGATATCCCGGTCATAGGCAATCAGGTTCAGTACCGGTTCAACACAGGTCAGCGGGTCAAACTGCCTTAGCGGCCACGTTATCCAGCCGTAAACCTCCGCCCAGAACGTCCTGGCCGTTTTCAGTAACGCCAGCGGCTCACCTTTGTTCATCCAGGACGGGAGCGCCATGCTGGCCAGTTTCTTGAGAAAATCAGTCATCTTTCAGGCTCACCGTTAAGGAGTTAAGGCGCGGTACACTCAGATCGCTGGTGATATCCTTCAGCGAAAACTCAATGGAATCCGAATCCGGGAAGGTTTTGTGCACCTCGCGCCCCAGTTGCGAAAACGAAAAACGGGAATATGGCCATGTTTTTTTCACGTCATAATCCGTGTTCTCCCTGAAGGCGCAGCGGATCAGGTTTTCAATCCCTTTCTTCAGCGTGTCCTGCTGTTCCGCTTCAAAGTTGCTCAGGTTCCTGACGTACACCGTCACGCTCAGATCGTGACGGGTTTCCGGCATGGCAAAACATTGCATATCGTCCCCGTGGCCGTGGTGGCCTTGCGTGTTGATATAGTCATTAACCGCTTCAATAAACGGCTCAGACGTTACCCCGCTATCCAGTAACAAATATGCGTTTGCTGTACCTGGACCACGGGGCGCGTCATGCAGAAAGAAGATCCGATCGATACTCAGCCCGGCAACATTGGCAATCATCGAACGATAAACTGCATCCGTGTGATAGTTCCCCACCAGGTTGAACTGGTTCCGGCAGCGCTCGCGCAGCTCGTCATCGCTTTCTTCGTCTGCCCCCGGAACGGTTAGCCAGTCCTCTTCACTGGCCACATGGCTGATACCGTCCACCGCCACGGGCAGAATGCGGTAATAGCCCGGCGCAAGGTTGTACGCGCCGCCCGTTCCGGTGGCTTTGACGTCCAGTAAAGCACTTGCCGTGCCGGACGGGATCACCACATCGGCCACTGTGGCCATGGCATAAACTTTGCCGTTAATCCTTTCAGTCTGGACTACCGTTCCCGCCGTCACGGTGACGGCCTGTTTTGAATCCTCTTTGTAAAAGCGGATCACTCCTTCCGCAGCGCTGGCAGGTTTAGCCGTGACGTTCACCGCCCAGGCCAGCAGACGCAGCATCTGCCCGCCCGCAGTGGCCACAAACATATTGGCCAAAACCACCGACACCAGCGCATCCTTCAGCCACATCACTGGCGCGGTCACAATGGCGGTAATGAGCCGCCAGAACGGAGACATGCGCGACGTGTTTGTGATTAGCCCTTCCTGTGCGGCGATGGCATTGAACCGGGTGCGTACCGCCTCTTCCGTAACGGGCATTCCGCTGGACTTCACCACCTCTTCAAAATCTACCTGCGGCTTTTCCGTCATAGCTCCACCTGCGCCGATATTCCGCCAAAGTCATACGTGCTCGCCGTCACCCATAAGCGCTTCTGGCTTTCCTCACTCACTTCCACCGTGCCTGGCATAATGCGTTCATCCTCTTCAATCAGCAGCTCCAGCTGCGTGAAGATATCCGCGCGTAAAGTCGGGCTACGTTCGCCGATCAGCTGCGTGGCCAGACCGCTTTCCAGAATGCTGTGAATAATGTCCTGCCCGATGCTTTTGCGGTTATTACACAGCACAGGCTCTTTCCCGGTATTCAGAACAAAATTACCGTTTTCAATCAGCAGATCGATGTAAAGCAAATCACTCATGGGTTTAGCTCCTGCCACTCCTGCAACTGTCCCGGTGAAAGCGTTTCTTTCGGATAAATATTCACCGTGTCAATTTTGCGGCTGTTGTCCGTAACAGATTTTGAATTGCTGTTTATGGTTTTACTGATCCCGCCACGCTCAACGCCTTTAAGCTCCCCACCAGTTAAAAGCACGCTGGGGGCAACTGCTGGCGGCGGCTCCGGTAATAACGTATTCCGCGTTAACTGCGGCGTAATATTCACGCCATAATCAACATGTTTTGAATTGAAAGGGATTCCCTTATTTGTTCCCGATCCAGTATCAGTAGCCAGGGCGATATCCACACCCGGTATTTTGTTCAGCTTTTCAATAATCCAGTTGTACGTTCCGGTAAATGAACCTTTCAGGGTGTCCCACAATTTCCCGAACACGTTCCCGATCACGCTGGCCATTTTTTCAAAGGACGCGACAGGGGAATTTATATCAAAGGCGTTAACCACATCGCCCCAGCCCTCAATCACGATCCCGAACATCTCAATGACCGTTTGAATGGAACGATAAACCAGCTCAAACGGAGTCAGAACCATGCCAACCGCCCCCGCCACGACACGACCAAAGGTTTCCCCCGCGCTGGTCACGCCGCCCAGTTTTTCCGCGGTCATTTGCACCGGGGAAAGCAGGTTTCCAAACCAGCCAAACAGCGTTTTCACTCCGTTCCATACCCAGCCTACCGCCGTGGCGATGCCGCTGAACAGCCCTTTAAACGGAGTCAGTGCGCCACTGGCCTGGCTGAAACCACTGATAAAACCGCTGACGAAAGCCTTGATAGGTTGCCAGAACTTAATGACCGCCAGCACCACGCCAGCAATAGCCAGGGCAACGGCCGCAACAGGGGCAATCATCAGTAAAAACGAAGCAGAACCCACGCGGGCGGCAATACTGGCGGCCAGCAGTGCGGCACGCAGCCCCCGTAATCCGGCAGTAAACAGCTGCGTCACGGCGCTACTGGCGAGCATTGCTAGGCGATTGAGTCCCAGCAGTCTGGCCACTGGTGCCAGCACCTTCGTCATGCCCATCATCACAAACGTACTGACGCCCATCACGATATTGGCGATGGCTCCCACCGCGGCAAAGCTCAACAGCGCCAGCGCGGCATAACCCACCACCCGCGCGATATTGGGAAACAGCTGCATCCACCGGGCAAAGGTCTGCCCCATATCTGCCAGGCGATTCAGCAACGGATACAGCACCGGGATCAGCGTCAGGCCAATGACGGTTTTAATGGCCGTCAGGATGGCAATAAAGCGATCCCACGGCTTCACCATTCTGGCCGCCATTTCCTGGGTACGCTTCAGCCCGTCAGCGCCGCCCAGCTCGGTAATATTCCGCTGAAGCAGCGCCACGTTGCCATACAGCTGCTTAACCACCGCCGAACTGTCCCCAAAGGCTTCATCCAGCTCCGCCTGAGCCTTCAGGTTCCCTTCCAGGCTCTTGCCATATTTGCCCTGTAGCTTTGCCAGCATTTCAGGCATGGACAGCATTTTTCCGGTAGCGTCAGTGAAGGACAGCCCCAGCTTTTTAGCACCATCAATCGCGCCCGTCATAAAGCCTTCGTAAGCGCTGCTCGCTTCCGTTCCCAGCGTGCGGCTCAGTTGTCCCAGCACGGCCAGCTGTTCATCCAGCCCCACACCGTAGTTGGTCCCCACGCCGCGCGCGCCTTCCATCAGGTCTTTGATAGTGCCCATTTCCGCGCCGAAGGTTTTGCGCATGTAAACCATCTTTCCGGCCAGCTGTTCAGCGAACTGGACTTTGCCCAGGCGTGCGGCATCAGACGAAAAGTTACCGAACATCTGCCCCATAAATTCCGACGTTTCCGCCGCGGTTGATTTCATGGCAAACGCCAGGACGTTGGCGACTTTGGCCACTTTCGGCAGTTCATTGCCCGTCAGCCCGGCGATGGCCGCATTGATTGTTTCAGTGGACTGAACAAACTCCACCGCGCTGGCTCCGTAGGTCATGCCAAACATGAGCGCATCGCGCCGGACAGTTTTCAGCGCAGAATCGTCGATACCTTTTGCGGCCGCCTCGTTCAGTGCGTCATACATTTCTATGGCCGGGGACAATGCGCCTTTGATGGCCATGCCCGTTCCGGCCAGCGCCAGCACGCCGCCGCCAATCTTCGTAAACGCTGCCGCTGATTTTTCCGCAAAGCCGGTCACATTGTTCTGCACCTGTTTTAAAGGGCGGGACAATTTATCGATCAGGCTTAATGTAAAATCTAACTGTTTCATTCATCGCCTTTAAAAGCAGTGCTTATTCCGTTTGCAACAGCAATACGCATATTTTCCCACTGGCGATTATCCAGCCAGATAGCGGCGGCGATATCATCAATGGAATCTTCCCCATGGGGTAAATAATGGCGGCGCAAAATTAAATACTGTTCGAGTCCGTTTATCTCAATAGTCCGGACTCGCTTTGTCAGTTTTTTACTTCAATTTCCAGCTCAGGCGCGTAAATTTCATTTACCTTGCCAGCCAGCTGCAACGCTGCACCCGGACGTTTTAAAAGCTCGGCCAGCGCGTCTTTACTTTCCGGCTCTACAATACGGATTAAATAACTATGCGCCGGGGCAACCTTGTTATCCATCGCCATTTCATTAATGAATTTGTTATAGGCGGTCTGGTTAGGCGCGAATACAATTTCTTTACCACATACAACCAGGTTAATTTTCTGTTCCATTTAATACACTCTCTCGTTTATTTATTTCATCAATCAGCGCGTTATGACGTGCTGCACACACAGAATATAAATCCTGATATTCAACAGCAGGGGCAGCGATATCCGCCCCGGTATTACCCTTAATGCGCGGAAGATTTTCCGTTGGGCATTTTCGCTTCAGGTTTTCCTGATAAGGTACGTTCGGTATTTTCGACGGTTGCGTTATACATCCGGATAAAATCATCAGACACGCAAACGTTAGTGAATACCGGCTTAAGGATTTCCGTCCTGATTTCCCTCGGTCTGCCACTTTCCAGCGCCTCCAGCTTCTCTTCCAGCCCCCTGGCGGATTCGCTGGCAATCTCCAGCATCGCCCTGCGGGACTTGTTACCCGCAACCTGCGCGGCGGAGTTTATCGCCAGCTCCAGACTGTCACGCCGCCAGTCAGCGGTCAGCCAGCCCCAGACAAACGCCAGCGCAACCACTACCAGCCACTGGCCGTTTGTCATCAGCGCACCCCGTTATGTTCCAGACTGAAATGATTGCCGTCCGGACGGGATTTAAAACGGCCGCCCCACGTACCGCCCAGCGATTCCCAGTATTCACCCAGCGGGAGATAATCAGCGGTGTCCGTTTTGTACTGACCATTTACGAACAGATTAAAATCCACGGCCAGGCGCTGGGTATGCAGACTGTTAGTGATGCCGCTGCCCTTTTTAGCGTTCAGCGCGGCCTGTTCCGGCGTGCGGTACGCCTCGCCAAACGTCAGACGATAGCCGTGGTCTTCAGCCCAGTGGATCAGACTGGCCACCATCACGGTAAACAGCTGCTGCTTTTCACTTAACGTCATAATTTACCTGCCCCCGGTTTAATCCCTTTACGTCTGAGCCACAGTTCAACCCCCTGAAGCCCGGCCAGCCCCAGCGCCGAACCAATCCCCAGCAGCGCCAGCGGGTGTAGTTCCGGAACCAGATACAGCGCCGAACCCGCCGCCACTGAAAGCGCACTCCCGACAATCACGCGCCCGATGGCCAGCCGTGCCGTAACAGGCTCATTGCTGGACAGTAGCTTACCCAGCGCGATAAGCGCCCCCATAACTGCCAGCGTCAGTGCGCCTTTTTCATACTCCTGCATCCCTGCCCCTTAACCGATCAGGTTTTCCGTGGCTTCCGCTTCCAGATACGGAACGCCGTTGATGTTCACGAACTTCGGACTGGTCACAAAATATTTGATTTTGTGCGTGGCCACGCTGCCCCCCTTCGGATCAACATCCAGCAGGTTACTCAGCTGAAGTTTGCAGCCGAACGTCTCCACCTTGACTTCCTCGCTACCCGCTTTGGCATAGAAGAGGAAATCCACTGGCTCAATACCGCGCCATGAACCTGCCGATCGTGCTTTTGCCGTCAGCACACTCAGCACTTTGGAACTGACTTCAATTTCACCTTCTGCGGACACATCCCCGTCAACGTGGCCATCCGGCACGCCACGGGTCTGCGCGGCGGCGCTGTTGTCCGTGATATCGAGAGAAATTTTCTCGATGTGGATCAGATCGCCATCAACGTAAGTATCAAACGACATCCCCGAAATACGTTTACTCATGCGGCGGCCTCCAGGCTGGCATCCAGTAACAGACTAATGGTGATTTGCAGCGGCACTTCCCAGGTACGCACCACAATGTAAATCTCCACCGCCTTTTTGTTTTTCCAGACAATGGTTACATCACCATCCTGCGGAGGCTTCACTTCGCCGGGGAATGAAACCCCGTTGATGTTTGCTGCCGTGGACATTTCGCGCAGTGGCCTGGCAAACAGCGTCTGGTGGGCTGCAATGCTTCCCGGCGTGCTGTTCAGTGATCGGTCTGCGATTTTGCCGATGGCCAGCAGACGCACTCGTCGTGCGGCTTTATCGGCCACGCGCAGCGTTTCGATGGACTGATAATCGCCCCCTTCCGCGTCCAGCGTGCGGCCGTCTGACCAGTAGAACCCGTCATAGTCCGGATACCACATCGGCACGCTGAAGCGCTGCGCCTCAAGCGCCTGAAGCGTGGCAAGTTCCAGCACCGCGCCTGTGCCATCCAGTGGCAGTTCATCGCTGCCCAGGCTGACCAGCGCTCCCGTTTTTACGCGCGCCGGACTGTCCGCCACGGTGACGGCTCGGTTACACAGACGGCCAGCCAGCACGCCCGGTTCATTCCCCCAAAGCCGGGGAACCAGCTGCACCGCTTTTTCCGCAATGCCGTCCTGGAGATTGGACATACGCGCAAGGTAATCCGACTGCCCCTCTTCATCCTGTATTCCCTGCGTGGCCAGAATGAACCATACCCAGCGGCCATATTTGCCGATCAGATCCGCACGCAGCGTTATGGCCTGGTTAATTTCCACCTTTGTGGAAATGTCATTGCTCAGCACCACGCCTTCAACAGAGCACGACACCTGCGCGGCCAGCACCGCTTTAACCCATGCGTCCGGCTCGCTGTCAGCAGCCAGCACATGGACGAACCCCCACCAGTTTTGGCCAGCGTTAGACACTGCCGCCAAAACATCCTTTTTTAACTGGCTGTCAGCCTCACCCAGAAGCGCGTCAAAATCGCTCTGGGTGTTCACAGCCAGGGTCTTGCCTGTATTTTTGGTTCCCGTACCGATAAACAGCACCGTGCGTTCCACCTCGTTGGTTTCACCCAGTAACTGGTTTACCTGGTTAACGGTTACATTTGGCCAGGTCATGTTCTCCCTCTGATATCCTGCGCATTTACATCCCAGCCAAAGCCAATGGCCTGAAGCTGGCGTGCCAGCGCCTTGTTAAAGTCTTCATCACCCATTCCCAGAAATACGCGGGAGGGGAGATCGATAGTCCAGCTTGTTTTAACGGCCTTGCCGCTTAACTTCCGGATAAGCAAGCCCGCCTGTCCGTATGGCATTTCGCTGGTTATTTCCCGGATAGTGGGCTTTTTCCAGCGCTTCCCCCGGCGCACCCGGTAGCCCAGCGCACGTAGTTTCTTTCCCTGCGCAGCGGTGGCCATCTTTCCCGCCTGTGCCTTCCCTGGCTGGCTGGCACGACTCACCCGGACGCGCATGCCGTTTTGCTGCGAATATCCCACCGTGCCAGCGGGTACAGGCGTTTCTCCGTTCCGGTAGCCGCCGCCCTGCAAGTAGATCCGTACGGCCTGAATTTCAGGCATTTCCCGGATATGTAGCAGTTTCGGCATATTGCGCAGCATCTTCCCTTTGCGCTTTGTTTTGCGCCCTGCCCAGGCTCCCCCGTCCGGCGCCTCCTGGTTCCGCACGTTGCGTTTGGCGGCAGCAATCACGCCATATTTGGCCATTCGCCACAGCAGCCGCTGCCGTTTCTTGGGCGGCAGCTCCATGCTGGCCAGCGCCTTTTTCAGCTCCCCCAGCTGGCGCTTGTTAAGCTCCCCTCCGGCAATCACGACACATCGCCTACAGGCGCACCGGATTCATCCACGCCGTAAATCGTTGCCGTCAGTGCCGTCCAGATCTCCGGCTCAACCAGGGACCAGCGCTTTCCCTGCCAGGGGATTAATCCCTTTTCGTCCTCACGGATCACCAGCGCTTCCGCCATGGGAACCGTCAGTACAATATCGGCGGTTTCTTCATCGGCCACCGACACATCCCATTGCGGATCGGCCTCTGTTACCCCGATTTCTTCCAGTAGTTCCCTGTCTGCCTCATCGAGCCAGGCAGCCATCAGCGACATAAGCAGCTGCGGCGGACACAGGCGATACGGGAAACGCTCCCAGCTCAGTACCGCGTCATAGCGGATCACCGCCTGACGGTACTGCCCCAGCCCCAAATCCTTAGCAGCCGGTACGAACTCCATTTCATCAACGACGCTGCCAAAAGCCTTCATCGCACGGGCTGGCACGTTGCTGGTAAAAAACGCCGTCAGGTTTTCAAGCTGTGTCTGGTTCATACCTTCTTCACCGTGGCTCTTTTCAGCCCCTTCATACGGCGGATCACAACAGATGCTTCTGCCAGTAACCCGGCGCGGGTTTCCGTGCTTTCCTGGCCAGGGTGAGAGTCACGCCGCCCAACGGTGGCAAACTCCCCCAACAGGTCCGCTTTTGCCCTGGCAAAAACCGCCTTTGTGTACTGTGCACAGAGGGCGTTTAACTCCCCCATCCTTGCCCCCGGCGCGTCCCCTGCGCTCAGAACGCCTTTTGCCTTCCAGCTGACTTCCACTTTTTCCAGCTCCGCATTCACCTCCGCCACGGCCGCCAGCAGCGCCTGGGCAACGGTGTCCGCGTCAACATCAGCCGGGATCGCTCGCTGTGCCTGAAAGTCCTTCAGGTTCAGGTCTGGCCAGAATCCTTCGTTTTTTAGCGGCTCGTCCTGATAATCAAGCGGCTTTCCACTAAACATGGCTCCCCCGAAAAAATAGGCGGGCTGTCCGGTTTCCACGGCGCAGCTTCACATCGTGTTTCTGCCCTCCACCGCGCCCGCCTGGCGGTTGGTAGTCTTTAACCCTGCGTCAGTTTTCGGATACGTGCGGCGATGGTCTGCCGCTGCGTTTTAACGCCGATTTTCAGGTAATACTGTTCAGCGGTAGCCAGCAGCTGATCGGCTTTCTGAAGTGTTTCCACATCGTCCACACCCGCCGCTGTTTTCTGGCCATCCTCACCGCGCAGCAGCTGCAACCCGGCGAACTTGTACCATTTCGCTGTCACCTGCTCATGCAGCCGCCACCTGGTGGCCACGTTCTCAAACGTGCGTGAAAAATACGGTTCAATGCTTTCCCCGCGCCCCGCAGACTCCTCCGCCCAGGCCAGCATCGTATCGGCCACGAACGTTGGGAAATTGCTGCGCAGCCTTTCCGGCGTGGCCTGTTGCTGGGCAATAGCGATATCTGCCCATTCCAGCGCCTTTTCCAGATCGCCCACGTCAAACAGCCAGATCACGCACCAGGCCATAACCGGATTGGCATACACCTGGTCGCTGGCCAGATACGCTTCCACAGTCGGAACCCATTTCGGCAGCAGCACATTGCGCTTATGCTCAACGCGGTCAGCAATCAGCGGCAGGCTCCGCACCTGTTCCACGTCTGTTTCCAGCGCCTTAATAAGCAGGTGCATGCTTTCCGTGGTGCCAACGGCCAGGCTTTGCTTCAGCTTTTGCTCCATTGCAATGCGCTGGTTATGACGCTGCGCGGGTGAAAGTGACATTGATTAACCCTCCACTGGCTCTGACGGCTTGCCGATTGTCACGGCATTTTCATCAATCGCCGCGTAAAGCTCCGGCTCTTCAATCGCATAGCCTTCATTACGCAGATAGCTGTTTTCGAACTGTTTGCGATCATCTTCAAAGCGCGCTTTACGCTGGCGCGTGTTGCGCTGGGTGTAGATGTGCAGGTTAGAAAGGGGCGTAACCACCATGCGTTTGCCCGGCATGAACGGCGGGATAATCGCCTGACGGCCAGCAATAGTGTTGCCCAGCAGCTGCGCCGCGATTTTCTCCGTTGGGCGATCTGCGGCCTGGAACAGTCTGTACTGTTCAGCAGCCACCAGGTCAGCACCTACCAGCACCACCAGGCGCGGGTCATTGCGGAACTGTGCCGGAATTTTGGCGTTAATCAGATCGGAGGCCATCGCATCCAGCGATTTGTAATCACCCGCCTGATCGAGGACCACTGGATCGGTCATGATTTGCTTGCCGTCCATCATGGTTTTCATGATTTCATGCCAGCCAATATTGACATCTTCGCCATTTGGGTTGGCTTTAGGGTCTGTGGTTTTGGCGCGGTGTGTACCGTTAAAGCCGATACGCAGCATGTCCATGGCAAACGCCTGTGTGCTGAAGGTCTGCACCAGGTTGTAAAACTCGTTTTCTTCCTTCCCGGCGTTCGCCCAGACGGAAAGCAGATCCCAGCGCAGCGCCGCGCAGCTGTCTGTCTCAACCAGTGAGTAAGTATTGCCGTCAACGCCTACCTGGCGGACAAAACGGCCTGTTTCGCTGCGTCCGGTATGGAGAACAGACGCGCCCACGTTGACGACCTGGCCACTCAACTGGTCAACGTCCAGCGTGGTGATCCAGTTCAGGAACTCCACGGACTCCAGCATGGCCAGACGCAGCGCTGTTTCCTGCGGGTCATTTAACGAAAAATAACGTCCAGGGTTTTGCGTGCCAAAATGCTGCGCCAGCCCCGCCGTATAGTTGTCCAGCAAATCCCGCGCACGGTTATTCAGTAACATAAGACTCCCTCGCAATTAAGCGATAATAAAAATGTTTTGCTTATTCGCGTTGCGGTTAATTACAGGTAACTAAATTTACCTGATTTGGCTGGCACCTGACGCTGTTTGCGCTGACCGCCTTTATTACCCAGATCGTTAAATCGGGTAACAATCTCTTTTGCATTATCACGAATAGCGGCAAACTCTTCCGTGTCTACGACTTCGGTGATAGTGTCAACATCGTCCTGCACGGAATTAAGCTGGGTTTCAATTTTACCCACCCGTGCTTCCAGATCGTTCAGCGCACTCGCCAGCGCCTGCAATTTATCATCAGCAGGTGGATCGTCCTGCGGATTTTCATCTTCAAATTTCGGCTGAATACCAAACAATTTCTGCCAGTTTTTCATCTTCCCTTCCTGCGTAATTTTACCGTTGCGGGAAATCACACAACTGTAATATCCCTGTTTATTTAATTTGCGCTGACTAAAGCGCAGCCGTGTCGTTCCTACACTTGCCGGGTTGTCAGTGACAGCCAGCCCCTTCAGATATGTACGATCCCCTCCGCGCCAGTTCAGCTCCGGCTCGACGGAGAAATAAAGCAGCTGGCCTTCATCATTTGCGTAAATCAGGCGCTTATTCGGGCACAGGCTGACATACAGCCGCGCCAGCCCGTCATCACCGTCCTGCCACATCGCTTCCAGCACTTCACCAAAGTTTCCGGCGTAGCGCTCGTGTTCTGGCCAGAGTAAAGCGGCGTAATGGTTAGGGTCATAGGTTTCCCCCATGTCGATAATCCATCGCCGTTCCAGCACGCGTCCATCAACCGTATCGCCTTCAGTAGCAACACACAGCCAGCCAGTTTTTAAATGCGACACATATTTCCCCCTCTGTCGATTAACTGTTTCCCTTGCTGTGGATTTGATTATTGCTAATTAAACGCATCCCCGCATTACGCTTTATTCTGAACAGTTCGGTTATAAGCCATTACCGAACAGCCCCGAATTTACCCCACCGTTTTTTCATCAGCACCACGGCATAATTAAATCTATGGCTAAATACTCAGACGAATTAAAAGGCGTTGTCCGCGCTCTTTACCTGCGCCGCTACACGCCGAAAGAAATTGCATCAGAATTAAATCTGCCGAATGCGCGGATCGTTTACTACTGGGCGGAAAAATATAAATGGGCTGACCTGCTCAGTTTCGAAAGTACAGAGGAGGCAATTGAACGCCGTTACCAGCTGTTAGCCGGGCGTGACAATAAAACGGATCTGGATTTAAAAGAAATGGATTTGCTTATTGCTCACGCCACAAAGCTGCGTGCGCAGAGCAATAAGCATAAAGAAAAGCTGGCCAGTAGCCAGGGAGAACGGCAAGCAGCTGCGCGAGGGGATAACGAAGACGAACCCCGCGGTAAACGCAAGTACAAGAAAAACGATATCTCGTCACTGACTCAGGAAGATTTTGACTCCTGGGCGGACGAACACCTTTTCGAATATCAGAAGCACCTGCGCCGCAACATTGGCCAGCTGGTTAGGAACATCCTGAAGAGTCGCCAGATCGGTGCAACCTGGTACTTTGCGTTTGAGGCGTTCGAAAACGCGGTAATGACGGGCGATCCACAAATTTTCCTGTCCGCGTCCAAAGCCCAGGCGGAGGTGTTCCGGTCTTACATCGTCAACATTGCCGAACAGTATTTCGGTATCACGCTGACCGGGAACCCTATCCGCTTAAGCAACGGCGCAGAGCTGCGCTTCCTGTCTACCAACAAAAACACCGCGCAGTCATACAGTGGCCATCTTTACTGTGATGAATATTTTTGGGTGCCCAACTTCGCAAAACTGAACGAGGTGGCTAGTGCGATGGCCACCCATGACAAATGGCGTACCACCTATTTTTCCACGCCATCGGCCAAAACGCACCAGGCCTACCCGTTCTGGACGGGTGAAGAGTGGAAACAGGGCAGCAAGAAACGCGCAGCCATCAAATTTCCGCTGTTCGATGAAATGCGGGACGGCGGCCGGCTCTGTCCGGATGGCCAGTGGCGCTATGTCATCACCATGGAAGATGCCATTGCGGGTGGCTTCAACCTGGCCAACATTGAGAAGCTGCGCAACCGCTACAACACCGCCACATTCGACATGCTTTATATGTGCGTGTTCGTGGACAGCAAGGATTCCGTTTTCAGCTTTTCCGATCTGGAAGCGTGCGGCGTGGAGGTGGACACCTGGCAGGATCACGACCCGGACGCAAAACGGCCCTTTGGAGACAGGCCAGTATGGGGAGGATTTGACCCGGCACGCAGCGGCGATTTGTCGTGTTTTGTGATTGTCGCCCCGCCGATTTTTGCCGTTGAGAAATTCCGTGTGCTGAAGGTGATTTACTGGAAGGGCATGAACTTCCGCTACCAGGCAAAGCAGATCGAAAAGCTGTTCGACCAGTACAACTTCACGTATCTGGGTGTGGATGTAACAGGGATCGGCCAGGGTGTTTTTGACAACATCCAGCACTTTGCCATGAAGGTTGTTGTGCCGATTCGCTACGACATGAACACAAAAAACCAGCTGGTACTGAAGGCCGCCGATGTGGTGGAAAGCCAGCGTATCGAGTGGGACAAAAACCTGAAGGAAATCCCGGCCAGCTTTATGTCTGTCCGGCGTACCACCACACAGAGCGGTAACGCTATGACCTTTGTTGCGGACCGCACCCAGGACACTGGCCACGCAGAGGCATTCTGGGCAATTACCCACGCCCTGCATAACGAACCACTTAACTATGAAAACAAACCAAAATCCCGCTGGGGTGTAAGGAAACAAGCAGCATGAGCAAAAAGAAACGATTTGTGAAACGCGAGCAGCGCGGCGACAAATCAAAAAAAATGAGCATTATCAGCTTCGGTAAGCCAGAACCGGTACTGACCACCGGAACCGATTACCGGGAAATCTGGTACGACAACGCCGCCGATCACTACACCCAGCCAATTGACCGCCTGGCGCTGGCGCAGCTTATCAATCTGAACGGCCAGCACGGCGGGATTATCCACGCCCGTAAAAACATGGTCACTGCGGACTATCAGGGCGGCGGGCTGACGTTCGACGAGCTGGAAGCCGCTGTGTTTGATTATCTGACTTTCGGGGATATCGCCGTGGCCAAAGTCCGTAACGGCTGGGGTGATGTGATCGGGCTCCAGCCCCTGCCGGGGCTTTACCTCCGCCGACGAAAGGAGCGAGAAAACGCGGAGACTGTGCCAGGGGATTACGTGGTTTTACAGGAAGGCGAGCCGCTGGCATTCTCACCTGAAGATATCATTTTCATCAAGATGTACGACCCGCAGCAGCACATCTATGGACTGCCGGACTACATCGGCGGCGTTCACTCTGCCCTATTGAACAGTGAGGCGGTTATTTTCCGCCGTCGCTACTACCACAACGGCGCACACACGGGCGGCATTCTGTATACCCGTGACCCCAGCATGACGGATGAAATGGAGGAGGAGATCGAACAGCAGCTGCGGGACAGCAAGGGGATCGGCAACTTCTCCACTATCCTGGTGAACATCCCTGGCGGCGACGGTGATGCGATCAAGTTTATTGAGATGGGGGACATTTCGGCCAAAGATGAATTTGCAAGCGTGAAGAACATCAGCGCCCAGGACATTCTGAACGCGCACCGCTTCCCGGCCGGACTAGCGGGTATCGTTCCGCAGAATACTGCTGGGCTGGGCGACCCGGAGAAGGTTGAACGCACCTACAAAAAGAATGAAGTGCTGCCCATTCAGCGCCGCCTGGCGATGGCCATCAACAGCGATCCGGAAATTCCGCGCCATTTACATTTGAATTTTGCTGAAGAAACAACGGTGAAGGGTGCAGCATGATGCAAAAAAGGCTAAAATCCAGGCATTATTTGACAGCCGGAGAATGGAATATGAGAGTCCTGAAGATTGAATGCCCGGAATGCGGCTCTAAGGCTGTGATTCGCAAGACCAACCGAAAACACCGCCAGATCGCAGATATCTACTGCGCCTGTGCTGACGTAGAGTGTGGACACACCTTTGTTATGAATTTGACGTTTTCCCACACTCTTAGCCCCAGCGCTAAAACGGGTGACGCTTTGGTGCAAACTTTGCTGAAAAACCTGTCACCCAATCAGAAGCAAATGGCCCTGGATTTACTGAAAGCTGCACCCGCCGCCTGAAATGCCCCCGCTCCGGGGGTTTTTTACTTCTGAACGTACAACGTCCCGCATTTCTTCCGCTATCTCGCCAATCCACGTCAGAGCAATGGTTTTTTCCTTCGCGCTGATTTCACCCACATGAGCTATTTTGGCCAGTAGTTCAATACGCTCCAGCTTTGCTGAAGCCTCTAAGATATCCATGCAGCCCTCCACAAAATACAACAATACTGTATAAGCATACAGTATACTTAAAAGCACAATATGTGAAATGATAATTCATGCAACTAATTGGTAAGGCACGATTTATCACATACTTACACAGGATTACTGCCAGCCTGGCCATTGTTCGTTTTCCGGACTGTTCCGCTTCTCCTGCAACCGCCCTTCACGGTAAATCAGCGCTGAACGGCCAAATTTAAGCCCGCCGCCCCGCTTCAGAATGTCGATTTCTTCATCCGTTCCGGCAAAGCCTCGCTGGTTCAGTTCCAGTTTTAACCGCCTCCGGGTTCCTCCCTCCGTACAGTTATTGACAGAACTCCTAGGCGGCGCATTCGCGCCGCTAACTGCAACCGCCTGATCGGCGGTTAACTTCGGAACAATCTTCCACTTTGTGAGTCGGGTTAGAATCGGAGAACCTGCACCAACAACCGGAGAGAAAACCCCCTTAACCCGCACGATCTCCTCACCGTATGCGTTAAATTCCTGACCTGTTTCATACCAGGTGCGAGCAATCAGCTCGTCCCTTCTGACAAACGGACCGCCCTGCTCATTGATGTATTTCGCCCAGTCGCCGTTATCCGCTGCATCATGCACGGCAGCAAATTCCACACTTAAGCCCATGGCCGTATCATGATCGGCCATCCGGCGCAGCTCACGCCAGACGGTGACAGGAGCACCACCAACAAACTGAAACTGGCGGATGCGCCAGCATGAAGCCCACGCAGCAGCAGCAGCGGCCGCTTCTTTCATCGGCTTGCCACTTTCGTCGTCCAGCTCTTCATCCAGCGCGTATCCGTCGATATTTTTAGAAATGTATTTGGCCACATAGCCCGTGGCAGACCCTTTTTCCGGATCGATGCTTTCAGCATGGAAGCGGGCTTTTCTCGCTTTGGCGGTGATCAGCTCCGCATGGTCTTCATCCATCGCGTAATCGCGCAAAATTCCACGCACCTGCTCAACCTCTTCAGGGCGCATAAACAGAAGCATATGCCAGTGCGGCGTTCCATCGTGATGCGGCTCAGCAACCCTGATCCCGAACACACGCAAATCATTACGGTGCAGCTTTGCCCGTATCCGCCCCCAGACTTTACGCAAATAGACCTGCGTATCGGCCGGGCTGCTCCCGTCCCATTTACGGTTACGGTGACCATGAATAGTGGTGGCGTGATATTTGGATGGCGCGGTGATGGTGTAGAACTCCCCCACATAGCCCAGCTCATTACAGATATTTTCAAAGCCACGGATGCGCACCATCATTTCAGTACGACGAATGGCCGGGTTAGCCACGCTGCCCCAGTATTTGTCTATCAGGCTGATTCGGTTGCCGAATTCATCCTCAAGCTCCATCGACTTCAGGAATTCCCGGGTGCGGCGCTTCTGCTCTTTCCAGTCACGGATAAGCTGTTTGCTGGCGTAAGTGCTGGCCTTTTTGCTGACGTGATTCAGGGCAATATGCAAATGCTCGCGCCACTCAGACGCATGGCGGCGCAAGCGACGCGCCCACCACTGATCAGACATCATTTTGGCAAGCGATGCGGCGGCCTTTGTCTCCTCGAAGCAACGACGCATTAACTTTTCAAAGTCTGGCGCTGACTGGCGGAATGCTTTGGCAATTGCCGAGGCACGAACATAAAGTGCGTGCAGTAATTTCAGCGCACCGGCTTCCGGCATTTCATCGTTGATGCTGCTGATTTCCATAGTGATGAACGTCACGACATCCTGCGCCAGCAGATCAATATCTTCCTTCGACATATCAGGAAGCTGATTAAAACGGTGCATCAGTCGAACGTTGTCAGCGGTCATTTTGCCAATGTGGTAACGCTCAGAAACGATGTTAACGCGTGGGAGAATTCGCTCCAGAAAGGTTTTGGCCAAAAAGGCGTTGGCACGCTTTATTCCCTGCTCTTTCTCCAGTTTGCTGGCCGCCGCGTTTACCGACATACGAACAATCACAGATTGCTTTTGTAGCAAATCCTGAGCGCACGCTAACGCCGCATTATCCCGATCACGTTGCTTTAATTCTTCGTATGTTGGGAACGGGCTTTCGATTGCCTGTCGCGGCGCGTTCCAGGCGTATGCCCACTGTTTGATCGCCGATGCGCTTTCCGATAGGTTAGGCATAAACCCTCCTGACCATATGGAAAACCACATGAAGCACCGTTACACCCGAGATTGTCCACGCCCAGATTATGATGAAACGATCACGAAATGGCTGAACACGCTTGATATTGATGACGGAATGATGAGCTATCCTGTGGCTATTTATCACGACGGGTACATTTACCGCGTGATTACAGGCCACGGAATGAGTGAATATGTTTCTATCCGTAATTTTTTGGGTGAGATTGGACTGATCAACCTTATAGATGATACGGCCACATTCCGGGGTTATGATGCCGTGATGGCCATTCCAGATGTAAAAGCAGCAATGGCTAAAGGCGTATTCAGGATGGCTGACATCCCCAAAAATACCCCTCCAGCTAAGTAAGTAAATACGATACACAACTTCATGCCGCCAGATATCGGCGGCATGATGTTGGCCAGCAAGAAACAGATCAGCCACGATTAACCCACTTCTTCCAGGCATTAATCATGTAAGCAGCGGCACAAACCGCCACCAGTACAGGCCAGACGAGGGAAGAGATAGCGAGCAAAATAAAGTCTGCATCATCTGAAGTCTCCGCGTCCCGGCGCTCTTCCCAGGAAAAGAAGATGAAAGCCGCAAATACCGTCATCGCATACAGCCCGGTCATGGGTTCAGTCATCATTTCGCCACCACCCCAGCGCTGGAGGCTGTGGAAACTGGTGATTTCAGGATCAGCTCTACGGCAGATTTCTGGCTTGCAGCTGCGGCACCAACACTGCGTGGCGCTTTGACTTTCATCGCCTCAAACCCGGCGTAAAGGTAATGCACCATTTCCAGATCGCTGTTTGACGCAACAACACTCACGCCCTTTTCAGCGAGACGGCGCAGCTTTCTGGCCAGCCGCCCCTGATCAAGATGTGAAAAGCCGCTTTCAGTGTATGAGGTGAAATTTCCTGATTCCGTCAGGTATGGCGGATCGCAATAGACCACATCCCCGGCACGAACCAGCGCAAGCGTTTCGGAGTAATGCGCAGTGATGAACGTTGCACGCTTTGCCTTTTCAGCAAATGCCCGGACTTCTTTAAGCGGGAAATAGTTTTTCTTGTACTTCCCGAACGGGACATTGAACTGGCCACGGCGGTTGTAACGGCAAAGCCCGTTAAAGCCATGGCGGTTCAGGTACATGAAACGGGCAGCAGCTTCAACGCTTTCAGCCCCAAGCGCCTTTCCCGACAAATTAAACGCGTCCCGGACGGCATAGTAAAAAATAGCGCGGCTCTCCTGTTCACCTAACGCCCCGGCAGAAAACAGGGTTTCAAGCTCCACAAGAAATGCGTCGGTATGGTAGGCCATCGCCTTATACAGATTGACTAAATCCGGGTTCAGATCAGCGATCAGGTATTCGTCATAGTCCGTATTCATCATGACGGCGCACGAACCCGCGAACGGTTCAACCAGGCGCCTACCTTCCGGCAAGTGGCGACGCAGCTGCGGCATAAGGCGGACTTTACTGCCAACCCATTTAAGAGGGGTTTTTACTGCCATGCTGCACCGCCTTTACTGCAAATGGCCGCAGCCTCTTCACGGATCAGCTCAACGATTTCGGCAGCGCTTAAACCTTCGTTAGCTGCATACGCGGCCAGCTTATCCAGACGAGCAGAACACAGATCGGCGGAGGCCGCTTTACCTTCCTCAGTAGCTTTTGCCAGCATTGCCAGCAGGTCAGTACCGGATTGGTTGACGGGTAAAAACATGCGTGTTGTTTGCATTTTGGTTTCCTCAGGGCAAAAGAATCCCCGGCCACCGCAGGGATGGCCAAAAATTCAGGCAGTTAATTAGTGGAAAGAGACGGTAACGGGCGCGGCTGAGTAGCTCGGCGCGGGTATCTGGTGCAGCTCGTAGGTGTTGCGCCACCATTCCTGGATCAGCGCCTTAACTTCCCCGGCGCCCAATGACCCTGCGATGTAATACATGGAACGAATGCTTGCCAGCGCTTCAACCTGTTGGTACAGGCTTTCCGCTTCACGATAGACACAGCACCAGTACGCAACATTCACGGCCAGCCAGTGCCGTTTGTTAGTCATGTGCTCGGTGTCGTTAAAGAAAAACGGATGTAAGGCCACACGGCCATTTTTAACGGTGCTTTTCTCAAGAAAGAGAATGGCGTAATTGTGTGGAACACCCCACGCAGCCAGCTCCTGTCCCAGTTCTTTGGCGTTTACAGAGATAATGGACATTAATGATTCTCCTGCTGTTGCATCTTATGAACGATATGAGGCGCGATAATCATCTGCACGCCATTACTGCTGTGGATCGGATGAGCCTTTTTCACCTGGCGGTTAGCGCTGCGCTTTGAAAAATCGCTGTCGCTCAGACTCCCGAACCCTTCAAACGTCAGACGCGCCCTGGATATGCCCTGACGCAGCTGAATCATTGCCCGGTAGTCCAGGCGTTCGAATAACTCTGACCAGTAGCATTTGCTCAGATGGGCTTTGAAAACGTCCATTCCGGAAGCTACTGCGGCCGCATGTAAAACAACCCCGCGCCATTCTGGTGTTAATTTGTCCCACCATTCGGCGGCTTCGCTTTTCTCACTCCAGTATTTACGGCGGATATTCCCAAGCCACTTAAGGCCAATTTCCTGCTGCTTTTCGCTAATGGCCATAACGCCCCCTGATAATCCCGAACAAACGAAACCACCATGGACGACGAGACGAGCGGGCACTGAATTTGTACTGGTGGCCAGGGTTCCAGCGCTGGCCATTTGGCAGTTCAAGCCAACCAGTTGATCCGCTGGCCAGCTGCATGGCCGGAGATTCTTTTTTCAGATAGGTAACGAACGCTTTCATGGTTATCCCTCACATCATGCTGCTGGCGCTGGTAGTCACGATATCGACGGCAGCAGCAAGAACCGGCGCAGACTGGAGGCGGCTTTCAACGGTGTAAGCCAGGACGGAAAGGGAACGGATTGCATCACGGGCACGATCAAGAATTTGTGTGCGGCGTGCGGCGGTCATGTGCTCAGTTGAAACGGCTTCCCCAGCGATCGCACCCACGTTTGCGGTGGCGCTTAATGCGCAAAACTGCATGTTCGCTTCAGTGGCGTTATTGACCGGAACGGACGGGAGGCAGTTAATCTGCCCTAGCATCCCATCCAGTAAACGCGCATCTTCGGTGTAATCGGTAATAGCCAGTAGCTCGTCACAGGTCAGGCGATGCGGTTGCATCGGGTTCAATTTATTGCGCAGGATCTGCGGACGCATACCAACGGCAGCGGCGACATCCTCCAGATTGTGCGAAAGCGCAAACGCTCGGCAAGCAGCATCAAAGTGAGCATGTTTAGAAGTCTGATAATCAAACATTGTTAGCTCCTCCCTAATCCGTACGATGAATTACGCGTTAAGCGAAACATCACATTCGCTTAACGCCATTACGGTTAAGGCGGCCATGTTCACTTCAACCAGCCCTTTTTTCTGTGCTCCTTTAGGCTTGATAGGAAGTTTTCCGTATGAAATCAGGTTCTCAGCAGTGCTTTTGGACATGCCTGTACGACGGCAATACTCATCAAGCGGGATGTATGGATCAGGGATCACGATTGTAATGTTGGGACGCATAATGCAAACTCCTCAGGTTGTGGATACGCCAATATCCACCGTTATTAGCCAATATCTAAACACAGGAGCAAGGTTAGTTAGATAAAATCTACATGTCAATACAATGTAGTATTTATCTAGATGCCTTGAAATTATGGCGAGATTTAGACTAGACCCAGAATCGGATAGCGCCCCGGTACTTGATCGGGTGCTTGAGGCATACGGCTTTACACAAAAATTACAGCTTGCCGAACATCTTGGAATTGCTTCCAGTTCTATGTCAGCGCGTTATAAACGCGGTGGGCTTCCTGCTGACATAATGCTCAAATGCATGGCTGAAACAGGCGTAACACTTGAATGGCTGGCAACAGGTGAAGGTAAGAAATTTGAGGATGAAGAAGTGGATATCCTCAAAATGCCGCGGCGTAAAATCGTTGACGGTTTGATGTATGACGCTGGGATGTACATGCTGGATAAAGTCTCTTTTTTACCCGGAGTCCCTTTGCCATCATCTCCCGTATGTGTCTTGGAAGGTAATAATCAGTTCATCGTTGATACCTCATTCACAGAAGTTTATGACGATCAGTGGCTAGTAGAGATTGAGGGTAAAGTGAGTATCCGCACCCTTACGCGTATCCCGGTTAAGAAGGTTAGAGTTAGCGGCGTTGGTATGGCTTTTGATTGTGGTATCGAGGACATAACCGTAATTGGGCGCGTTGTTCTGACGATTCAGTGATATGACCGTAAGAAAACTCAGTAATGGCCAATGGGTTGCGGACTTTTACACCGTCAACCGTAGTGATGGCAAGCAAGGAAAGAGAGTTCGCAAGAAGTTCGCGACTAAAGGCGAGGCGTTAGCATACGAAAATTACACCCTTCAAAAAGTAGAGGACACACCCTGGCTTGGACAAGGAAAGGATAAACGTCGACTTTCAGACCTAGTACATCTCTGGTTTGAGCGCCACGGGATAACCCTGCGTGATGGTGAAAAGCGTAAAAGCGCCATGCTATGGGCTGATGAGTGTATGGGTTCTCCAATGGCTATTGAGTTCACCGCGCAGCTGTTCACCGCTTATAGAGCTAAAAGGTTGGATGGCCATTTTGCCCGGACAAAGCGTGTCGCTCAGGTTTCGCCCCGCACCATGAACCTTGAGCACGCGTATTTCCTTGCCGTTTTTAACGAATTAAAACGACTCGGGGAATGGGACGCACCGAACCCTTTAGAGAACGTACGCCAGTTCAGAACAGAAGAAAGTGAGATGGCCTATCTTACAGAAAAACAGATCGAACGCCTTCTAGAAGAATGTCGTAATAGCTCCGCTAAGGATTTAGAGATCATAGTAAAAATTTGTCTTTCTACAGGGGCTAGATGGGGTGAAGCTGAAAAACTAAAACGAACCCAAATCTCCTCAGGAAAAATTACTTTTACAAATACTAAAGGTAAGCGAAATCGCACTATTCCAATCGATGATGATCTAGCCAAATCTATTCCCAAAAAAGGGGGGGCACTATTTACCCCGTGCTATTATGCATTTAGAAATGCACTTTCTAGAGCCGAAATTGAGCTTCCTCCTGGGCAGCTCACTCATGTACTACGTCACACTTTTGCAAGTTATTTCATGATGAACGGTGGAAACATATTAGTACTGCAAAGAATACTAGGACATACTGATATCAAAATGACAATGCGATACTCGCATTTTGCACCATCTCACTTAATTGAAGCTCTAAAGTTCAATCCATTATCAAAATCTATTAAAAAGGATGTTGAAGATGATCGATGAAAGCTTAAAAAGGTATCTTGACTATTACATTGAACAAGCTGAACCAAGTTACGCCGTTCTCATAACAGGGGATTGGGGAATAGGTAAAACTTATCAAGTGATGAATTCATTGCCTAAAGAAAAAGTATGCTATGTCAGTTTATTTGGCTTGAGTTCCACAAGTGAGATATACGCTAATGTCTTCGCAGAAATGTATCCAACAAGAAATTTTTTGAAAAAATCTGCTACAGCTGTTAAAGATTCCACCGCAGAATGGAATGATATAACGTTTGGAGCAGGAAATATTATTAGTAGCCTTGCCGACGCCTTTATAAAGGAGAAAGTAGATAATACTAAAATCATAGTTTTTGATGATCTTGAAAGATGCTCAGTAAAATTAAAAGATATTCTTGGCGCTATAAACAAATACACCGAACATCATAAATGCCGCGTACTTGTAATTGCTCACGACTCAGAAGTAGAATCAGAATTCATAACTACAAAAGAAAAAATAATTGGTCATACCATCAAAATAAAACCTCAAGTGGATTCTGCTGCCGATAGTTTCTTTTCCGAAACCGTCAGATTAAAACATCATAACAATATCAAATCATTCATAGTTTCTGCATTTAAAAAATCACAGTGCCAATCACTGCGAATACTTCGACATGTTATTAAGGACTGTGAAAGATTAACCTCTTGCCTTACATATATTCAAATCAAAAACGATGAGGCTATGCAGGAATTATTTAATACATTTTCAACATTGAATATAGAGTACAGACTAGGTAATATCCTTTCTGTTGAACTTATGAGCTTACAAAATGAATTCCGTAATCACGGCTACTCACTACCAAGTTTAGAAGCTGGCGATGAAGAAAATGAAGAAGCAGACCCGAAAGAGAAAAGATTGAAAAGATTATTTTCAAGTTATTCTCAAGAGATTTTTTCGGATGGAATCCTCAATGATGAGCTTATTTATTTGATGCTTGTTGAAGGCATATATCCAAAAAGTAAAATAAGAAACAAAATCAAACAATCAAGATATTTTCAAGAAAAAGCTAATATCGAAGTGCCAGCCTGGCTGAAAATCCAAAGTTTCGATTATTTGGATGATGAAATTGTTAACAATTCTAAAGTCGAGATGCTTAAACAATTTGAAAATAGAGAGGTGACTGAAACCGGAACTATGCTTCATATGTTTCACTTGATGTTTTTAATGTCATATATCAATGTAATTGATAAGTCCTTAGAGGAAACTCTTAATGATTGCAAAAAATACATAGATGACCTTGTTAACAACAATAGATTACCATTTGAAAATCCAAATGAAAGTATATTTGATAGCTTTTTAGAGTCGAGCGCACACGGCCACGGATTTTGGTTATATGAAGTTTACAGTCAACATATCAATGAAATTAGAAAATACATTAAAATAAAACGCAAGGAAGCATTAATTAATAACTACCCTGAATTTTCAAGGGAGATAATGCAGGCTTTAAATGATAATTTAAATGAGTTCAAATTACTTTTAATCGGTGAAGGTTCGACTTTAGGAAAATATTCCAGAATTGACATATTATCTACCATACCTCCTGAAGATTTCGTACTTACATGGCTGTGCAAACCCTATAATGACTGGGACAGAATTAGAAACATTCTAATAAATAGATATACTAATGGCATTGCCAAAAATATTTTGGCTAGTGAAAAAGAATGGTTGCGCTCAGTAATTGTCACACTAAAAATCGAAGCGATGAAGTTAGAAGGATTTGAACGCCTCAGGATAGAGAGACTCATCCCTGCACGTGCAATGCAGTATCTATAGTGTCGCAAAAGTGTCGCGCAAACTTCAGATTATTGGCTCATATTGGTGGATATTGGGCCTTTAACTTATTGATTTTGAATTAAGTAATTGTTTTTGCTTAGGCTGTAATGGTTCTCATAATCGCTTGGTCGCTGGTTCAAGTCCAGCAGGGGCCACCAAATATATCAAGGACTTAGATAAGAAATTATCTAAGTCCTTTTTCTTTGCGTCGAATTTGGGTCAGGTAACGTTTTGGCTTCGAACCTGAAATGCCAACTTCCAGACTAAAGGTTTGCATGAACACTTTTGCTTCGAACATCCATTCTCTGCTACAACGCCTCGTCAGCGAAGAAGACCCAAACTTGAGTGAAAACGATAAGTGTTTGCTATCACATCTTAAGGTTGCCCTCTATAACTTGCTGGAGGCTGAAAATGGATTAGAGCCTGTTTACAAAGTAAGTTTCAAGGATAGAGCCGGATTAGGATAGTTGGGGTTTTCACGCAGAACATGACTACGGCGTTTCAGTTTGCATTTCAATTTCAATCCTCAACTCATTATTGTTCTGCGCTATATCGCCAGCGATAACCGGCATTGGTTTCCCGTTTACCCTTTCATACAAGGCAAATTTTAGAAGCAGATGCGCCTAATGTTGCCGCTGCCGCAATTGGTACGGTATCAAACAGGATTTCCGTACCATCAGGATCTATCCGGATCACCGGTCTACTCTTTGTTTTTACTTTTCGAACTTCGACGGCCACCAGCGCTTTTCCTGCAGCAATTTCTTCTGGCGTGGCGTAACGCGCACCATACCCACCAGCAGAGCGCCTTTTACCATTGGCCACCATTGTGAACTTGCCATTTGATACGCCTAAAGCGCGGTTAGCATCAGCCACTAAAGGCCAGTATTGTTGATACCCGTCACTGAGCCGGATAGTGATTAGCGGCCTACCCCGGGCCTCATTCACTTTCGCCATACGATTCGCCGTCCATTCCGGATCAGAATGATATTTATCACGCATCGTAGCTTCGCGCCGGGCTAATACTGCGGCAGTCATTGAAGACTGTAGTGTTTCACCCATGCGCTCGCGTTCACCTTCTCGCTGCCAGCGGAGTGCTTGAGCTGCCGCCAGCTTATCTGCATGGCCATTAGCCTGCCGCTTCACCAAACCAGCCTGATTACGCTCTATCCATGTGGGATCAATACTTCGCAGCATCATGGCTTGCTCTTTGGCATGGTTATACATTTCAGATGTTACGCCATCAGTTATATCCTGCCGACCACTCCCCTTTTTGCCGCGTTTATCCAACATCATGGCATAAACAGCCTGCCAGGCGGGTGCTGTCTCTTTCCAGCGAGCATAGAGACGATGAGCGGTATAATGGTGCCAGGCAGTCAGGCGAACAGTTAAGGCCTCCAGGTAAAGCCGGTTATGACGGCGGAAAATAGCTCGCTGGATTATGTGATGGTCTTCGCAGTAGCAATTTGATGCAACGGGATGAACTTGTGCCCACCAGATAAGTTGTTTGTAGAGCTGACGCGGGTTCATCGCATCAGTTTGAGGGTTATAACTCATTTTGTGCTCAACGCTGTTCTCCGATCGCATAGCCCTGCTGATATGCGTCCAAGTATACTTCCTTTCCAGTTCCCTGCCCTCTGCAATAATCGCGCGCGCCTCATCATCCATCGCGGCTATTTCTTCCGCCGCGAAGGGGGATATTTCCAGTTCGGATTTTACTTCTGGCGTTAATTCATTGGTGTATTGCTGGATCATGTAAATTCTATTTCATTCCTAATAATTAATAAACCAAATAATTCTACTACGGATATGTACTCCCCATATAAATTATGGCATTTTTTGTTCATATTTAATCAACTAATTAATTGAAGCCCAAAATATCCAAGGTGAATATTAATGATTAATGTTACAGGTTATCTGAACCACGTTTTGAGCCAATCATCTAAAGGTACTTTTTGCGGTATCCTGCTGCCGCAGTACGTTGTCTGAAATGCATTATCTCAAGCCAGCGCGTTGCATCACACCTCCGGAGGTCTTTCTTCTCAGAGGTTCCCGCAACGCCATCGCTTTTTTTCAGAAATTAGTTTTATGAAACACTTTCGATCATCATGATATGCCCTTATTTAATCTTTTGACTATTTGTTCAAAAGGATGGTTTGTAGGTTCAGTGATTTACATGAAATATTGCTAATTAAGCGAGAGTATACACAGTGAATGGAAGAGTAAAATCTACTGAAAAAATGCGCCCATTCCGCGGAGAACAAATGGTAATCGCTCGCTAACTCAAGATCATAAGCAGAGGACGCCTCATGGCGTATAACTGAGCTGGGACAGAAAAGAATTGATAAGTGCCTTGATGGAAACACCTTTTCTGTCATTCAAGGTGATGGCGAAGAGCCAAACGGGCGTGTAATTCTTCGTACTATTCGCGGTAGCTACACTAAGTAAGTATATCCAAAGCCCCATGTAATCATTTTGGGGTCTTGTCGTATATAATATATTATATTTAATGGCATAATAGCAAAAATTGCCAATTAGTGAGAATCTCTATCTATGATAATTAAAATCAAAAATTGATTTTCAGTTATTCCGATAGAAACGCCTGATCGCCTGGTCGCTGGTTCAAGTCCAGCAGGGGCCACCAGACACCGCAAGGGCTGGAGAGAAATCTCCGGCCCTTTTGCTTTTTGGGCTCCAACACGATTGCCCCTCAAACGCATTCACACACTTCTCCCCCCCCAAAAACAGCTAAAGAAATCCTCCGTCGCGCCGATCATCATCCGTGTGTATTATTTCCTGTAGCGTTCTCAACAACTAACCTTCACTCAACGACTTAAGCGTCAAAAGCGAAAGGCATCATGAGCACACCGATCAAACGGCTAGAAATCATCAAAAATGCCATCGAGCTGGAGGATGACGACATCATCCAGAGCCAGCTCGCGCGCCTGAAGAATGAAGCGTTTGACGATGAGCTGCGGGCAATCGTCGCCGCGCTTGAGCAGAAGCGCTACACCGACGCGCTCGGGGCTATTGTTGCCTGGCTGCAGGGCCAGCGCGCCGTCACACAATGGCGCGACCCGCAGGTGGCGGCAAGCAAGCTTGAGCTAAAGGCGCTGGAGGAGCGGCTGCGCGATCTGATTGACCGCCGCAACGCGCGCGTGCAGCAGCTTGATGAATTTAACGATCTCTACTTTGCCCGCCTCGGGCCGCTGATGCAGCAGATCCTCGGGCTTCGCAAAACGCTGGCGGAGCTGAACCTGCGCCGTCAGCGGGCCGAAGCGCAGCGTCGGGAAGAGGACTACCGCCGCTGCCAGCGCTACATGGCGCAGGCGGTGGAGGTGCTGAACACGCTGACCCAGCGCTGGCGCGACTTGCCCGCGGATTCCGTGCAGGCCGCCGACGCGCGTAAGCATCTGCAGCAGCAAAGTAACCTAATTGCAAACCTGCTGGCCGAAGCGCTGGAGCTGGAAAACGGGCTCACGCGTGAGGAAGAGCCAGCGCGGCAGGCGCGCGACGAGGCCCACGACGAGTACGAGAAATACCGCGAGCAGCATCACGACGCCGAAGTGCGCCTGCGCAAAGGGAAAACGCTTTCGGAAGAGGACAGGAACGAGCTGAAGCGCCTCTGGCGTCAGGCGAGCAAGCTGTGTCATCCGGATCTGGTCGCGGACGACCTGAAGGAAGAGGCCAACGCGATGATGGTTCAGCTCAACCAGGCCAAACAGCGTGGGGATGTGAAGGCCATTCGCTCGCTGGTCGCCCGCCTGCAGCAGGGGTTCGAGCCGCTGATGGCAAGCGACAGGCTGAACGATCTGGCGCGTATTCGCAAAAAAATGGACCAGGTGCGCGAGCAAATCGACACCCTGGTGAACGAGCTGGCCGAGCTGGAAAAAGAGGAGTCGTGGCTGCTGGTCTCCTCGCTGAACAATATGGAAGCCTACTTTGCCCAGCAGGAGAAAGCGCTGAACGAGGTCCGCGCCTCGCTCGAAAATCAGGTGAGCGAAGCGCAGCTGGACTCGGCCGCGTAGTTATTTGGCGTGCCAGTACGCGCTGGCACGCACCAGCTGCGGGTCAATCGCGTCGGCTTCAAACCTCCGGCTCAGGTTTTTTACCACCTTCCCTTCCCCGGTCAGCCAGACAAAGTAATCCTCTTGCGGAACGGTCAGCGCGGCCAGATGGTCTGCTACCGCCTGCTCGCTGTGGCCCACAACCCACGTGATGTTGAACGCGCTCAGGTGCGCCAGATAATCCTTGCAGGATCCGTCCGCCACGGTCACGAGCGCATGTATCTCCGGGCGTACCGGCAGCTTAGCGATCCCCTCCAGCCGACGGCGCAGCGCGGGCATGCCGGACTCGTCGCAGACGTACAGCTGCCAGGCGTAATCTTCCGGCACCACCAGCGAACCGCGCGGCCCGCCGATGGTCAGCCTGTCGCCCGCTTTCGCCTGCATCGCCCAGCGGCTGGCAACGCCGCCGTCGTGAATAAAGAAGTCGAGCGCCAGCTCGTGGTTCGCCTCATCGTAGAGCGGCGTATAGTCGCGCGACTGCGGGCGCACGCCGTCGCCCCAGTCGATGCCTTCCTCCGTGACGACGGGCGGCACGAAGGTCGCGCCCGGCGCGGGGAAAAAGACCTTGGTGTGGTCGTCAAAGCCGCGGGAGCTAAAGCCCTCCAGCGCCTCGCCGCCCAGGACAATGCGCTGAAAGCCCGCGCTGACGCGCTCAACGCGCAGGACGTTTAGCTCGCGAAAGCGCAGGTCGTTACGAACGCGCTGAGGGTAACGGGTAGTCGTCATAGGTATGCCTTACACTGTGAATACGATATATCTAAATCAAATTTTAAATGATAATGATTGCTAATAACGCAAAAAGCAAGATCTTTAAGATTGCATCTAAATATATCTTAGATACACTTTAGATATATCAAAATTAAGGATTCCCATGCGACACGAACACGGCGGACGCCGACAGCGCTTCTTTGGACACGGCGAGCTACGGCTAGTCATTCTGGAACTTCTGACCCGCAGCGCGAGCCACGGCTATGAGCTAATCAAAGAGATCGAAAACCTGACGCAGGGGAACTACACCCCGAGCCCGGGTGTGATCTACCCCACCCTGGATTTTTTGCAGGATCAGGCGTTTATCACCATTATCGAAGAGGAAAACGGCCGCAGGAAGATCGCGATCACCGTTGCCGGGCAGCGCTGGCTGGATGAAAATCAGGAGCAGATGGAGAGCATTCACGCGCGTATCCGCGCGCGCTGCGTCGGGTTTCAGCTGCGCAAAAACCCGCAGATGAAGCGGGCGCTGGACAACTTCAAAGCGGTGCTGGATCTGAAGGTCAATCAGGGAGAGCTCAGCGACGCGCAGCTTAAGCAGATCGTAGGCGTTATCGACCGCGCGGCGCTGGAGATCTCCCAGCTGGATTAGGCCAGCGCGCGGTCGCCCACGCGGAACACGTTGACCAGCGCTTTCAGGTGCATCGCCTGATCGTTCAGCGATGCCGCCGCCGCGACGGACTCCTCCACCAGCGCGGAGTTCTGCTGGGTAGTCGAGTCAATCAGACCAATCGCGCTGTTAATCTGCGATATCCCTTCCGTCTGCTCGTGGCTGGCCTGGCGTATGTCGCGCAGGATAACGTCCATCTCCTCCACGTTGCCCACCATGCCGTTGATTAAGCCGCTGGCTTTCTCCACCAGGTTCATCCCGTCCTGCGTCTGGCTGGTCGAGCTCTCAATCAGCTGGCGAATTTCGCTGGCGGACGACGCGCTCTTCTGCGCCAGCTGGCGCACTTCTCCGGCCACCACGGCAAAGCCCCGGCCATGCTCCCCGGCGCGCGCCGCTTCTACCGCCGCGTTCAGCGCCAGAATATTGGTCTGAAAGGCAATGGCGTCGATCAGGTCGATAATGTCGGACATCCGGTTAGACGTTTCGTTAATCAGGCGCATTTTGCTGGTCACCTGCTTCATCATCTCGCCGTTGTTTTTCACGGTCGCCGCCGCGTCGGCGGAGAGAAGCGTTGCTTCGCCGGTGTGGGAGGCGGTGTTTTTCACCGTCGCGGTAATCTGCTCCATCGACGCCGCCGTCTGCTCGACCGAGCTGGCCTGCTCTTCGGTGCGCGCGGCGAGATCCTGGTTGCCCGCCACGATCTGCGCGGCCGCGCTGGAGATGTTCTCCGAGCCGGTCTGCACCTGCTGCACGATCTCCAGCAGCCGCGTTTTCATCTCCATCAGCGCGTGCAGCAGCAGGCCGGTTTCATCCTTCCCGCGCGGCGTGATGCTGGCCGTCAAATCGCCCTCTGCGATGGCCTCGGCAAAATGCACCGCCTCGCCCAGCGGACGGGTGATGGAACGCACGATGTACCAGCCCATCAGGCTGCCCGCCGCCACGCTGAAGAGCGTAATCAGGATCAGCAGCATGCGGTTGGATTTAAAATCGCCATCGACCTGCGCGCCCGCGCTTTGCATCTCGCCGTTTTGAATCGCAATCAGCTCCTGCACCTTCGCCTTGTAGGCCTGCTGCAGGCCCAGCGTGGTGGTGGTCATTTCCTCAACGGCCGCGGCGCGATCGTTACGCTGCACCGCCTGTAAAATTCGGTAGCGGGAGTCGAGATACTGCTGGCGCACGCCGCGGATATCCGCCAGCACCTGCTGGGACTGCTTATCCTGCAGCGCGTTGTTCAGATCGCCCAGGATCTGCGTGATTTGCTCGCTGATCTCTTTCAGGCGCAGCTCTGACCGCGCGGTAGAGGTTCCCCGCTCGTCCAGCAGCATCAGCTGTTGGGTGCTCACAAATTCCTGGAAGTTGTCGATCAGCTGGTTCGCCTTAACCGTTGTCGGATAATCGCGGGTAATGATGGTTTGCATTCCGTCGTTCGCCCGGTTGAGGCTCATCAGCGACAGGCTTGCGCTCAGGACCATCAGAACAATAAAGAACCCAAACGCCAGAAATAATTTCGTGCCGATCCTTACGTCATGTATGAACATATATTCTCCATCGATGTGATTATTTCTCAGACGATCATCGTTATCGGTAACAGCAACGCTAACTTTATGACTTTGATCGTTTTTTTCTTTACCACCGATGATTGAGCGTTCAGAAATGAATAAAAAATCCGGCGTTTTTTAGTTATTTAATATTTATTTAACATCCTGGCTTATTGCGAAAAACAAATAGCCGTTTACCCCCAAATGGAATAAACGGCTTTAGCGAAACCTGAGATGACTTAATGCAGCACGGTCACCGCGTCCTCCAGACGCCCCGCGCGGTGCTTCACCATCGCGGAGATCTGCGCGCTCTCTTCAACAAGATCGGCGTTTTTCTGCGTGATGCTGTCCAGCTCCGCGACGGCCCGCGTCAGCTCGGACAGCCCCGTCGCCTGCTCGGAGGTGGCGTGACTTATCTGGGCGATAAGCTGCGTGACGTTTTTCACCTGCTCGACAATATCGTCCATCGTGCGGCCCGCGGCGTGCACCTGCTCGGAGCCGGACTGCACCTTGCTGGCGCTGGCGTCGATCAGCCTGCGAATGTCGTTGGCGGCATTTGCGCTGCGGCTGGCGAGATGGCGCACTTCTCCGGCGACCACGGCAAAGCCTTTGCCCTGCTCGCCCGCCCGGGCCGCCTCCACCGCCGCGTTGAGCGCCAGGATGTTGGTCTGAAACGCAATGTCGTTGATAAGCTTGGTAATAGAGCCAATCTGCTGCGTGCTGTCGGCAATGTCGTCCATCGTCTTGACCACGGTGTGCATCGCATTTCCGCCCTCGGTCGCCGCGCTGCTGGCGGCCACGGAGAGCTTATCCACCTCGGCGGCGGTGGCGGAATTGCTTTGCACCGACGCCGCCATCTGGTTCATCGTCGTCACGGTCTGCTGCACGTTGCTGACGGTCTGGCGCGTGCGATCGTTAAGATCCTCATTCCCCTGCGCCAGCCTGTCGCTGCCGTCGCGCACGCTCACCACCTGGCTCGAGACGTCATTGATCAGCCAGCGGCACATCAGCCCGAGCTGCCCGATCGCGCGAAGGGTTAGCCCCAGCTCGTCGCTGCGGTTCAGGTGCTGGACGCTGTTACGCTCCCCCGTCGCCACCTTAAGCGCCTGGCGCGCCACGTTTTCCACCGGGCGAACAATCTGCTGCTCAAAGACAAGCGTGCCCGCCAGCACCGCGACCGCGCTCGCCGCCAGCGCCGTCCAGCCCGCCGAGGTGGTCAGCAGCGCGGCGGCCATAAGTAAGAAGAGAACCGCCATCACGCCGCGGACGCGCCAGCGCAGCGGCACGGCGGGCAGCCTGCCGAGCCAGCTTTTGCTCACCACCAGCCCTTTGTGGATACGCTTTTTGCAGCGGCCTTCATTCAGCGCCTTGTAGAGCGGCTCCACGGCGGCAACCTCTTCTGCCGTCGCTCGGGTGCGAATCGACATGTATCCTGTCATCTGGCCGTTGCGCACCATCGGCACCGCGTTCGCGCGCACCCAGTAGTGGTCGCCATTCTTGCGGCGGTTTTTGACGATCCCGCTCCAGGGCTCGCCCTGCTGCAGCGTGTACCACATGTCGGCAAACGCGGCCTTCGGCATGTCGGGGTGACGCACCATATTGTGCGGCTGGCCAAGCAGCTCCTGGAGGGAGTAGCCGCTTACCTGCACAAAGGTATCGTTGGAGTGGGTCATATAGCTGTGGAGATCGGTGGTCGACATGAGGGTGGTGTCAGCGTCCAGAGGATATTCGTTCTGTGTGACCCATGAAGAAGAGGACATGCGGGCATTCCTTGCAGGTTATTTGAATGTTAATTTTGTGGTTTATTGTTTTTTCGGCGATAACGAATTTATCTTTAGTTGTTAAACACGATAGAGATCGCAAATTTCAGTTAAACCGCACTTTTTGCACGCCTTTTTAATTAATTGATTTTAAATACTTTCATCCTGAAACTACTCACAAAGCATTATTCACCGCTGCCCGCTTAAGCGCCAGGCCCTGCACCATGCAGGGGCAGGGGCGCGTACTCCCTGCAACGCTGCGGCGTTTTCTTCTGGCCCGTTACGCCGTTTCGGCCAGCCCCGCATGATTAAATTTTGTGCAACATTATATTTCCCTGGCGTTTATCCCGATTTTTGTTAAGGCCGCTGAGGTGGCGTAATCCCTGCAATACTTAACTCAGTATCATGTGATACGCGATCCCCGGGAGCATATTTTGAACAGGTTACCTTCCAGCGCCTCGGCTCTTGCCTGTACCGCGCACGCACTGAATCTCATCGAAAAGCGAACGCTCGACCATGAGGAGATGAAACAACTTAACCGAGAGGTGATCGACTACTTTAAAGAGCATGTGAACCCGGGTTTTCTGGAGTATCGCAAATCTGTTACCGCCGGCGGGGATTACGGAGCCGTAGAGTGGCAAGCGGGGAGCCTGAATACGCTTGTCGACACCCAGGGACAGGAGTTTATTGATTGCCTGGGTGGTTTTGGCATTTTCAACGTGGGGCACCGTAATCCAGTTGTGGTTTCCGCCGTACAGAATCAACTTGCGAAACAACCTCTCCATAGCCAGGAGCTGCTCGATCCGCTTCGCGCGATGCTCGCGAAAACGCTGGCGGCCCTAACGCCCGGCAAGCTCAAGTACAGCTTCTTCTGCAACAGCGGCACGGAGTCGGTCGAGGCGGCGATCAAGCTCGCCAAGGCGTACCAGTCGCCGCGCGGCAAATTCACCTTTATTGCCACCAGCGGCGCGTTCCACGGGAAATCGCTGGGCGCGCTGTCGGCAACCGCCAAATCCACCTTCCGCAAGCCGTTTATGCCGCTGCTGCCGGGCTTCCGCCACGTGCCGTTTGGCAATATTGACGCCATGCGCGCCGCGCTCAGCGAGTGCCGTAAAACCGGTGACGACGTGGCGGCGGTGATCCTCGAGCCGATTCAGGGAGAAGGCGGCGTGATCCTGCCTCCGCAGGGCTACCTGCCTGCCGTGCGCCAGCTGTGCGACGAGTTTGGCGCGCTGCTGATTCTGGATGAAGTGCAAACCGGCATGGGCCGCACCGGCAGGATGTTCGCCTGCGAGCACGAGAACGTGCAGCCGGACATTCTGTGCCTGGCGAAAGCGCTCGGCGGCGGCGTGATGCCGATCGGCGCGACGGTGGCGACGGAAGAGGTGTTCTCGGTGCTGTTCGACAATCCGTTCCTGCACACCACCACCTTCGGCGGTAACCCGCTGGCCTGCGCGGCGGCGCTGGCGACCATCAACGTGCTGCTGGATCAAAACCTGCCCGCGCAGGCGGAGCAGAAAGGCGACATGCTGCTCGACGGCTTCCGCCAGCTGGGCCGGGAATATCCGGATCTGGTGCACGAGGCGCGCGGCAAAGGGATGCTGATGGCGATTGAGTTCGTGGATAACGAGATCGGCTACAGCTTCGCAAGCGAGATGTTCCGCCAGCGGGTGCTGGTCGCCGGCACGCTCAACAACGCGAAGACGATCCGCATCGAACCGCCGCTGACGCTGACGATCGAGCAGTGTGAGCTGGTGCTGAAGGCGGCGCGTAAGGCGCTGGCGGCGCTGCGGGTAAGCGTAGAAGAGGCGTGACGTCCCTCCCCCTTCTTCGGAAGGGGGATTTTCTTCAGTGCCGAGAGTATTACGGCATCAGCTAAAAAGCATAAAACGATATATGAAACAGTAGAAGCCAAATGAACGATTAAATCGCCAGAATAGCCGCCTGGTAAGATTTTTATACAAATAGATATACGCCCTCACACACGCCCAAAAAGCATTTATTGCTTAAAGTAACAGCGAGTAATAAGAACCTGATAAATATGACCTAACTTCATATAATATAAGTAAATTCCTAGTAAAAGCGCTAAACCTGTGTATCACCATTCTTACACCGCTGTATTCAAATCGTTACTCCAGCAATTGCGAGAGAACTTTAAGTTATATACTATGAGTTGAATGTAATTCTTACCGATGCATAATTGCGGCTCTTTTTGGACCCCGGACCAAAATGCCAGTCATTGATTATTGCTTGCAGGAACATTTATGAATTCCACACTCGACATCACTGGCAACGGATTGCACGCGTATCGTTTTTCTCAGGATACAAAACCGCAGAAGGCCATTGAGACACTTTTTGCTTATCTCAAACCAGTTAGTTCGCCTTTCTTTTTAGAGGCAGATAAAGAATTTAACTTAAGTCCTAAAAGAGACAATAGCGGTATTATCCTTCTTGATGAGGGCATCTGCTCTGTATGTCATGAAGAAAACGGCTTGCATATGTATTCTTTCTTTGCACAAAGCCTGATAGGGTTTATTGACGGATATAGTCTCTACTATGATGTTCCCGCAAGACCACAGCATATGCTATGCGCAGAAACGGATTGCACGGGTTATTATGTTCAGGTGGATGATTTCGTCAAAGTGGCCGATGAAAATAATCTTTGGCATGACGTTGCCCGCATTCTGGCGCATCGATTGATGGTCATGAGCGCACGGGAAAATGAATTAGTCGGCGTAGACTCTTATCGCAAGGTACGCTCACTTTTAATTGAGCTGTGGTCTTATCCAGAAGAGTACCGGCGGAATATCAACGTGCAGAACTTTATTCAACGCCGAACGTTGATGTCGCGAAGCCGAACGCTAAAATTATTATCTGAATTACGCAAGGGCGACTTCATCAGCATCGACAATGGAAAGCTAACTGCTATTCAAAAACTTCCCGAAGCTTATTAACGCTAATTCCTGACGGCTTCACGCCAGATATCAAACACCATCTTTGGCTCAACCACTTATTCGGTCCTATTGAGGACCGATTTGCTATGCGTGTAATTTAAAGCCGCAATTTTCATTAATTACAGATGTCCTTTGTAGGACCGCATTTTTGCTTTTAATCAAAAAAAACGACAATACAATATGTCTCGAGCTGATAAGGATATCCTCACATCCAAATGTATTTAATGGATAAAAGACTAATAACGGAATAATCCAAATAAACTAAAAGCAATTAGAGTTAAATTATGAAAAAAACAGTTATGGTTAAAAGTTTAGCAGCAGCGGTTATCATGGCAGCCGGCATCTCTTCTGCATTCGCAGCAACGAGCGGCGCAACGTCTTCCACCGTACAGGGCGGCACCGTTGAGTTCAAAGGTTCTGTTGTTGACGCAGCATGTGCAGTGTCTTCCGATACCGTAAACCAGGTTGTTAACCTCGGTCAGGTACGCCTTGCACAGCTGACCGGCAAAGATGCAGTAGCTAATCAGAAAACGCCTTTCGCGATTACGCTGGCTGATTGTGATTCTACTGTTTCTAAGCAGGCTTCAATTACGTTTGACGGTACTGCAGCAGCTGATGAACCAGGCGTGCTGGATAACACCGCTGGCGCAGGCTCCGCGTCTGGCGTGGGTATTCAGATTTATGACAAAGACGGTTCCGCGCTGGATCTGGGCACCGCATCTCAGGCCGTTACCCTGATCGATGGCAACAACAACCTGAACTTCTCTGCTGACTACATCCAGACTGCAGACACCGCGACCGCGGGCAACGTGGACACCACCGCGACGTTCAACATTACTTACCAGTAATTCCCGTCAGGATGAAATCTCTGCCAGGGAGGGCAGCTTAATTTTCTAGGGGGAAGGAATGATTAAAAATATCTTAAGCATCGGCTTGCTCAGTCTTGGGATCGTTCCCTCACTGACGTTTGCGGAGACGCACGTCACCGTCAAAGGGGGAGATGTTGAATTTCGCGGTGCGGTAGTGAATGCCGCCTGCGTGGTCGATGTAGGAAGTGAGGATCTTACCGTTCAGATGGGTGAAATTCGCACCGATGAATTTCACGGTCTGGGCAGCTGGACCGATCCACAAGCGTTTACGTTGGAACTCAAAGACTGTGATTCCACCGTCAGCCAGGACGTTGGCGTAACGTTCCGGGGCCAAACGGATAAAAAAGACCCCGGCGTTTTGGCCGTTATTGATGGCGCACAAAGTGCTCAGGGCGTAGGGCTTGGTCTTTTTGACAGCCAGGGAAATCAAATTATTCCCAATGAACGTCCTCTCACCTTTACGCCAATTCAGGATGGCACAACATCGCTGCATTTTACCGCGCGCTACAGAGCGACCTCCAACGAGGTGATTGCCGGTGATGCAAATACAGAAACCTGGTTCACGTTGACCTATTTATAAATTCAACGCCCTCAGTGGCAATAATTAGCAAGGCTTATCATGTCCGTCATTTCTTCTCTACGCTCCTCGCTGACCGTTTTACTCATGGTTAGCGCAGGATTTATTACATTCGCTGCAAATGCTGCTGAACCCGGCGGCGTATCGTTGGGTTCAACCCGCGTTATTTACCCTGAGGGAAATACGCAGGCTTCACTCGCAATCAATAATACCGATCCTAACGCCGTTTTTTTAATTCAGGCGTGGATGGAGAATGCGCAGCAGGCCAAAAGCAGTGATTTTGTATTAACGCCACCGCTGTTCGTTATCAAAGCCAATAAAGAGAATACGCTGCGTATTATGTACGTCGGGCCTAACACTCTGCCAGCCGATCGCGAATCGCTTTACTGGGTGAACGTTAAGGCCATTCCGTCAGTCAGCAAAGATACCAACAATAAAAACACGCTGCAGATTGCGATATTGAGCCGCATTAAGCTTTTCATGCGCCCCAAAAACCTGTCGATGTCCTCTAATGAAGCACCTTCGCATCTGCAATTCCACAAGAGTGGTAACACGCTAACCATCGATAACCCAACGCCTTATTACCTGACGCTGGTTCAATTCCACGCGGGCCTTGCCAATCTGCCAACCACCATGGTGGCACCGATGTCCAAAGCGGATGTAAAACTCCCGGCAAATGCACAGGGCGATATTAATTTCCAGACCGTAAATGATTACGGCGCGAATACGCCTACTCAAAAGGCACATTTGAATTAATAAATTAAGGCGGGTCAGCAAGGATATGACTATTAGAATGCGCACTGTCTCTTGTGCCATCATGCAGGTGTTATTATCACGACGTAAAATGCAGCGGTTTATCCTGCCTGCGTCATTGACACTCCTGCCGCTGATTGCCCATGCAGATAACTACTTTAATCCGGCTTTTTTATCTGACGATCCGAACGCCGTGGCTGATTTATCGCATTTCGAAAAGAGCGATCATCAGGCGCCAGGTAATTATCACGTGGATATTTACCTTAACGATCAATTTGTCGCGACCGAAGACGTTAAGTTTAATGCCGCGCCTAAAGGCGCAAAAGTCGATTCTGGTCTTGTACCCTGCTTTACCCGGGCCCACCTGCAGGCAATGGGGGTCAATACTGAGGCGTTTTCGCAGATTGCAAAACTGGCGCCGGAACAGTGTGTGCCCTTTGAATCCATACCCGACAGCAAGACAGAGTTCGACTTCGAACAGCTGCGGCTGAACGTCAGCGTGCCTCAGGCCGCAATGAAACAGAGCGCGCGCGGATATATACCGCCTGAGAATTGGGATCAGGGCATTAATGCCCTGCTGGTTAACTATGACTTCTCGGGCAGCAACAGCGGCGGGAACGGCAGCGAAGATAACTATTTTCTTAACCTGCAGAGCGGTCTTAACCTCGGCGCGTGGCGGCTGCGCGACTACTCGACCTGGAACTACACCAGCAGCGATGAAGAGACGGAAAACAACTGGGAGCACATCAGCACCTACGTTGAACGCACCATTGCGCCGCTCAAGGCCGAGCTGACGGTAGGCGAAAGCTATACGTCATCGGACGTTTTCGACAGCCTGAGCTTCCGCGGGGTTCAAATCGCCTCTGATGACAACATGCTGCCAGACAGCCTGAAAGGGTTTGCGCCAACGGTGCGCGGAATTGCGAAAAGCAATGCCAAAGTTACCATCAAGCAGAACGGCTATGTCATCTACCAGACCTACGTTTCGCCGGGCGCATTTGCCATCAACGACCTCTTCCCGACCTCATCGAGCGGCGACCTCATCGTCACGGTGAAAGAGAGCGACGGAAGTGAAAATAGCTTTACGGTCCCCTACTCAGCCGTGCCATTGCTGCAGCGCGAAGGGAGGCTGAAGTACGACTTCACGGCGGGTAAATACCGCAGCAATACCGACGAACAGAACGATGACAGCTTCGTACAGGGCACCGCGCTGCTGGGTATGGCGCATGGGATTACGGCCTATGGCGGTACCGAGGCCTCGAACGACTACCACGCTTTTGCGCTCGGCCTCGGGCTGAACATGGGCGACATCGGCGCCGTGTCGATGGATATCACCCAGGCGAACAGTACGCTCGTTGACGGCAGCCAGCACGACGGCCAGTCAATGCGCTTCCTCTACGCAAAAGCGCTTAACGAGATTGGGACCAACTTCCAGCTGCTGGGCTATCGCTATTCCACCGAAGGGTTTTATACCCTCGATGAGACAACGTACAAACACATGAGCGGCTATACCGGCAGCGATGACTGGAAGGACGACGATCATGATGGAAAACAAGACGCTCCGGACTGGAACGACTTCTACAACCTGTACTACAGCAAAAAGGGCAAAATTGAGCTTAACGTGTCCCAGCAGGTTGGCGAGTTAGGATCGATCTTCGTCACGGGTCAGGAGCAGAGCTATTGGCATACGGATGAAAAAGATCGCCTGCTCCAGCTGGGCTATAACGGCAGCTGGCACGATATTTCCTACAGCGTGAGCTGGAACTACAGCCGATCGCCGGATGAGGATGAAGCCGATCAGCTTTACGCCTTTAATATTTCATTGCCAATCGGCAAATGGCTGTCCGGCCACGGTAGCGAAGCCCCGTCCGATACCACAAATACGGCTAACGCCACCTACAGCATGAATACCGATCAGCACGGCAAAATGACCCAAAGCACCGGTGTTAACGGCACGCTGCTGGCCGATAACAACCTGAGCTACAACGTGCAGGAAGGGTACGGCAACCACGGCGAGGGCGATAACGGCAATGCCAGCGTTAACTACCAGGGCACCTACGGCAATCTGAAGGCCGGCTACAACTACAGCGATGATTATCATCAGGTCAACTACGGCATGAGCGGCGGCGTTGTGGTACATCGCAACGGCATCACGCTGAGCCAGCCGCTGGGCGACACGAACATTCTGGTTAAGGCGCCGGGCGCAGCAGGCGTCGCGCTTGAGAACGCCACCGGGATTAAAACCGACTGGCGCGGCTATGCGGTCATCCCTTATGCCACCACCTATCGCCAGAACCGCGTGGCGCTGGACACCAATACCCTGGGGCAAAACGTCGATATCGACGATACCGTCACCAACGTAGTACCCACGCAGGGGGCGATGGTGCGGGCGGAATTTAACGCTCACGTCGGCATTCGCGCGCTCATGACGTTACTGCATAACGGGAAGCCGGTGCCTTTCGGCGCCGTGGTGAGCCAGGACGCGGGCAACAGCACGATCGTCGGCGAGGATGGACAAACGTATCTTGCCGGCCTGCCGCTGGCTGGGCGACTGAACGTGCAGTGGGGCGATGGCCCGAATCAGCACTGCAAAGTGAATTATCAATTATCGGAAAGCGCAACAAAGCAGCCGATAAACAAAATAGGTGAAAGGTGTCAGTAATGAAGACATGGTTAAAATTCAGTTTGATTTTACTTTGCACAGGCTTTTTGTGGGGTAAGTCAACGGCCGCAATGGCGAACGCCTGCAAGCTAGATTACGCGACTCCAATCGCTATGGTGGATCAAAATTACACCTTCTCCTCAAACAGCAACGGTGCGTCCAGCAAAGAGTATCCAATGAGTGAGACGTTCTGGCCTGGCACTTCTGACCAAATGTATCACTGCCCGGCGCCGCCCAAGGGACTCATTTTTTGTGGTACGGACATAACACGTACCGCTGGCGGAACCGCAACGCAGATTGCGCCCGGCATCACGGCAACTGCTTATGCGGCAAATGGTTCGAACACAACCGGACTTTACGGCGGGTGTTGGGGCTTCACCTCCTCCGCGGCTATGGACAGCCAGGGTCCGATGCCCAGTTCGTTATTGCCCTGGAAATACGTTGGCGCACATTTCTATATCACGGATTCCAGCGTGGCAAGGAATATAACGCTCAATGCCGTGCGGGTGGGGTATATCTTTTTATTGGATGAAAACATGTCCGGTAAGGTCATCAACAGCGGCGAGGCAGTCACCAATGTCGACGTATCAGGCACGATCACCATTCCGGCCTCGTGCAAGCTCGCCTCCAACTCGGTGGTGGTGTTGCCCGACACCTATGCGTCTGATTTTGGAAAAGCAGGCGCGGGTGGCAAAGTCGGCAACGGGACGAAGCAGACCATGGCCATTAGCTGCCTTGGTGGAAGCGAAGAGGCGACCCTCGATCTGCACTTTTCCACCAGTAAGACGTCTGGCGACGATATCGTGACGTCGAATCCGGACGTCGGCGTGCGCATTTTGAACCCTCGCGGCGAAACGGTTTCGGCCAACAACGGCAAATATAGCGCCACGCTGTACCAGGCTGCCTCACATGTTGATTTCACCTACGTACCCGTTGCGCTAACCGGAAAGAATCCTGACGCCGGCGATTACTCCGCGATTGAAACCATCACCGTGAACATCCCTTAAAGCAGGAAAGAGACATGAAACGCGTCGTTTTATTACTATTGCCATTCTGCCTGCTGAGCAACGCATCGCGAGCGGAAACGCAGGTTGGCTCCTGGAATATGACCATTAACGGTACGGTACTGCCCTCTTCCTGTGACGTGGACGCGGGCAGCCAGAACCAAACCATTCAGATGGGTAAAATTTCCTCGTCGGTCTTTAGCAGCGTGGGCGCAACCAGCCCCAATACCCCGGTGAGCATAAAGCTCACCGGCTGCACAAACACCGTGGGTGCGAAAGTCACGTTTAGCGGGAACGCGGATGCCGACAATCCGCAGCTGCTCGCCTTATCCGACACCGGCAGCAGCGGGACGTTGGCCACGGGCGTGGGCGTCGAAGTGTTGAACAGCGATAACACCGCCATCCCGCTTAACAGCCCTTCGTCGCAGTATTCCCTGAAGGATGGCGATAACACGCTCTCTTTCCTGCTGCACTACAAGGCAACAAAAATGCCGGTGACTGGCGGCAGCGCGACCGCCGTTGTTTACTTCGACATGAGCTATCAATAATGATCAAAGTTACCCTTAGCCTGCTTTTGCTCTGCTGGACGCTGTCGGCAGCGGCCCACGACGGCACCATTAACATCGACGGCAGCATTGAAGAACCCGGCTGTACCATCAGTCCCGATACGGTCAACCAGACGATATCGCTGGGGAATATTGCCTCAAGCCAGCTGAGCCAGCCGGGAGAGACCTCGCTGCCGATAACGTTTAAGATCAGCTTCGAACATTGCTCCAGCGTTACGAAAACTCTGGCTCTGCGCTTTAACGGCACCAGCGATAGCACCAATCCCGATCTGGTGGCGATTGACAGCGATCCTGGCGCAGCCTCTGGCATCGCCATTGCGATTAAGGACAGTGATTCCAGGCTGCTGCCGATTAATACCAGTACAGGCACATATTCGCTTCCATCCAGCTATGGCTCTCTGACCTACTATGCACAGTACATGGCCACGAAAAGTAACGTGACGGCAGGGACGGCAAACGCAACGGTAACCTTCAGCATGACGTATGAGTAACCCATCGATCATGCGTACCGTTACCTTCTGTTTATTGGTGCTTTATAGCGCGTGGGCTCAGGCGGGCATTGTCATTGGCGGCACGCGGTTTGTTTTTCACGGCAGTGAAGACACGCTGTCGTTTCACGTGCGCAACACCACCTCTTTGCCCTATCTCGTTCAGACAAAAATTTTGCCCTCCGAGGGCCAGCCGGTGGAGAGCGGGGACGCGTTTATCCCCACGCCACCGCTGTTTGCCCTGAATGCGGGACGCGAAAATTCCGTGAGGATTGTGGATACCAGTGAAGGCTTACCCCAGGACAGGGAGAGCCTGTTCTGGCTAATGATAGCGGGCATTCCCGCCGCCTCGAAAACCGGGAACGAGAATACCGTTCAGTTTGCGGTGCGTCACCGCATGAAGCTATTTTATCGCCCGGCGGGCTTATCGGACGTCGCGGCCAAAAAAGCCCCCTCGCGGCTGCAGTGGACCCGCAGCGACGCCGCGGTGCAGATAAAAAACCCAACCCCTTTTTACGTTACGCTGATCAACGTGACGGTTAACGGCCAGCCGATTGAGGATGCGACCATGCTCGCCCCGTTTGCCACTGAATCGCGGCCGTGGTGTGACGCACCACGCTGTGAGATCCGTTGGCAGGCGCTTAACGACCTGGGTGTGGCGCAACCGGCTCGCCGCGTCGAACCGGGCGTACAGCCCCGGAAAGGCTCGCCGCGATGACCCACAGGCTATCAACCACAAAGGCCTCGCGCTGGACGGTGGGGATGCTGACGCTCATCCTGCTGGGCCTCACGCATGTCGCCATCAGCAATACCGGTGGTAGCGGTGCCGATCTGCCAGAGGCGCTGCTGGTCTGGTGCGGCATTACCGCCACGATCGCGGGATGCGCGTGGTCCATGGCTCGCCAGACGATCGCCCTCTCCTTTAGCGCCCGCCTCATGCTTGCCGCCGCGATCCTGCTGACGATCCCGCTGTTCTGGAGCCCTTCACCGGACTGGCAGCGTGACGCCCTTCCGCGCTTGGCGGGGCTGTGGGCAGGCATGACGCTCTATATTTTGCTGCTGAACTGCCATTTCAGCGCCAGACAGCGCCAGTACATCCTGTGGCTCATTGCCGCGGCGGCCACGCTGCAAACGGCCTATTCGCTGGCCGGGCTGTGGGCGCCGTTCCTGCTGCCAGAAGCGGGACGCACCGCGGCGATGCTGAGCCCGCATATCGGGATTGGTGTTTTTCAGCAGCGCAACGTCACCGCGTCGTTTATTGCCACGGGAGCGGCGGTGCTGCTCTGGCTTGCCGCAGACAGCCGCTTCACCTTAACCCGAGAGGTGCTGGAAAAATGGCGGCGGGCAGCCGTCTACGCCGCGATCGTCGTCATGTTCATGACGTTGACGCTGCTTGAGTCGCGAACGGGCTGGCTGGCGGGGCTGGTCATCTGGGGGATGTTTTCCGGCATTTTTTACCGCACCGAAGAGGCGGATCCCCATCCGGGAAGATGGACGGTACGCTGCGCGCCAGCGCTAGGCATCGCGGTTGGCTTAGGCCTTATGACCGGCACCATCACCAGCGCGCTGCAGGATCATTCAGGCAGCACCCTTAATAGGGTATTTATTTTGCAGCAAACCTGGCAGATGATCGCCCTGCATCCCCTTTCGGGCTGGGGCTACGGCGGCTTCCCATGGTCTTTTGCCCATTTCATTGCCGATCGCGCCCAGCCTTTATACCTTGGAATGAACGAGCTGACGCATCCCCATAACGAACTGCTGTTCTGGTGGGTTGAAGGCGGGATAGTTGCGCTGGGCGGCATACTGCTGCTGCTCGCAGCGGGCGTCATGCTCTTTTTACGTCATCCCACCCGGCATAAGCTGGCGCTGCTCGGCTGCCTGCTGCCCATTCTTATCCACACGCAGCTGGAATATCCGCTCTATCAGTCGCCTGCGCACTGGCTGGTGGTGATTATATTGCTGAGCTTTGCCGACAGGCTGGATGCGCAAGAACGCCCTCATCCTGGCCTGTTCAGACGGTCATCCATCAGGCTGCTTCCCTGCGCCCTCACCGTGCTGGCCCTCTGCGGCACAGGGCTTGTGGGTCTCACATTCTGGCAAAACCAGGTCCTGATCCGCTTTCAGCAATCTCCTCAGCAGTACGCCAGCCGCGTGCTGAAACTGTACGATACGAGGATGGGCAGCGAGCGCTTGCTCAAGGATCGGGCGCTGAGCTGGATCGTGCATTATCAGTCCAGCGGCAATCCCGACGATCTGCAGCGGTTCTGCCGCCTCGGCAGGCGCTGGATTGCCACCTGGTCCGATCCGGATATCTATCACAACCTGATTAACGTAGAGCAGTTTTTGGGCAACGAATCCTACGCGCGCCAGCTTCGCAGCGAGGCGCAGCGCCTGTATCCTGAAGATCCCCGCTTTAGCTGAAAAGCGCCGGGCGGCACGCGTGCCGCCTGGCCGCTACTCCGGCAACAGCCCCACAAAGCTGCGCTTCTTGCGCGGCTCCGACATCAGCGCCTCAAGCTTATCCACGCACGCCAGGTAGTGCGGGGTTTGCTTATGCGCCAGCACCGCTTCTTCGTCCTTATAGGCTTCGTAGATAAAGAACCGGGTTTTCACCCTCGGGTCCTGCAGCACGTCGAAGCGCAGGTTGCCCGGCTCCTGAATCGCCCCCTCGTGGTTGGCGCGAAACACCTCTAGAAACTCGTCCACCCGCTCGGGCTTGATGTTGATCTCCACCAGCGTCACGTTCATTTTGCCTCTCCCTGTTTTTCTTCCTGCCAGAACTGAAACGCCTCTCGCGCCTTCCAGTTTTCATGCACCACCTTCTTCACCGCCTTCAGCATCGCCAGCGGCGCGCTGGACTGGAAGATGTTGCGCCCCATGTCCACGCCGGACGCGCCCTGATCGATGGCGCGGAAGCACATCTCCAGCGCGTCGTGCTCCGGCAGCTTTTTGCCCCCGGCGATCACGATCGGCACCGGACAGCTGGCGGTCACTTTTTCAAAGCCCTCGTCCACGTAGTAAGTTTTGACGAACTGCACCCCCATTTCGGCGGCGATGCGGCTGGCAAGCGAAAAGTAGCGCGCGTCGCGCGCCATCTCTTTGCCCACGCCCGTCACCGCCAGCGTCGGCATGCCGTAGCGCGCGCCCGCATCGACAAGCTTGATGATGTTGTTGATCGACTGGTGCTCAAACGGGCTTCCGATGTACACCTGCGCCGCCACCGCGCAGACGTTCAGGCGCAGCGCGTCCTCCATCGCCACCGCCACGCACTCGTTGGAGAGCTCGCCCAGAATCGAGTTGCCGCCGGAGGCGCGCAGCACTATCGGTTTATTCGTCGCGGCAGGCACCTGGCTGCGCAGAATGCCGCGGGTACACATCAGCACGTCGGTTTCGCCAAACAGCGGCGCAATCGACAGGTCGATACGCTCAAGCCCGGTGGTCGGCCCCTGGAAATAGCCGTGGTCAAAGGCCAGCATCACCGTGCGGTTGCTTTGCGGGTTGAAGATCCGCGCCAGCCGGGACTGCATGCCCCAGTCCAGCGAGCCGCAGCCCTTCAGGGTGTACGGCACATTTTGCTGCAGCGTGCCGATGCCAAAATCCTTGCCGTCCTTGATGTCGTCTAAATCAGCCATTTGCTCCCCCGTCAGAAATCGTATTTGCCAATGTTCTCTTTGGTGAACACCACGCGCTCCGGCAGCAGCACGATGCCGTTGCCCTTCGCCTCATACTGGTAGCCCTGCACGCCGTTCGGCTCGACCTTGAGCGTGCCGATATCTTTTACCTCCACGCTGTCGCCGACGTTAAGATCGCCTTTTTTTAGTAAGCGATCGGCGACGCTGACCGCAATTTTGCCCTGCTGCACCACGTCCCACAGGCCAAAGGCCTTCACCGTGCCGCGCTCAACGTACGGGCGCATCACGTTCGGCGTGCTGAACCCGACGATCGCCACCCCGTCGCGCTTCAGGTTTTCCGCCGCCTGCGCCGCGGCCGGCAGCGCGTTGGCATCCGGGGCGATGATCGCATCCAGATCCGGGTACGCCTTTAAGATCCCCTCGGCGGTCTGCAGGGATTTGGTGGCGTCGTTATAGCCGAACTGGGTGGTGACGACCTGCCACTGCGGGTGATCTTTCTCTATCTTCGCCTTCGCCTCTTTCACCCACTGGTTCTGGTCGGTGACCGTCGGGCTGGAGTAGAAGAACGCCACTTTGGCATTCGGCTTCGTGACCTGCTTGCCCGCCATCTCCACCAGCAGGCCGCCGAGCTGCTCCGGCGTGCCCTGGTTGATGTAGATGCTGCGGCACTCCGGCTTGGTGTCAGAGTCCCAGGTCAGCACCTTGACGCCGCGCTGCATCGCGCGCTTCAGCGCCGGGCAGAGGCCGTCCGGCGACACGGCGGAGACGATAATGGCGTTATAGCCCTGGTTGACGAAGTTATTGATCAGCTGCACCTGCCCGGAGACGCTCGGCTCGGTCGGGCCGTCGTAGGTCACCTCCACGCCGAGATTTTTGCCCGCCTCCTTCGCGCCGTTGCCGCCGCTGGTGAAGAAGCCCACGCCCACCAGCTTCGGAATAAACGCGATGCGGTCTGCCGCCTGCGCGGACGCCACGCCGAGCGCCATTGCCAGCACTATCAGTTTTGTTTTCATCTTTCGCTCCGAAGAGTGTTGTGGAAGAAGTTGCGCACCCATTCACGGTGCAGGCTCAGCGAACGTCCCATTACCACCACCACCAGCAGCGCCCCTGACAGCGCGCTCGAGACCTGGTTGGGGATGCCGACCATCTGTAAACCCTGCTGCAGGTAGCCCACCAGCAGCGCCGCCAGCGCCGTACCGACAACCGAGCCGGAGCCGCCGTAGATATTTGCCCCGCCGAGCACCGCGGCGGTAAGCGCGGGCATGAGTAAGTCGCGCCCCAGATCCGAGCGCGCCGATCCGAAATAGGAGACCATCACCAGCGCGGCAATGGCCGAGGCCACGCCCACCAGGCCGTACAGCGCGTAGGGCATGCCGTTCACCGACAGCGCCGCATAGCGCGCCGCGCGCGGGTTTTGCCCGATCAGGAACAGGTGGCGGCCGAAGCGCCCGCGGTGAGTAATCAGCCAGAAGAAGACGGTAATCACCGCGAACAGCACCAGCGGGATCGGCAGGCCCAGCAGCGTGAGGTTGGCGAAAGCGGTGAAGCTATCCGGGAAGCCGCCGATGCCTTCGTAGCCGGTCGCCCCCGCCATGCCGGAGAGCAGCAGCGCCCCGCCGCCGTAGAGATAGAGCGTGCCGAGGGTGATCACCAGCGGGCTGATGCCGGTGTAGTGGATCAGCGCCGCGTTCAGCAGCCCGCACAGCAGCCCCAGCGCCAGCGTTAGCGGAATGGCGACGCCCATCGGGCAGCCCGCCTGCATCATCACCCCCAGCGCGATGGCGCACAGCCCGATGGTCGAGCCGAGCGAAATGTCGATCCCGCCGCTGACGATCACCAGCGTCAGCGGCAGCGCCACGATGCCGATGCAGATAAAGTCGCTGGTGCTGAACAGCAGCATGTTGACGTCCAGCATCCGCGGATTGACGGTGCCAAAGAGCAGGATCTCCAGCACCAGCAGAACGAGCAGCGCGCCTTCCCAGTTAAGCTTCATTTACGCCACCTCTTTGTTGCGTTTCGGAAACGGGGTGACGCGCTTTCCCCCTTTGTTGCCGGGCTGGAAGCGGCCGTACTTCAGCGCCCGCTGGTGGCGCGCCAGCGCCTGCCGCAGACGCCCGTCGAGCACCAGCACGCCCAGCAGCACCAGCCCGGCGATAAAGTCGTTCCACCACGCCGGGAGCCTGAACAGCACCAGCACGGTGTCGATTTGAGTCAGGAAGAACGCGCCGAGCAGCGCGCCGACCAGCGTCCCCGTGCCGCCCAGCAGCGAGATGCCGCCGAGCACGCAGGCGGCGATGGCCTTCATCTCCAGCCCGCTGCCGGTCTGGTTCGGCACGAAGCCAATCTGTGCGGCAAAGACGATCCCGGCGCAGGCCGCCAGCATGCCGTTGAGGGTAAAGGCAAGCATCCGCGTGCGGTTCACCGCCACGCCCAGCTGGCGCGCGGCGGCGAGGTTATCGCCCACGGCGTAAAAATCACGGCCAAAGGCGGTGCGCGACAGCGTCCACGCCCCAACGCCCGCGATAAGCAACACCACCGCGCCGAGCGGAGAAACGCCGAAGGCGGCAGGCTCCGACAGGGACTTCAGCCCCGGCGGCAGCCCTTCAATCCACTTCCCGCCCGTCCAGAGCAGCATCCCCCCGCGGTACAGCCCCAGCGTGCCGAGCGTCGCGACAATCGCCGGAATGCGCAGCCCCACCACCAGAAAGCCGTTGAACGCCCCCGCCAGCGCGCCTATCGACAGCGCGAAGAGTAACGCTACCGGCAGGCCGTAGCCGCTATTGAGCGCCACGCCGACGGCAATCGCCGACAGCCCCACGGTGGAGCCGACGGAGACGTCGATGTTGCGGGTCAGCATCACCAGCGCCGCCCCGAGCGCCAGCAGGATCAGGATCTGCGCGCTGGCGAAGATCATCCCCAGCGTCTGCAGGCTCAGGTAGGACGGGTTGAGCGCCACCAGCATGGCGAACAGGGCGAGGATCGCCAGAAAGGCGCTCAGCTCGCGGTTTTTAAGCAAGATCTTCATGATTGTCCTCCAAACGCCAGCGCCATCATTCTGTCGAGGCTGACGGCGTGGCGCGGCAGCTCGCCGCTGAGCACGCCCTGGTGCATCACCAGCACGCGGTCCGCAAGATCGGGGAATTCGTCCAGATCGCTTGAGATCATCAGCACCGCCACGTTCTGCGCCGCCACGCTTTTGAGCAGCGCGTAGATATCGGCGCGCGCGGAAACGTCCACGCCGCGCGTGGGTTCATCAACGATAAGCAGCAGCGGATTGGCCTCCAGGCAGCGCGCCAGCAGCACCTTCTGCTGGTTGCCGCCGGAGAGCGTGCGCACGGTTTGATCCGCGTGATTCAGCTTGATCCCGAGCGCCCGGTGGTAGCGCTCCACCACCGCCGACTCCCGCTGGCGCTGCTGCCAGAGCGACGGCTCGTTCAGCGCCACGGTGTTCCAGCGGATCGGCGCGTCCAGAAACAGCCCGGACGCCTGCCTGTCTTCCGGCAGGTACACCAGCCCTTTCTCCAGCCGCGCCGCCACGCCGTCGCGGCCAATCTCCTGATTTTCCAGCCAGATGCGCCCCGCGCGTGCAGGCCGCAGGCCGTAGAGGGTTTCGGCAAACTCGGTGCGCCCGGATCCCACCAGCCCGGCCAGGCCAACGATCTCCCCGGCGTAGATCTCAAGGCTCATATCGATAAATCCTTCCCCGGTGAGATCTTCCACGCGCAGCACCGGAAAATCCTGCGGCTGGGTGCGGCGGTTGCCCGGCAGCGCCAGCCACAGCTTTTGTGAATCGCTCAGCGCCTTTTCGCGGCTCACCGGCGTCATGGCGGCGATCAGGGCGCTATCGTCAAACGCCGCGGTTTCACCGCTCAGCACCACCGCGCCGTCGCGCATCACCGAGACGTGGCTTGAAATCTTGCGGATCTCCGGCAGCTTGTGCGAGATAAAGACAATCCCGACGCCGAGAGCCTGCAGCGCGCGGATCTGGCGAAACAGCCGTTCGGTTTCGCCCGGCGTGAGCGACGCCGTGGGCTCGTCGAGGATCAGGATCGTCGCGTTGCGCATCAGGCCGCGCAGGATCTCCACCATCTGCCGATCCGCCACCTCCAGCGTGCTGGCGGCGGCGTCGAGGTTGAGCTGGCACTGCAGCTGCTGGAGCTTCTCCGCCAGCCGCGCAGGCAGATCCCGCTCGCGCGGCAGGCGGAACAGGATGTTTTCCCGCACCGTCAGGTTCGGAAAAAGCAGCGGCTCCTGCGGCACCAGATAAATGCCGAGCCTGTGCGCCTGCGCGGGCGACAGCCGCGCAAAACGCTGCCCTGCAACCGAAAGTTCACCGCCGTCCGGCGTTTCCACCCCGGCGATAATTTTCATCAGCGTGGATTTGCCCGCGCCGTTTCCGCCCATCAGCGCGTGGACCTGGCCCGCAAGCAGCGTGAAATCAATGCCTTTTAACACCGGCACGCCAGAGAATGCTTTGCTGATATCACGCGCGTCGAGTAGTGAGGTCATCATCGCTCCGCTATTGAACAAATGATTTTTAGATTTAATAATGTTCAAAAGCGTAGACGGTGAACTATATTTACAACCGTGCAGGGATCACAATTTTATCGATTAAGATCCAGATACCATCAAATCTGTATAAAAGATCCGTTTTGCCGCGTGGCTCACACTTTGTTGCCGCGGACCAACGAACATATGATCTAAATTTTTATAAGAGTTCAACTATGAGCGATAAACGTACTGCGGAAGAAGGACGGTTTGCCGGGCTTGCCCTGGCGGAAGAGGAGCTGGTGGCCCGCGTGGCGTGGTGCTATTACCACGACGGGCTGACGCAGAACGACATCGGCGAGCGGCTCGGCCTGCCGCGCCTGAAGATCTCGCGGCTGCTGGAAAAGGGCCGCCAGTCCGGGGTGATCCGCGTGCAGATCAACTCGCGCTACGAGGGCTGCCTGGCGCTGGAGACCGAACTACAGCAGCGCTTCGGGCTGAAGCTGGTGCGCGTGATGCCCGCCCTGAACACCCCGCCGATGAGCGTGCGGTTGGGCATTGGCGCGGCGCAGTCGCTGATGGGCGTGCTGGCGCCGGGCCAGCTGCTGGCGGTGGGATTTGGTGAAACCACCATGAGCTGCCTGCAGCACCTGAGCGGCTTTATTAGCTCCCAGCAGATCCGCCTGGTGACGCTCTCCGGCGGCGTCGGGCCGTACATGACGGGCATCGGCCAGCTGGACGCGGCGTGCAGCGTCAGCATGATCCCCGCCCCGCTGCGCGTCTCCTCGGCCGAGGTTGCCGGGATTTTAAAACGCGAAACCAGCGTGCGGGACGTGATCCTCGCCGCAACGGCGGCGGACGTGGCGGTAGTCGGCATCGGTGCCGTTAACCAGCGCCGCGACGCCACCATCCTGCGCTCCGGCTATATCAGCGAAGGCGAGCAGCTGACGTACGTTCGCAAAGGCGCGGTCGGCGACATTTTGGGCTATTTCCTCAACGCCGACGGGGAGCGCGTTGACGATCTGGAGATCCACAAAGAGTTGCTCGGCGTCACGCTCGATGAACTGGCGCAGCTGCCGACCATCGTCGGCGTGGCGGGCGGGGAAGAGAAAGCCGAAGCGATTTACGCCGCACTGAAGGGTCGCCGTATCAATGGCCTGGTGACGGAAGAGACGACAGCCCGCGCGGTGCTGGCTCTGGCCGGATAAGAGCAGCCCTGCGCTAACAGCGAGGCAGGCTCATGAGTTACCTTTTAGCGTTAGATGCAGGGACAGGCAGCGTTCGCGCCGTCATTTTTGATCTGCAGGGCAATCAGATTGCCGTCGGGCAGGCCGAGTGGAAGCACCTGAGCGTGGAGAACGTGCCCGGCTCGATGGAGTTTGACCTCGACACCAACTGGCGGCTGGCCTGCGAGTGTATTCATCAGGCGCTGGCGCGCGCGCATCTTGGCGCGGCGGATATCCAGTCCGTCGCCTGCTGCTCGATGCGCGAGGGGATCGTGCTGTACGACCGCAACGGCGACGCCATCTGGGCCTGCGCCAACGTCGACGCCCGCGCCAGCCGCGAGGTGGCCGAGCTTAAAGAGATCCACGACTTCCGCTTTGAATCCGAGGTGTATGACGTCTCCGGCCAGACGCTGGCCCTGAGCGCCATGCCGCGCCTGCTGTGGCTGGCGCACCACCGCCCGGATATTTATCGCCGAGCCGCCACCATCACCATGATCAGCGACTGGCTGGCGGCGAAGCTCTCCGGCGAGCTGGCGGTCGACCCGTCCAACGCGGGCACCACCGGCATGCTGGACCTCTTCTCCCGCGACTGGCGTCCGGCGCTGCTGGACATGGCCGGGCTGCGCGCCGACATCCTTTCGCCGGTAAAAGAGACCGGTTCCGTGCTGGGTGCCGTTACCCATGATGCCGCACAGCAGAGCGGCCTGCGCGAAGGCACGCCGGTCGTCATGGGCGGCGGCGACGTGCAGCTGGGCTGTCTGGGGCTGGGCGTGGTGCGCGCCGGACAAACGGCGGTGCTCGGCGGCACCTTCTGGCAGCAGGTGGTGAATCTGCCCGACGTGCGCACCGACCCCGACATGAACATCCGCGTAAATCCGCACGTCATCCCCGGCATGGCGCAGGCGGAGTCGATCAGCTTCTTTACCGGGCTGACCATGCGCTGGTTCCGCGACGCCTTCTGCGCGGAAGAGAAGCTGATCGCCGAGCGGATGGGGATGGACACCTACGCCCTGCTGGAGGAGATGGCGAGCCGCGTGCCGCCAGGCTCCCACGGGGTGATGCCGATCTTCTCCGACGCGATGCACTTTAAGCAGTGGTACCACGCCGCGCCGTCGTTTATTAACCTCTCCATCGACCCGGAAAAGTGCAACAAAGCGACGCTGTTCCGCGCGCTGGAGGAGAACGCGGCGATCGTCTCCGCCTGCAACCTGGCGCAGATTTCGCGCTTCTCCGGCGTCGCGTTTGAAAGCCTGGTCTTTGCGGGCGGCGGCGCGAAGGGGGCGCTGTGGAGCCAGATTTTAAGCGACGTTACCGGCCTGCCGGTGCGCGTGCCGGAAGTAAAGGAGGCCACCGCGCTCGGCTGCGCGATTGCCGCCGGAACGGGCGCCGGGCTGTTTACCGATATGGCCTCGACGGGCGAGCGGCTGGTGAAGTGGAGCCGGGAATTTACGCCGAACCCGGCACACCGCGCTCTGTATGACGGCATGATGCAGAAGTGGCAGGCGGTGTACGCCGACCAGCTTGGGCTGGTGGACAGCGGGCTGACAACGTCGATGTGGCAGGCGCCGGGGTTGGTGCGGGCAGCGGCGCCGTAAATAACGCCGGATGGCGCTGCGCTTATCCGGCCTACGGTTTTTGTAGCCCCGGTAAGCGTAGCGCCACCGGGGAAGTTCTTTGAGATCTATCACAATCATTCGATCCCGCTTTTACCTTTCTTCTGCCGCTGGCTAAAGTAGTAACTCATCCGACCACATAACAATAAATTAACATTGGAAGAGACTATGAGCCGCTACCCGTCGTTATTCGCCCCGCTCGATCTGGGGTTTACCACGCTCAAAAACCGCGTGCTGATGGGCTCGATGCACACCGGGCTGGAGGAGCGGCCGGACGGGCCGGAGCGCCTGGCGGCCTTCTACGCCGAGCGCGCGCGGCACGGCGTGGCGCTGATCGTCACCGGCGGCGTCGCGCCTGCCGCCTCCGGCGTGACGATGGAGGGCGGCGCGGTGCTGAACGATGCCTCGCAGCTTGCCCATCACCGCATCGTGACCGACGCGGTGCACAGAGAAGGCGGCAAAATCGCCCTGCAGATCCTGCATACCGGCCGCTACAGCTATCAGCCACATCTCGTTGCCCCCTCTGCCCTACAGGCGCCAATCAACCGCTTTACGCCGCACGCGCTCAGCCACGACCAGATCCTGACGCTGATTGACGACTTCGCCCGCTGCGCCGCCCTGGCGCGCGAGGCGGGCTACGACGGCGTGGAGGTGATGGGCTCGGAAGGCTATCTGATTAACGAATTTCTCGCCGCCCGCACCAACCATCGCGACGACGAATGGGGCGGCGATTATGCCCGCCGGATGCGCTTTGCCGTCGAGGTGGTGCGCGCGGTGCGCGAGCGTGCGGGCGCGGACTTTATTATCGTTTTCCGCCTGTCGATGCTCGATCTGGTGGAGGGTGGCGGCACGTTCGACGAAACGGTGCAGCTGGCACAGGCGATAGAGGCCGCTGGCGCGACGATCATCAACACCGGCATCGGCTGGCACGAGGCGCGCATCCCGACCATCGCCACCCCGGTGCCGCGCGCGGCGTTCAGCTGGGTGACGCGCAGGCTGAAAGGCAAAGTCTCCGTCCCGCTGGTCACCACCAACCGAATCAACGATCCGCAGGTCGCGGACGACGTGATCTCGCGCGGCGACGCCGATATGGTGTCGATGGCGCGCCCGTTCCTGGCGGACGCCGAGCTGCTGTCAAAGGCGCAGAGCGGCCGCGCGGACGAGATCAACACCTGCATCGGCTGTAACCAGGCGTGCCTGGATCAGATCTTCGTCGGCAAGGTCACCTCCTGCCTCGTTAACCCGCGCGCCTGCCACGAAACCAAAATGCCAATCGTACCAGCAGCGGCGAAAAAACGCCTGGCCGTGGTCGGCGCGGGCCCGGCAGGGCTGGCGTTCGCGGTCAACGCCGCCGCGCGCGGCCACAGCGTGACGCTGTTTGACGCCGCCGCCGAGATCGGCGGGCAGTTCAACATCGCCAAGCAGATCCCCGGCAAAGAGGAGTTTTACGAAACGCTGCGCTACTACAGGAGGATGATCGACCTGACGGGCGTCGAGCTGCGGCTCAATCAGCGGGTGACCGCGGCGGATCTGATCGGTTTCGATGAGACGATCCTCGCAAGCGGGATCGCCCCGCGCACGCCCGCGATCGAGGGCATCGATCATCCGAAGGTATTGAGCTATCTGGACGTGCTGCGCGACAAAGTGCCCGTCGGCGAGAAGGTGGCGATCATCGGCTGCGGCGGGATCGGCTTTGATACCGCGATGTACCTAAGCCAGCCGGGCGAGGCCACCAGCCAGAACATCGCCGAGTTTTGCGTGGAATGGGGCATCGATACCAGCCTCAGCCAGTCCGGCGGCCTGCGCCCGGAGGGGCCGCAGCTGCCGAAAAGCCCGCGCCGGATCGTGATGCTCCAGCGTAAGGCCAGCAAGCCGGGCGAAGGGCTGGGCAAAACCACCGGCTGGATCCACCGCGCTACCCTGCTCGCGCGCGGGGTGAAGATGATCCCGGCGGTGAGCTATCAGAGGATCGACGATGACGGCCTGCACGTGACGATCGGCGGCGAGCCGCAGCTGCTGGCGGTGGACAACGTGATTTTATGCGCCGGACAGGAGCCGAAGCGCGATCTGGCCGATCCGCTGCGCGAAGCGGGCGTGACGGTGCATTTGATTGGCGGATGCGACGTGGCGATGGAGCTGGATGCGCGAAGGGCGATTGCGCAGGGGACAAAATTAGCTCTGGAGATCTAGAACATTGCCCGGTGGCGCTTCGCTTACCGGGCCTACGGGTCCGAGGTCATTGTAGGCCCGGTAAGCGAAGCGCCACCGGGCAAAAAATATTATCGACGACGCCCCAGCTTCACCGCCTTCAGCACCACGAACTTATTGTTGGTCGCAATGGTGACGCAGTTGCCGAAAATCTTCTTCAGCTTGTGGAAGTAGTCCAGGTGGCGGTTGGCCACGATGTACAGCTCGCCGTTGATTTTCAGGCAGCGGCGCGCGTGGTGGAACATCTCCCAGGCGACGTTATCCGTCAGGGCGTGCTTCTGGTGGAACGGCGGGTTGCAGAACACGGCGTTGAAGCGGAACGGCTCGACGCCCGACAGCGCGTTGTTGATCATAAACTCGCAGCGGTCCAGCGCGTCCGGCATGTTGGTTTCCACGTTCAGGCGGCTGGAGGCCACCGCCATCGGCGATTCGTCGCTGAACACCACGCTGGCGTCCGGGTTCTTCGCCAGCAGCGTCAGGCCAATCACGCCATTGCCGCAGCCCAGATCGACGATTTCGCCTTCCAGGTTCTCCGGCAGATGCTCAATAAAGAAACGCGCCCCGATATCCAGCCCGGTGCGGGAGAAGACGTTCGCGTGGTTGTGGATGGTCCAGTCGGTGCCTTCCAGCTTCCAGCTCAGGGTCTCCGGCGCGTCGGCCAGCGCCGGCGCGCTGAAGGTACAGTTGATCAGGCGCGCTTTTTTCCACGCCAGCGTGGTGGTCGTTGGGCCAAGCACCTTCTCGAACAACTCCAGCGTCGAGGTGTGAATGTCGCGCGCCTTGGCGCCCGCGATGATGCGCGTCTCTGGCGTCACCACGTTGCGCAGCGCGCGCAGCTGCTGCTCCAGCAGCGCCATGGTTTTGGGCACCTTGATCAGCACCACGCCCGGTGCCTGCGGGTAATCTGCCGTGCTGTCGAGGAACTTCACGCTGCCTTCATCGATATCGTTATGGCGCAGGTTTTCACGCGTCGCCAGCTCGCTCAGGTAGGAATCACCGATGCTGTAAGGCGAGTGTTCCGCCAGGGCACAGGCCAGCGCGCCAAAGGCGTCATTCAGGATCAGAACCGGGCCGCTGATTTCAGTATCATCCAACTGCTGCAGCAGATAGTCATCCGCCGCTTCCCACGCCATCAGCGGGTTAACGTCGTCCGTTTCCGGGAAACGTTTAAGGTTGAGTGAACGGAAACCGTTGTCTAAGTGGCTCATCGGCCCTCCTGAATGGTAAAATTTGGCGTATCCCTGAAAAGGGTGCGTGAGTATACCCGTTTTATTGTCGATTTGGGGCGTTGATGAACCAACTTACTTATCTCCAGGGCTACCCGGAGCATTTACTTTCTCAGGTTCGCAGCCTGATTGCCGAGCAGAAGCTGGGCGCAGTGCTGGAAAAACGCTATCCCGGCACGCATGATTTCGCGACGGACAAGGCGCTGTGGCAGTATACGCAGGATCTGAAAAACCGGTATCTGAAGAGCGCGCCGCCGATCAACAAGGTGATGTACGACAACAAGATCCACGTGCTGAAAAACGCGCTCGGCCTGCACACCGCCATCTCCCGCGTGCAGGGCGGCAAGCTGAAGGCCAAGGCCGAGATCCGCGTGGCGACCGTTTTTCGCAACGCGCCGGAAGCCTTCCTGCGGATGATCGTGGTCCACGAGCTGGCGCACCTGAAAGAGAAAGAGCACGACAAAGCCTTCTATTCCCTGTGCTGCCACATGGAGCCGCAGTACCACCAGCTGGAGTTTGATACCCGCCTGTGGCTTACGCATTTATCGTTAAAGGGTAATGCGCAGTAGCGCACTGGTTTTGCAATAATCCCGTGCTACAGTGGCTAAAGGTTCCCCGCTACGGAGTACGTAAACGTTTATGATACGTTTCGCAGTTATTGGCACGAACTGGATCACACGCCAGTTCGTCGACGCCGCCCACGAAACCGGCAAATATAAGCTCACCGCAGTCTATTCCCGCAGCCTCGAGCAGGCGCAGAGTTTCGCCAACGATTATCTGGTCGAGCATCTGTTCACCTCTCTCGACGAGATGGCGCAAAGCGACGCTATCGATGCGGTGTATATCGCCAGCCCCAATTCCCTGCACTTCCCGCAGACGAAGCTGTTTCTCAGCCACAAAAAGCACGTGATTTGCGAGAAGCCGCTGGCCTCGAACATTCAGGAAGTGGAAGCGGCAATCGCCCTCGCCCGCGAGAATCAGGTGGTGCTGTTCGAAGCGTTTAAAACCGCGAGCCTGCCAAACTTCCTGCTGCTGCAGCAGTCCCTGCCGAAGATCGGCAAGGTGCGCAAAGCCTTTATCAACTACTGCCAGTATTCGTCGCGCTACCAGCGCTACCTTGACGGCGAGAACCCGAACACCTTCAATCCGGCCTTCTCTAACGGCTCGATTATGGACATCGGGTTTTACTGCCTGGCCTCGGCGGTGGCGCTGTGGGGCGAGCCGCACGGCGTGACGGCCACCGCCAGCCTGCTGGAGAGCGGCGTGGACGCGCACGGCATCGTGGTGCTCGACTACGGTGATTTCAGCGTCACGCTCCAGCACTCCAAGGTGAGCGACTCGGTGCTGCCGAGCGAAATTCAGGGCGAAGACGGCTCGCTGGTCATCGAGAAGATCTCCGAGTGCCAGAAGGTCAGCATCGTGCCGCGCGGCGGTAAAGCGCAGGAGCTGACGCAGCCTCAGCATATCAACACTATGCTGTATGAGGCAGAGGTCTTTGCGCGTCTGGTGGAAGACAACGAAGTGAATCACCCAGGGCTCGCGATTAGCCGCACCACGGCCAAGCTGCAAACGGAGATCCGCCGCCAGACCGGCGTGGTGTTCCCGGCAGACGGCGTGAATGCGGAAGCAATCGCGTAAAACAGTGTAATGAATGCGCGCAGACCATTGACGAAACCGATGGTCTGACATATTTTGTTACCTGCAAAGGGGAGTAACTTCCTTGCCGGTGGATCGTCATTACGATGCGTTAATCGCGCATCCGGTCGCCGGGCAACCTTAGGGTTGTAAGTGAGACCTTGCCGGAAGGCGAGGTCTATGCATAAAACGCTAGCGGCTATCGTCTTCTGACCATAGCCGTTTTTGTTTTTTATGCGTAAGGAAAAAGTATGAATACTGTCGGTACTCCGCTGCTGTGGGGCGGGTTCGCTGTCGTGGTACTCATCATGCTGGCGATTGACCTCTTCCTCCAGGGGCGTCGCGGGGAGCATGGAATGACCATGAAGCAGGCCGCCGCCTGGTCCCTGGTGTGGGTTACGCTCTCACTGCTGTTCTGCGCCGCCTTCTGGTGGTATCTGGCCTCAACCGAAGGCCGCGCCGTTGCCGATCCTCAGGCGCTCGCTTTCCTCACCGGCTACTTAATCGAAAAAGCCCTTGCGGTCGATAACGTCTTCGTCTGGCTGATGCTGTTCAGCTACTTTGCCGTCCCTGCGTCGCTTCAGCGCCGCGTGCTGGTGTACGGCGTGCTGGGCGCGATTATCCTGCGTACGATTATGATCTTCGCGGGCAGCTGGCTGATTACTCAGTTTGAATGGCTGCTGTACGTCTTCGGCGCGTTCCTGCTGTTCACCGGGATCAAGATGGCGCTGGCGAAAGAAGATGAGACGGGCATTGGCGAGAAGCCGCTGGTGAAGTGGATCCGCGGCCACCTGCGCATGACCGATAAGATCGAGAGCGAGCATTTCTTCGTGCGCAAAAACGGCCTGCTGTTCGCCACGCCGCTGCTGCTGGTGCTGATTCTGGTTGAGCTGAGCGACGTGATTTTCGCGGTGGACAGCATTCCGGCGATCTTCGCGGTAACCACCGACCCGTTCATCGTGCTCACCTCGAACCTGTTCGCGATCCTCGGCCTGCGCGCGATGTACTTCCTGCTGGCGGGCGCGGCGGAGCGCTTCACCATGCTGAAGTACGGCCTGTCGGTGATCCTGGTGTTTATCGGTATCAAGATGCTGATTGTCGACTTCTACCATATCCCGATCGCGATTTCGCTCGGCGTGGTGTTTGGCATTCTGATCGTCACGCTACTCATCAATACCTGGGTTAACCGCCAGCACGATAAGAAGCAGGTGGAGTAATCCCCTCACCCCGGCCCTCTCCCAAAGGGAGAGGGTGAAAAAAGCGCCGCCCGGCGCTTTCGTTAACTAATAGTTAAAAAACATGACGCAGTACGTAAAATCCAGCATTTTACGCTTCCCTCCCCGCGCGCTTTCCCTATACTCGACCAGGCAAACATTTACTTACATCCGGACATAAATGTGACTGAGAGCACATCCCGGAGGGGTCGCAATTTCACTTAGGAATTTTGTATGAGCACACAATCAAACGGCCTGCTTGCGCGGCTGGCGCAGGGTAGTCTTGTTAAACAAATTCTGGTCGGGCTGGTGCTGGGGATCCTGCTGGCAATGGTGTCAAAACCTGCCGCGGAAGCGACGGGGCTGCTCGGCACCCTTTTCGTGGGCGCGCTGAAAGCGGTTGCGCCGGTGCTGGTCCTGATGCTGGTGATGGCGTCGATTGCCAACCACCAGCACGGACAAAAAACCAATATTCGTCCAATTCTCTTTTTGTATCTGCTCGGAACCTTCTCTGCCGCGCTGACGGCGGTCGTGTTTAGCTTCCTGTTCCCGTCTACGCTGCACCTGACCAGCGCAGCGGGAGATATCACTCCGCCTTCAGGAATTGTTGAAGTGTTGCGCGGCCTGCTGATGAGCATGGTCTCTAACCCCGTCACGGCGCTGATGAACGGTAACTACATCGGCATTCTGGTTTGGGCGATTGGCCTGGGCTTCGCGCTGCGTCACGGTAACGACACCACCAAAAACCTGGTCAACGATCTGTCAAACGCCGTGACCTTTATGGTGAAGCTGGTAATTCGCTTTGCGCCAATCGGGATCTTCGGCCTGGTTTCCTCCACGCTGGCCACCACCGGCTTTGACGCCCTGTGGGGCTACGCGCAGCTGCTGATCGTTCTGGTCGGCTGTATGCTGCTGGTGGCGCTGGTCATCAACCCGCTGCTGGTGTTCTGGCAGATCCGCCGCAACCCGTATCCGCTGGTGCTGACGTGTCTGCGCGAAAGCGGCGTGTACGCCTTCTTTACGCGCAGCTCTGCGGCGAACATCCCGGTGAACATGGCGCTGGCAGAGAAGCTGAACCTGGATCGCGATACTTATTCCGTCTCCATTCCGCTGGGTGCGACCGTCAACATGGCGGGCGCGGCGATCACCATCACCGTGCTGACGCTGGCGGCGGTGCATACGCTGGGTATTCCCGTCGATCTGCCAACGGCGCTGCTGCTGAGCGTGGTGGCCTCGCTGTGTGCCTGCGGCGCTTCCGGCGTGGCGGGCGGTTCGCTGCTGCTGATCCCGCTGGCGTGCAATATGTTCGGCATCCCGAACGAGATCGCCATGCAGGTGGTTGCCGTCGGCTTTATCATCGGCGTATTGCAGGATTCCTGCGAAACGGCGCTTAACTCCTCTACCGACGTGCTGTTTACCGCTGCGGCCTGTCAGGCGGAAGACGCGCGCTTAGCGAAGAACGCCCTGCGAGGTTAAAAAGAAAAGCCCGGTGGCGGCTACGCCTTACCGGGCCTACGGTTTTTTGTAGGTCGGGTAAGCGTAGCGCCACCCGACACCGAACTTACAGCGTCACACCACTCTTGAAGATCGCCAGCTCGCGGAAGTCGTTCTTCTCGTTGCAGGTCTGCCTGCCGTTGGCAAATTCAACGATGGTATCCACAAACTCAACCAGCAGTTCCGGCATCGCCTTGCCGTGGATCAGCTGCCCCGCATCGAAATCGATCCAGTGTTTCTTCTTCGCCGCCAGCTCGCTGTTGGTGGCGATTTTTACCGTCGGCACAAAGCCGCCGTACGGCGTGCCGCGCCCGGTGCTGAACAGCACCATATGACAGCCCGCGCCCGCCAGCGCGCTGGTAGCAACCGCATCGTTACCCGGCGCGCTCAGCAGATTAAGCCCGTGCGTTTTTAGCCGCTCGCCGTAGCGCAGCACGTCCACCACCTGGCTTGCGCCGGCTTTCTGGGTGCAGCCAAGGGATTTTTCTTCAAGCGTGGTGATCCCGCCCGCCTTGTTGCCCGGCGATGGGTTTTCATAAATCGGCTGGTTGTGGGCAATAAAGTACTGCTTGAAGTCGTTGACCATCGTCACCGTCTTCTCAAACGTCTCTTCGTCGCGGCAGTGGCTCATCAGGATACGCTCTGCGCCAAACATTTCCGGCACTTCGGTCAGCACCGTGGTGCCGCCGTTGGCAATCACGTAGTCCGAGAAGCGGCCGAGCATCGGGTTGGCGGTGATGCCGGACAGCCCGTCCGAGCCGCCGCACTCCAGGCCAAACTTCAGCTCGCTCAGCTTGCCCGCTTCGCGCTGGTCGTGGCGCATCACCTCATACAGCTGGTGAAGCTGCTCCAGCCCCGCCTCCACCTCGTCGTCCTGATGCTGACACACCATAAAGCGCACGCGCTCGGCGTCGAACTCGCCCAGCGTTTCGCGGAAGGCATCCACCTGGTTGTTTTCACAGCCCAGGCCAATCACCAGCACCGCGCCCGCGTTCGGGTGGCGAACCATGTTTTGCAGCATGGTTCGCGTATTAATATGGTCGTCGCCCAGCTGCGAGCAGCCGTAGGTGTGGCTGAAAAGATGAACGCCGTCGGTGCCTTCGGCATCGCGGGTCTCCTTCAGGAAGCGCGTCTGGATTTGACGCGCAATCCCGTTCACGCAGCCTACGGTCGGCAGGATCCACAGCTCGTTGCGGATCCCCACCTCGCCACCGGCGCGGCGGTAGATCTGCACGTCGCGATCCGCCGCCTGCCCCGCTTCAGCCTGAACGTCAGGTTGATAGCTGTACTCGTCCAGGTCGCTGAGGTTGGTGCGGGTATTGTGCGAGTGAATGTGTTCACCCGGCGCAATATCCTGCAGCGCGTGACCAATGGGCAAACCGTACTTCACGACGTTTTCCCCTTTGGCGATGGGGCACACGGCAAATTTATGCCCGCGCGCAATCGCCTGGCGCAGGGTGACCGTATGGTTCTCAACGGTCACCACCGCGCCTTCGGTTAAATCGGCCAGCGCGACGGCCACGTTATCCAGCGAATGGATCTTGATGTAGTGCATATCAACCTCAAACGGCCTTAGTTCAGTTCAATGGCGAAGTAGTCGCGCGCATTGTTAAAGCAGATGTTTTTCACCATCTCGCCCAGCAGCTGGATATCCGCCGGGGCTTCGCCCGCCTGCACCCAGCGGCCAATCATCTGGCACAGAATGCGGCGGAAATATTCATGACGTGTATAAGACAGGAAGCTGCGGCTGTCGGTCAGCATGCCGACAAAGCGGCTGAGCAGGCCAAGCTGCGCCAGCTGCGTCATCTGACGCTCCATGCCGTCCTTCTGATCGTTAAACCACCAGCCGGAACCGAACTGCATCTTGCCCGGCATGCCTTCGCCCTGGAAGTTGCCGATCATGGTGCCCAGCACTTCGTTATCGCGCGGGTTCAGGCAGTAAAGGATGGTTTTTGGCAGCAGGTTTTGCTCGTTCTGCTTGCTCAGCAGCTTAGAGAGCTCTTCCGCCATCGGGCGGTCGTTGATGGAGTCGAAGCCCACGTCCGCGCCCAGCAGCCTGAACTGACGCTGGTTGTTGTTGCGCAGCGCGCCGATGTGGTACTGCTGCACCCAGCCGCGACGCGCGTATTCCGCGCCGAGGAAGACCAGCACCGCCGTTTTAAACTGCGCGACTTCGTGCTCGCTCAACGTTTCGCCCGAGAGACGGCGCGCCAGGATGTTATCCAGATCCGCCTCGTTGGATTCCGCAAACATCACCACGTCCAGCGCGTGGTCGGAAACTTTACAGCCGTGCGCCGCAAAGTGGTCCAGGCGCTTCGTCAGCGCGGACTGCAGGTCGGCGAAGCGGCGAATATCGGTATCAGAGACCTCGGCAAGCTTCGCCATATAGTCGCTGAAGGTCGCCTGCTCAATGTTGAAGGCTTTATCAGGACGCCAGCTCGGCAGTACCTTGATGTCGAAAGAGGTGTCCTGCGCCACGACCGCATGGTGCTCCAGCGAGTCGATTGGATCGTCCGTGGTGCCGACCATCTTCACGTTCATCTGCTGCATGATGCCGCGCGCGGTGAAGCGATCCTGCGCCAGCAGTTCGTTGCACTGGTCCCAGATTTCATCTGCGGTCGTCGGGGAAAGGAGCTTGCCGGTGATGCCGAACGGACGGCGCAGCTCGAGGTGCGTCCAGTGGTACAGCGGGTTGCCGATGGTGTGCGGCACGGTGGCGGCCCAGGCGTCAAACTTCTCGCGGTCGGTTGCGTCGCCGGTGCAGAGGCGTTCCGCCACGCCGTTGGTGCGCATCGCACGCCACTTATAGTGATCACCCTTCAGCCAGATATCATACAGGTTTTTAAAACGGTAATTTTCAGCAACCTGCTGCGGCGGCAGATGGCAGTGGTAGTCGAAAATCGGCTGGTCTTTTGCGTAGTCGTGGTACAGACGGCGGGCAAACTCGGTATCTAACAGGAAATCTTCGGTCATAAACGGGGTCATTATCGTCTTCCTCTGTAGCGAGAGCGTCAGAAAGCTTGATGTTCAGATGCTGCAAAGTTATCACACCAATTTCCAGAGCCCGTAGTTTTTTTCGTGAGTCAGATCAATAAACACAGACAAATAATTTACCCTCAAAGAGGTAAACTCGCCTGAAAACCGCGCCATTACTGGCTTCTCTCGCCAGTCAGAATGCCCCTACAAAGATTCCAGCAATTGTGATGTCACTCACCTTTTAAAGTTGTATGACAAGTTATCTTTTCGCCGTCGCATCAATAAGCCGACGGAATGCATTACCGGTGTTTGATACACCGGATTTAACGGTATGGATACCCACTTAAGCACGATGACTTTTGGCAAGGTTCGGGCCGGATCGGGACATCTCCTGGTGACGCCCCTCCCGTTAACAATTGCTCCCGAAGAGGGTTGAGCGATTGCCGCACCCGGTGCGGAAATCACATAACGATGAGGTTTTACATGCGTAAAATTAAAGGGTTACGTTGGTATATGATTGCACTGGTGACGCTCGGCACCGTGCTGGGTTACCTGACGCGTAATACCATTGCGGCGGCTGCGCCAACGCTAATGGAAGAGCTGCACATTTCGACCCAGCAGTACTCATACATCATTGCAGCCTACTCCGCGGCTTATACCATCATGCAGCCGGTCGCTGGCTATGTGCTGGACGTGTTAGGCACCAAAATCGGTTATGCCTTCTTCGCCGTCACCTGGGCTGTTTTCTGTGGCGCAACCGCGCTCGCAGGCAGCTGGGGCGGCCTGGCGCTGGCGCGCGGCGCGGTAGGGGCTGCCGAAGCGGCGATGATCCCGGCCGGGCTGAAAGCCAGCTCCGAGTGGTTCCCGGCGAAAGAGCGCTCTATTGCCGTCGGCTACTTCAACGTGGGTTCATCTATTGGCGCAATGATTGCCCCGCCTCTGGTGGTGTGGGCTATCGTAATGCACAGCTGGCAGCTGGCGTTCATCATCTCCGGCGTGCTGAGCTTCGCCTGGGCCATGGCGTGGCTTATCTTCTATAAACACCCGCGCGATCAGAAAAAGCTGTCTGAAGAAGAGCGCGAGTACATCATCGGCGGCCAGGAAGCACAGCACCAGACCAACAACGGCAAAAAGATGTCGGTCCTGCAGATCCTCGGCACGCGCCAGTTCTGGGGTATCGCCCTGCCGCGCTTCCTCGCCGAGCCTGCCTGGGGAACGTTTAACGCGTGGATCCCGCTGTTCATGTTTAAGGTATACGGCTTTAACCTGAAAGAGATTGCGATGTTCGCCTGGATGCCAATGCTGTTTGCGGACCTCGGCTGTATCGTTGGCGGCTACCTGCCTCCGCTGTTCCAGCGCTGGTTTGGCGTGAACCTGATCGTCTCGCGTAAAATGGTGGTGACGATGGGCGCGCTGCTGATGATTGGCCCGGGGATGATCGGCCTGTTCACCAGCCCGTATATCGCTATCGCCCTGCTGTGCGTCGGTGGCTTTGCGCACCAGTCCCTGTCGGGCGCGCTGATTACGCTCTCTTCCGACGTCTTTGGCCGTAACGAAGTGGCAACGGCAAACGGCCTGACCGGCATGGCCGCCTGGACCGCGAGCACCCTGTTCGCGCTGGTGGTGGGCGCCCTGGCGGATACCATCGGCTTTAGCCCGCTGTTCGCCGTGCTGGCCATCTTCGACCTGATGGGAGCGGTGGTGATCTGGACGGTGCTGAAAAGCAAATCCGCCGAGGAGCTCGAGAGAGAGTCCCTCGGAGGACCGGCGACGCAGAGTTAGCATCGCTGTGCCGGGTGGCGGCTTCGCCTGACCCGGCCTACAAAACCTGAAAGCCGCCTCCGGGCGGCTTTTTTCATGGCGAAATCTGGAGACTGGCGCGCAAAAGTGGTATAACAAATACTCCGCCGTACCCTGCCTGGAGCGCATATGGAAATCACCGAACCACGCCGTTTATATCAGCAACTTGCCGCTGAGCTGAAAGATCGCATCGAGCAAGGCGTCTATCTCGTTGGTGATAAACTTCCCGCCGAGCGCTTCATTGCGGATGAAAAAAGCGTCAGCCGCACCGTGGTGCGTGAAGCGATCATCATGCTGGAAGTGGAAGGCTATGTCGAAGTGCGCAAAGGTTCCGGCATCCACGTGATTTCCAACCAGGCAAAACACTCCCCCGTACCGGACGAAAGCCTGGAGTTTGCCAGCTACGGTCCGTTTGAGCTGCTCCAGGCTCGCCAGCTGATTGAAAGCAACATTGCCGAGTTTGCCGCCACCCAGGTGACCAAGCAGGACATCATGAAGCTGATGGATATTCAGGAGAAAGCGCGTAAGGAAAAATGTTTCCGCGATTCAGAGTGGGATTTACAGTTCCACGTCCAGGTAGCGCTGGCAACCCAAAATACCGCGCTGGCGGCAATCGTGGAAAAAATGTGGACTCAGCGCGTTCACAACCCGTACTGGAAAAAACTGCACGATCACATTGATTCACGCACCGTGGATAACTGGTGTGACGATCACGACCAGATCCTTAAGGCGCTGATTCGCAAAGACCCGCACGCGGCCAAGCTGGCAATGTGGCAGCATCTGGAAAACACCAAGCTGATGCTGTTTAACGAAACCAGCGACGACTTCGAATTTAACGCTGACCGCTATCTTTTTGCCGATAATCCGGTGGTTCATCTGGATACCGCCGCCAGTCAGGCAAAATAACACGCCGCTTCGCTGGCAAAGCCCACCGCTGCGCGCCTTGCGCCGGTGGGTAAGCAAAACATATATAGTGTCAGCCTTTGTAAAATCCCTCGCTCACTTCCAGGGCTTACGCCAAAATCACTTTGCCCATGCAATTTCTGTGACGAAAAACGCTGGGCTTTGTTACACTTGGATTCAATTTGCATTCTAGTAAGTTAGTGCTTGCTTACCAGCCAATTAACAGGGAACAGTTCTGGCCACCACCCATGTGTCCGCGAGCGACCATAATGAAATCACTATAATGTCGCCGTACTGTTTTTCCCGGATAACAGGCGTGACGTTAACCGATTTCCAGGAATACTGAATGGAACTTTTGACTCAACTCCTGCAAGCCTTATGGGCACAGGATTTCGAAACGCTGGCCAACCCGTCCATGATTGGCATGCTCTATTTCGTCTTATTTATGATTCTGTTCCTTGAGAACGGACTGCTGCCTGCCGCGTTTTTACCGGGAGACAGCCTGCTGGTGCTGGTGGGCGTACTGTGCGCGAAAGGGGCGATGGCCTTTCCGCAAACTATCCTGCTGCTGACCATTGCCGCCAGCCTGGGCTGCTGGTTGAGCTATATTCAGGGACGATGGCTCGGCAATACGCGCATCGTGCAGAACTGGCTTTCGCATCTCCCCGCGCATTATCACCAGCGCGCACACCACCTGTTCCATAAGCACGGGCTTTCCGCGCTGCTGATGGGCCGCTTTATCGCCTTTGTGCGAACGCTGCTGCCGACCATTGCCGGCCTTTCCGGCCTGAGCAGCGCGCGCTTCCAGTTCTTCAACTGGATGAGCGGCCTGCTGTGGGTGCTGATCCTGACCACGCTGGGCTACGCGCTGGGCAAAACGCCGGTTTTTATGAAATACGAAGACCAGCTGATGTCATGCCTGATGCTGCTGCCGGTCGTGCTGCTGGTCTTTGGCCTGGTCGGCTCGCTGGTGGTGCTGTGGAAGAAAAAATACGGGGCCAAAGGCTAACTATGGCTATCTCACCGCGCGCGCTGCGCCGTTTTTCCTGGGCCCTCGCTACGCTGATGATATTCAGCACGCTGGTTCTGCTCTGGACTGCGCTGCAGCATGAAGAATCCACGCTGGCGATTCGCCCGTTGAATCAGGGTGCCAGCGTGCCGGACGGTTTTTCCATCTGGCATCACCTGGATGCAAACGGCATCCGCTTTAAAAGCATTACGCCGCAGGACGACGTTTTGCTCATAAAATTTGACTCCAGCGCGCAAAGCGCCGCCGCAAAAGCAGTGCTGGACCGCACGCTGCCGCAGGTATACATCATTGCGCAGCAGGAAGATGAAAGTCAGGCAGCGGCCTGGCTTTCCCGGTTACGCGACACATCGCATCGGTTGGGTTAATTACCAGGATTCCGAATCTTTTCACTGCTTTTGGTGATTATGCCGTTTACTTACTATGCTTAAGTACGCGGAGCACCCCTCAGTTGTTCTCCGCATGACTTTGGAAAACGGTAATACCGTCAGGTTTGCCGTCACACAATGGAAGGTTTCAATAATGAAATACCGCATCACTCTGGCTCTGGCCCTTTTTTCGTTAAGCACTGCCTCCTTCGCCAACTCTCTTTGTCAGGAGAAGGAGCAGGACATACAGCGTGAAATCAGTTATGCCGAAAAGCACAACAACCAGCACCGGATCGACGGGCTGAAAAAAGCGCTGAGCGAAGTGAAAGCCAACTGCACGGACAGCCAGCTGCGTGCCGACCACCAGAAAAAAATCGCTGAACAAAAGGACGAGATAGCCGAGCGCCGTCAAGACCTGCAGGAAGCGAAAGAGAAAGGTGATGCGGATAAAATTGCCAAGCGCGAAAGAAAGCTGAAAGAGGCGCAGGAAGACCTGAAAGCGCTGGAAGCTCGCGATTATTGAGTTAACGGAAATCTCAACAGGAGAGAATCATGTCAAAAGATACGACTTCAGAAAATCTGCGCGCTGAACTGAAATCCCTGGCGGACACGCTGGAAGAGGTGCTGAACTCCTCTACTGATAAATCCAAAGAAGAGCTGGGCAAGCTGCGCAGCAAAGCGGAAAGCGCGCTGAAAGAGAGCCGCTATCGTCTGGGTGAAACCGGCGATGCGCTGGCCAAACAGACCCGCGAAGCCGCGGCGCGTGCAGACGAATACGTGCGTGATAACCCGTGGACCGGCGTAGGCATCGGTGCCGCGATTGGCGTCGTGCTGGGCGTTCTGCTGACGCGTCGTTAATTATGGAAGATCCTCGTCACGCACAAGGGCCTGCTAAAAACGTCCTCGGCATCGGCCAGCGTATTTTGACCACGCTGGTCGGGATTGCCGAAACGCGAGTTCGTCTGGCGGTAGTGGAGCTGGAAGAGGAGAAAGCCAACCTTTTCCAGATGCTGCTTATGCTCGGGCTGACCATGCTTTTCGCCGCATTTGGGCTGATGAGCCTGATGGTGCTGATTATCTGGGCCATCGATCCGCAGTATCGTCTTAATGCGATGATCGCCACCACCGTTGTTCTGCTGGTTGGCGCGCTGATTGGCGGCCTGTGGACGATGCGTAAAGCGCGCCAGTCCACGTTCCTGCGCCACACGCGTCAGGAGCTGGCAAACGACCGCGCGCTGCTGGAGGATGACAAGCCGTGAGCAGCACAGCCGAACGTCTAAAGCGAAAAGCCTACCTGCTGAGCCAGATCCAGCAGCAGCGGCTGGATCTGTCCGCCAGCCGTCGTGACTGGCTGGAGCTAACGGAACGCTACGATCGCGGCTGGAATACGTTTCTGAGCCTGCGCTCGTGGGCGCTGGTGGGCAGCAGCGTGATGGCGATTTGGACCATACGTCATCCTAATATGCTGATCCGCTGGGCCCGTCGCGGCTTCGGCGTCTGGAGCGCCTGGCGTCTGGTCAAGACAACGCTGCGTAAGCAACAGCTACGGTGATAAAAGCAAAACGGTAACCCTGGTTACCGTTTTTTGTTTTTGCACCCTCTCCCTGTGGGCTGAGGGATGGGATGAGGGCACCAGCCCGCACGCCTTCTTACTCAATATCTTTGATAAAGATTGACAGTTTTCCTTGCTAACAATTGCTACCCGCCCCGTTTACACTCCTCTCCATCGACAGCAAAGACGCGGTATCTCACCGAATTTGCACGTAAAAAATAATTAGCCGCCAAAGTGGTTTCCTGGAGAGTAAAATGAAAAAATTAGAAGATGTTGGTGTTCTGGTCGCGCGTATTCTGATGCCGATTCTGTTTATCACCGCAGGCTGGGGCAAAATCACCGGCTACGCGGGCACTCAGCAGTATATGGAAGCGATGGGCGTGCCGGGGTTCCTGCTGCCGCTGACCATCCTGCTTGAGTTTGGCGGCGGACTGGCCATTTTGTTCGGCTTCCTGACCCGCACCACCGCGCTGTTCACCGCAGGCTTCACCCTGCTGACGGCGTTCATCTTCCACAGCAACTTTGCGGAAGGCGTGAACTCCCTGATGTTCATGAAAAACCTGACCATCGCGGGCGGCTTCCTGCTGTTGGCTATCACCGGTCCTGGCGCATTCAGCATCGACCGCGCTCTGAATAAGAAGTGGTAAGCACGCTATACTGATTGAACCCAAAGCGAGGAGACATCTCCTCGCTTTTGCTATCTGACGGAGGAGAAAAAAATGGGACAACTCGTAGACGGCGTCTGGCAGGATGTCTGGTATGACACCAAATCCACTGGTGGTCGCTTTAAGCGCTCCGTTTCGGCCTTCCGTAACTGGCTAACCCCCGACGGCGCGGCCGGTCCGAGCGGCGAAAGCGGCTTCGCGGCCGAGAAAGATCGCTATCATCTGTATGTTTCGCTCGCCTGTCCGTGGGCGCACCGCACGCTGATCGTTCGCAAGCTGAAGGGGCTGGAGTCGTTAATCCCCGTTTCGGTAGTTAACCCGCTGATGCTGGAAAACGGCTGGACGTTCGACAGTGATTACCCCGCGGCCACCGGCGACGAACTCTATCACCACGATTTCCTGTACCAGCTCTATCTTCGCGCCGATCCGCACTACACCGGACGCGTGACCGTCCCGGTACTCTGGGACAAGAAAAACCAGACCATCGTCAGCAACGAATCAGCGGAGATCATCCGCATGTTCAACACCGCGTTTGACGCCCACGGCGCCCGCGCCGGGGATTACTACCCGGTTGAACTGCGCGATAAAATTGACGAGCTGAACGGCTGGATCTACGACAACGTGAACAACGGCGTCTATAAGGCCGGATTCGCCACCAGCCAGGAAGCCTACGACGAGGCGGTGGGGAAGGTGTTTGAATCCCTCGAACGCCTGGAGCAGATCCTCGGCCAGCATCGCTACCTGACGGGCGATCGCCTGACGGAAGCGGACATTCGCCTGTGGACCACGCTCGTGCGTTTCGATCCGGTGTACGTCACCCACTTTAAGTGCGACAAGCACCGCATCAGCGACTATCTGAACCTGTACGGCTTCCTGCGCGACATCTATCAGATGCCGGGGATCGCGGAGACGGTCGATTTTGACCACATTCGCACACACTACTACCGCAGCCACAAGACCATCAACCCGACGGGCATTATCTCCATCGGCCCGTGGCAGGATCTGGACGAGCCGCACGGGCGCGACGTCCGTTTTGGATAAATATTCTGTATATATACCCGAAATAATTCGAGTTGCATGAAGGCGGCTCCTCATCGAATCCCCAGGAGCGTACATAAGTACGTGACTGGGGTGAGCGAGGACAGCCAACGCACAGGCAACGTGAAGTATGACGGGTAGATGCCCTTTTTTAATTCACGATATCAATCTATCCTTACCTCGATCGCTTAGAAAACAAGTGATTGACCGATTAAAGAGGCAAGGAAAAATGGACTGGTATTTAAAAGTACTGCGCAACTACGTTGGATTCGGCGGCCGCGCCCGCCGCAAAGAATATTGGATGTTCGTTCTGGTGAACTTCGTCCTCATCATGGTGCTGGGCATTGTGGACAGGATCCTCGGCTGGGAGCGCGCGAGCGGTGAAGGGGTACTGACGACCATTTATGGTCTGCTGGTCCTGCTGCCGTCGTGGGCCGTGCTGTTTCGCCGCCTGCACGACACCGATCGCTCCGCGTGGTGGCTGCTGCTGGTGTTGATCCCGATTATCGGCTGGCTGGTGATCCTGATCTTCAACTGTCAGAACGGCACGCCGGGCGAAAACCGCTTTGGTCCGGATCCTAAATTGAACCAATAGTTTTCGGCGGTGACGAAACTGAATAATTGATCGCTTAAAACGTTCGTTATTCTGAAAACGCCTTTACCACGCTTTACCCTGATTTATCACCAACCTATGATGTTTGCCGCTCAATGAATGAGCATATTGCAAATAAAGGGAAAAACCTTATGGGTTGGTATTTAAAAGTATTAAAAAACTATTTTGGTTTTAAAGGACGCGCACGCCGTAAAGAGTATTGGATGTTCGTACTTATCAGTATGATCGTTACAACGTGCGTATCGTTCCTGAATAACCTACTGGGTGATTTAGGCATTGACAGGATTTATGAGCTGGCAATACTGATTCCAGCGTTTGCGCTGGCTTTTCGTCGCCTGCACGATACCGGACGTTCAGCGTGGTGGCTATTGCTAATTTTTATCCCGCTGCTGGGCTGGCTGGTTTTACTCTTCTTCATGGCCGGAAAAGGTGAAGCAGGCGAAAACCGCTTTGGTCCGGATCCAAAACTTAGCGCATAACATAAAGCCCGGTGGCGCTTACGCCTACCGGGCCCACATGCTTATTTATTGTAGTGCGCAAAAAGCTTCGGAATTTCGCGCAGACACCACGATTTTGCCTCGCCCATGCTGTCGCGTCGCCACGCCATAATAATATCGACTTCGCTGGTGTATTCCGGACTCACCACGCGCAGCCGCCCTTCAGCAATATCTTTTTCGACGAACGGATACGGCATGGTCGCCACGCCCAGGCCCGCCAGCAGCGCCTGGCGCTTATCTTCCAGCGAGGTCACCGTGAGGCGCGGCTGTTTGTCCAGCAGCTGCACCGTTAACACCGGGCGCTCGCGCGCGGTATCGGCCACCGCCACGCCGCGGTACTTCACGCGGGTCACTTCGGAGAGCGGCTCCGGCTCCTGGTGGATCGGGTGATCCGGCGCGGCAACGTAAACGTTCATGATGCTGTAAAGCTTGCGGGAGTTGATTTCCGACGACGAGCGAAAATGCATGTCCGGCGCAATAACGATATCCGCCCTGCCCGTTTCCAGACGTTCCCACGCACCCGCCAGGACTTCGGTGATGATCGACAGCTGGGTATTGGCCTTAGCCGCAAGGCGATCCACCAGCGGGAACAGCGCCTCGGTCGGTACCAGCGCCTCCGTGACCAGCGTCAGATGGGTTTCCCAGCCGCGCGCCAGCGCTTCGGCGTCGGTGGTTAGCTTGTCCGCCGCTTCCAGCAGCACGCGCCCGCGCTCCAGCAGCATGCGGCCAACATTGGTGAATTTTGTTCGATGACCTGAACGGTCAAAGAGCACCACGTCCAGTTCTTCTTCCAGCTTTTGCATGGTGTAGCTCAGGGCAGACGGTACGCGCCCAAGCTCGTCTGCCGCGGCAGCAAAGCTGCCACGCCTGTCAATGGCGTCCATCACCCGGAGCGCCTCAAGCGTCAATGCTCTCTCTTTAGCCATCTCGTTCTCATTCAGGAAATTTGAACATACCGGGCAGAATATCTGGCTAACAATGCAGCGTCCATACCTTTACCATTGTTTTAGTGTAAAGAGAGGTCAAGTTTATGATTACGACAAGAACGGCGAAACAGTGCGGACAAGCCGATTTCGGTTGGCTGCAGGCCCGCTACACCTTTTCCTTTGGACACTACTTTGACCCTAAACTCCTCGGGTACGCCTCTCTGCGCGTGTTAAACCAGGAAGTGCTCGCGCCGGGCGCGTCCTTCCAGCCGCGCGCGTATCCGAAAGTCGATATTTTGAACCTGATCCTGGAAGGCGAGGCAGAATACCGCGACAGCGAGGGCAATCATGTCCAGGCAAAGGCGGGCGAAGCGTTACTGATTTCAACGCAGCCCGGCATGAGCTACAGCGAGCATAATCTCAGCAAAGATAAAACGCTGACCCGCATGCAGCTGTGGCTGGATGCCTGCCCGGAGCGGGAAAACCCGCCGGTGCAGAAGATAGATTTAACGGGCGATAAGCAGCAGCTGATTGCCTCACCGGACGGCAGCAGCGGCAGCCTGCAGCTGCGCCAGCAGGTGTGGCTGCACCATATCGAGCTGAAAAAAGGCGAACGGGCGAGCTTCCAGCTGCACGGCCCGCGCGCCTACCTGCAGTCGATTTACGGCACGGTGCATGCGGTCACGCATGCAGAAGAGAAAGAAGCGCTCACCTGCGGCGACGGCGCGTTTATTCGTGACGAAGCGAATATCACGCTGGTTGCCGATACGCCGCTGCGCGCGCTGCTGATTGATTTGCCGGTGTGATTAAACCTTACCCCTCACCCTAACCCTCTCCCCAAAGGGGAGAGGGAACGATCGAGCCCCTCGCCCCTTTGGGGAGAGGGGTTGGGGTGGGGGAAACGAACTACACCTTACTCGCCATAATCTCGATGATCTGCGTATCCGTCGCCTGCATTGAACGACACGCCAGCGCGCAGAGGTTAGCGATAGATTGCTCTACGTCGTGCGCCACAATCCCTTCGTTACCCGTGACCGCGGTATCGTCCAGCGCCATCATCACCGCCTTCCACGCGCTGCCGACGCTGGTCGAGACCTTCATCGCGCAGCTGTTCGACGCGCCGTCGCAGATCATGCCGCTGACGTCGCCGATCATGCTGCCGATCGCCATGGCGATGGTCTGGTAGCGCCCGCCCAGCAGCCACGCCATGCCCGCCGCCGCCCCCATCGACGCCGTCGTGGCCGCGCACAGCGCCGACAGGCGCGGAAGCTGGTAGTGGATATAGATAGCCGCCAGATGCGAGAGCATCAGCGCCCGCGCGAGGCGTTCGTCATCGGCATGGACGTGCTCCGCGACCACCACAACCGGCATGGTGGCGGCGATCCCCTGATTTCCCGATCCCGAGTTGCTCATTGCCGGAAGCGTCGCGCCGCCCATGCGCGCGTCCGAGGCCGCGCTGGTGCGAATCACAATGTCCGAGCCCAAATCCTGCGCTACCCATCCGCGCGAGCGCTGTTTATTCAGCGTCGCGCCCACGTGCAGCCCCCAGCTTCCGCTGAGCCCCTCGCGGGAAAGCGCGTCGTTTAACCGCCCCGCGTCCAGGATAAAGCGGATCGACTCAAGCGGAACCTGCTCCGCAAACTCCACTATCTGCGACAGCGTGGCGTTCGCGAGCGCCGCCAGCGGATCGTCGTTGACCTCATCCCGCTGCTCATCAAGCCTGAAGCGCGTTTCGCCCCGGCACACCACCTCCACGACGCGCGTATGGCCGCCGGCGATGGTCACCATTGCTGACGCCTCTCCGGCGTGCACGCAGGCGCGGGAGTAGAGGATCTCATCGCACGGCTCCTGCAGCTTCACCTGCACCTGACCAGCCTCAAGCAGCGCTTTGGCGCGGGCCAGCGCGTCGGCGGAGGCATCTTTTAATACCTCCAGCCCGGCTCGCGCGTTGCCGCCAATCGCCCCCAGCGCCGCCGCAATCGGTAGCCCGACCATTCCGGTGCCGGGCACCGTCACGCCAAGGCCATTTTTCATCAGGTTAGGCGAGACCCACGCGTCGATCTTCGTCACCTCTCCCGTCAGCTGCTCTGCGGCCAACGCGCAGGCCAGCGCCAGCGATACCGGTTCCGTACACCCCAGTGCGGGCTTAACTTCTTCCCGCACCGCACGAATAAACGACTGCCAAAAAGGATTCATTTGCTCAGACATCGTTACGACCTTATTTACTCCTCAGGAAAACGCGAGGAAAGGAGAAACACAAAGCAGCAGCCCGGTGATGATAATAATCACCAGCGACGCACCCTTATATTTATGTAGCGCCGGGACTTTATAGACCAGCCATGCCGGAATTAAGCAGCCCACCATCCCAAATATTGGGCTGCAAATAGAGGTGAAACTTAATACGGGCGCATTGAGAACAATGGCGCTCCAGGCCAGCAGAATGGCAAACAGCATGATGCCGCGCTGGACGGTGGTTTCATTAATTTTCTCTGCCGGGATTTTGCGGCGCAGGATATTCATCACGATGCCCTGCGTTGCCTCGCGAAACCCGAGATAAACGCCGAAGAAGGCGGTCATGACGGCGAAAATATTGAGAATAACGCTGACGATTTTGACCCAGCCCGCGCCGTCGCCGCTGATAAACTGCGCCGCAATCGCCAGGGCGGAAATATTCTGCTCGTAGGCTTTGACCGCCTCGTCGTGCCCCATCGCCAGGGTGAAGGAGACGGCGTAGAAAAAGACCGTCACGAACAGAATGCCAAAGGCAATATTCATCGCCCGCAGGGCCTTATGCCGCGCCACCTCGACGGATTTTTCCCGCGAACGGTAGGAGATCACCATCGGGCTGAGCGTCTGAATAAAGAGAATAGAGGTTAAGGTAAACGGCAGCGTAATAATGGCATTCTTGATCAGCAGCCCCACCGGCGGCAGCATGCCGACGTTGGCTAAATGCCAGAGGCCAATCATTGACAGCCCCAGTGCCGCGACCACGAATAATTTGGTCAATACCATCAGGCTGGAGACCTTAAACAGCAGCTTCTCGCCGCGCGAGGAGATCGCCACCAGAATGCAGATCAGGAATAAGCCGTAGAACGGGTTTTCCGAGAGCAAGCCGTCCGTCACGCCGAAGGTGTGCAAATAAGAGGCGCTGTCGTTGGTGATGGCCGTGGAATAAACGAACATCCAGATGACCAGCATCACGAAATAGAGCGCGCCCAATAAGATGCCCCAGTTTTTCCCCAGATAGCCGCTAATCACGCTGGGATAGTCTTTGCATTCCGGCGATTCCGCCAGCGTATTAATAAACAGCCGCTGGAAGAGATACATCGCCGGATAGCCAATTATCGAAGAGAGCAAAAATACCCATAGCCCCATTAATCCGACCTGCACCGGGAGAAAAACGATCCCCGCGCCGATGGCCATTCCGATACTCATAATGATCCAGCCCGTATCGGTGCTGTCGAATTTAATGGCTTCTCGCCATTCGCTTTCACTCATTCCAGCCCGCCGTGCCGCGGGGGAATCATTCATTATCAGACTGCTGTTTGTCGCCGTATCCATAAGACACTCGCTTATTTTGTAGGGTAAGTATTTAATTTTTATAAGTTCAGGCTGCCAGCGATAGCGAGCCAGACGAGTGCAGGCGATTATTATTGGTGTGAAAAGATGATAACGAGAGAGCGGGAGAAAAAAGTCACAATATTTTTGTGGATTTTATGATTCAGGAGTAAAAACCTCCTCATATTATCACTTTAAAATAAAATTTTTCTAAATGTGATGCAGCTCATGAAATCTTCACATTACAAATGAGCGTTTTTTCGGAATTTATAAAGACTCCTTCCCTACTCTATGCCTTTAGTTTTTTATAGGATGAGATGACAGAAACCACAGTGAAAGCAGGGTTAGGCTATGGATACCGTTGAAGAACTCAATGGAACATACTTTTATAAAGGTGTATGTAATATCTCTACATCTGAGCTATTTTTTTGGATTTTTCTGGATGTCACCGATGAGCAGTTCGGCGGATTAAAGGATGCGGTAATGATGGCAACAATGATTCTTGGTTTACCTGTACTGGAAACCAGAACAAAACCCGGAACGGCTACTGTAGGAACGTCCGTGGCCTCTAAATACCTGCGAGATCTCCTGAATGTGAAGCTACCACACCGTTTACCCACTCTTACACTTGCAAGCTTCAAATATGGAAAGCCAATGTATACAAATAATTTAGGCGCATTTATTGGTCGATGGATACCTGCTTTAGGGATAACCATATTAGCTGCTGATGTTACAATGATAAGTTACAAAACCTTGTCACGATATAATACGATTGCTCATCCCAAAGACCGGATCTATTGATTATGACGAGTGAAACTGATGTTCTGGCATTCTTTAGAGACAATTTACCAGAACAAGGAACATTGACGGGAAAAAGAATCCCTCTCAATCTTGATGATGTTTTACAGGATTATACCGATCTGGATGACATCATGTATGCAATTGATAAATTTGAGAAAAAATATCTTATCGAGGTTGAAACAGCGAATTATTTCCCCTGGACGCAAACCTGGTTTTTCCGGAAATGGTTCACTAAAACGTCTGTCACGCAAATTTCAAAGCCATTAACGGTAAGAATGTTCGCCGAGGCGGTTACAGCGGGCAAATGGATACACGATTGATTAATATAGGGAGTTTGTATCATGGCCGTACCGGTTCATATCTGGTTTTATGATGACGGTGGTTCACTGATTAAAGGATCATCTGATGTTTTTAACCGCGAAGGTAGTATAGAAATTAAGGGGTTGACCCATAACTTAAGCATCCCAACAGATCCTTTATCAGGAAAGTTAACCAGTACGCGCAAACATGCACCTTTTCTATTCGAAAAGGAAATAGATAGCTCCTCACCCTATCTGTATAAAGCCGTCGCTACGGGACAAAACCTAAAGAAAGTTGAGATCGTCTATTATCGCATTAATGATACAGGGTATGAGGTTGAATATTTCAAAACAGAACTTGAAGGAGTGAAAGTCGTCTCAATCTCTCCTATCGTTAACGATACGCACAATTGTCCCGGAACAGGGCATCTTGAATCTATTCAGTTGCGATATGAAAAAGCTATCTGGACCTACTGCGATGGCAATATACAGTTCTCCGATGCATGGAACGAACGAACTTCAGCACAATGAGAAGCTATCCTCACAGAATCTATTTTAAATGATTCTGTGAGGTCTCTTTCAAATTACAAAAACTGAAATCACTCAGACAGCGCCTTCGCCATATCGGCTTTCACCTGCGTACGCTGCTCTGGCGTCAGCACCTGGCTGACGTCGAAATAGTATTTCACGCGATAGTAGCGCGCCTGCTGTTCAATTTTGCTGAAGGCAGAAAGCTGATTTTTTACCGTGCTTTCATTCCATTTTCCGGCATGGAACATCTCAATCAGCGCGCCGTCCTTAATGCCGGTCATCGGGATTTTGCTGACGTTCTGTTCCAGCGTCTGGTGGAGATTTTCAATCTTCTTCACCTGATCTTTACTCAGCTTCAGGTGCTGCACCAGCGGATCCTGCGCCGGAGCCGGGGCAGAATCTACGTTGGCAGCCTGAGCCGCAAAGCTGCACACCGTCAGGGACGCAGCCACCAGCGCAATACGGGTCATTTTCATCATCTTACTGTCCTTACATTTTGTTGTAGTGAAAAGCAGGCACATTGTTTTTCAAGAGCGGATGAATATGTGTGATTAATTATATAAACAATTTTGTATGTTCTTCGGGCACAAAAAAGCCCCCTCGCGGGAGGGGGCTTAGGGTCTGCCTGGCGTTACATCGCGTGCGTAAACGTCCTTGAAATCACGTCCTGCTGCTGCTCGCGGGTGAGCGCGTTAAACCGTACCGCGTAGCCCGAAACGCGAATCGTCAGGTTCGGGTAGTTCTCAGGATGCTCAATGGCGTCCAGCAGCATCTCCCGGTTCATGACGTTAACGTTCAGGTGCTGGCCGCCCTCGATCGAGGCTTCGTGATGGAAGTAACCGTCGAGCAGCCCCACGAGGTTGGTTTTACGCACCGGCTCATCCTTGCCCAGCGCCTGCGGCACGATCGAGAAGGTGTAGGAGATCCCATCCTTCGCGTAGGTAAACGGCAGCTTGGCGACGGAGGTTAACGACGCCACCGCCCCTTTTCTGTCGCGCCCGTGCATCGGGTTTGCGCCCGGCGCAAACGGCGTGCCGCCGCGGCGTCCGTCCGGCGTGTTCCCGGTCTTCTGGCCGTACACCACGTTCGAGGTGATCGTCAGGATCGACTGGGTCGGCACCGCGTTGCGGTAGGTCGGCAGCGCCTGAATTTTCTTCATAAAGCGCTCAACCAGGTCGCAGGCGATGCTGTCCACGCGGTCGTCGTTGTTGCCGTACTGCGGGTAGTCGCCCTCAATGACGAAATCCACCGCCAGCCCGGTATGGTCGCGCACCGGCTTCACCGTGGCGTATTTGATGGCGGACAGGGAATCCGCCGCCACCGACAGCCCGGCGATGCCGCAGGCCATGGTGCGATACACGTCGCGATCGTGCAGGGCCATCAGCGAGGCTTCGTAGCTGTACTTGTCGTGCATATAGTGGATAAGGTTCAGCGCGCTGATGTACTGCACCGCCAGCCAGTCCATAAAGTGGTCCAGGCTCGCCATCACCGTGTCGTAGTCCAGCACGTCGTCCAGCAGCGGCGCGGTTTTCGGCCCGACCTGGATTTTCAGCTTCTCGTCCACGCCGCCGTTAATCGCATACAGCAGCGTTTTGGCGAGGTTTGCGCGCGCCCCGAAGAACTGCATCTGCTTGCCGATCACCATCGGGCTGACGCAGCAGGCGATCGCGTAGTCGTCGCTGTCGAAGTCGGCACGCATCAGATCGTCGTTTTCATACTGCAGCGACGAGGTAACGATCGACACCTGGGCGGCGTATTTTTTGAAGGCGATCGGCAGCGCTTCCGACCAGAGGATCGTCAGGTTCGGCTCCGGCGCGGGGCCCATGGTGTGCAGCGTGTGCAGATAGCGGAAGCTGTTTTTGGTCACCAGCGTGCGGCCGTCCAGCCCCATGCCGCCGATCACCTCCGTCGCCCAGATCGGATCGCCGGAGAAGAGCGTGTCGAACTCCGGCGTGCGCAGGAAGCGCACCATGCGGATCTTCATGATGAAGTGGTCGATCAGCTCCTGCGCCTGCTGCTCGTTCAGGCGTCCGGCCTGCATGTCGCGCTCGATGTAGACGTCGAGGAACGTCGCCGTGCGCCCGAGCGACATCGCCCCGCCGTTCTGGGATTTGACCGCCGCCAGATAGGCAAAGTAGACCCACTGCACCGCCTCCTGGGCGTTCATCGCCGGGCGCGAGATGTCAAAGCCATAGCTCGCCGCCATCTGCTGGATCTGCAGCAGCGCGCGCCTGTGCTCCGCCAGCTCTTCGCGCAGGCGGATCGTCGCTTCCAGATCCTCACCGCGCTCGAGCCTGCCCTGAAGATCGGCGAACTGCAGCTCGCGCTCGCGCACCAGGTAGCTGATGCCGTACAGCGCCACGCGGCGGTAGTCGCCGATGATGCGCCCGCGCCCGTAGCCGTCCGGCAGGCCCGTCAGCACGCCGGATTTACGGCAGCGCATCATCTCCGGGGAGTAGACGTCAAACACGCCCTGGTTGTGGGTTTTGCGCAGGTCCGTGAACAGGTATTCGAACTGCGGATCCATCTCGCGACCGTAGGCTTCGAACGAGCTGCGGATCATGTTGATCCCGCCGTAAGGATGCAGCGCGCGCTTGAGCGGCTTGTCGGTTTGCAGGCCGACGATCGTCTCCAGATCCTGGTCGATGTAGCCCGGCCCATGGGCGGTGATCGTCGTCGCGATATTGGTGTCAAAATCTACCGGGGCGTGGGTGGCGTTCTCCTGTCGAATGCCGACCATCACCTTCTGCCAGAGCGCCGTCGTTGCAGGCGTCGCCTGCGCGAGGAAAGCTTCATCGCCTTCATAAGGGGTGTAGTTATGCTGAATAAAATCGCGCACGTTGACGGCGTTTTTCCATTCTTCACCGCGAAACCCGGCCCATGCGTCGCTGTAGGGCGCGACGCCCGTATCGATCGTTACTTTCATGAGATTCTCGCTTTATCAGGCGTAAGCCGCATCCGACGCAACCTTGCCAAGGCGCAGGGCGTCGAGCGCGATCATTTTTTCTTCGTTGGTCGGGATTGCCGCGCAGGCGACCCGGGAGGACGCACTGGAAATCACGCGCTCGCCCGCGCTGCCCGGCAGGGCGTTTTGGGCCTCGTCCAGGGCGATGCCAAAGACCTGAAGGTGCTCGGCCACCAGCGCGCGGATAAGCGCTGAGTTTTCGCCAATGCCGCCGGTGAACACCACCGCGTCGAGGCGGTGCAGCGACGCCGCGTGCCCAGCAATATGCCGCGCGATGCGGTGGACAAAGGTCTGGATCGCCAGCTGGGCGCGCGCGTTCCCCGCGTGCCACGCCTTCTCCAGCGCGCGCAGATCCGAAGAGATGCCGGAGATCCCCAGCAGCCCGGACTCCTTGTTAACCACCCGCTCCAGATCCTCAAACGACTGCCCCGTCTGCTGGGCGATCCACGCCATCGCGCCAAAATCGACGTCGCCGCAGCGCGTGCCCATCATCAGCCCTTCCAGCGGCGTCATGCCCATTGAAGTATCGACGCTTTCACCGTTGCGCACCGCGCAGATGGACGCGCCGTTGCCCAGGTGGGCAATCACCAGCCCGCTGTCGTCAGGCGACAGCCCGAGCAGCGCGTGCGCCCTGCCCGCCACGTAGCGGTGAGAGGTGCCGTGGAAGCCGTAGCGGCGCACGCCCAGCTCCTCGAAGTAGCGGTACGGCAGGCCGTACAGATACGCCTGCGGCGGCAGCGTCTGGTGGAAGCTGGTATCAAAAACCGCCACCTGCTGCACGTTCGGGAACAGGCGCTCCGCCGCTTCCACGCCGCTCAGATTGGCGTAGTTGTGCAAAGGCGCCAGCGGCGACACCTGGCGGATCTGCTCAATAACCTCATCGGTGATCGGGGTCGACTCGCTGAACAGCGCGCCGCCGTGGGCGATGCGGTGGCCGATAAAGGCCACGCTGCCCATCAGGTCGCGCTTCTCAAGCTCAAGGGCGATGGCGGCCAGCGCCCCTTCGTAGTCCTGACGAGCCAGCCTGGCCGGCTCGCCCCCGTTCACGGAAATAAAGGCCTCTGCAGTGTTGATACCCTCTGCGAGCCCCGTCACCAGGGCCTCGCAGCTTGTGGCGTCCAGCACCGAAAACTTCACGGAGGACGATCCGCAGTTAATAACCAGTACTACCGGAAACTCAATCATGGTGTTGCTCCGCTCATCCTGAGCCTTGGTTTAGAACAGTTTGTAAACGATATTCAGAATGGTCAGCAGGCCGACAACGGTGACGAAGATGTTCTCCGTTCTGCCTTTGTATTTCGCCAGCGCGGGCGTTTTGCGGATGGCGTACATCGGCAGCAGGCACAGCAGCGAGGCGATAATCGGCGCGCCCATCGCTTCAATAAGGTCAAGAATGTTCGGGTTGGCGTAGGCCACCACCCAGGTGGAGCCCATGATGAAAATCATGCTGATGGTGTTCAGCTTGCCCACCGACACTTTCTTCTTGTCGCCCTTGTAGCCGAACTTCAGCACCAGGCCGTTCAGCCCTTCCAGCGTGCCCAGGTAGTGGCCGAAGAAGGATTTGAAGATTGCCACCAGCGCGATGATGGACGCGCCGTATTCCAGCACCGTGGCGAACGTCGACTTGCTGCCCGACATTGACGCAAAGTGGTTAGCCAGGTAGGAGAGCACCGGAATGTTCTGCGCCTTGGCCTCCGCCATGTTCTGCGGAGAGAGCGTGAACAGGCAGCTAAAGGCGAAGAACATCACCACTGCCACCATCAGCATGCTGGCGCGGCTGATGATTTTGGAACATTTTTGCTCGGTAAATTCTTTTCCGAACTCTGGCTCATACTCTTCACGCTTCGAGACCACGAATGAGGAGACAATCGGCGAGAAGTTGAAGGAGAAGACCATGATGGAAATTCCCAGCCAGACCGTGACCAGAATGCCGTCGTGGCCGGTGAAGGCGATATCGCTCAGGTTCACCTGGTCAATGACCGCGGAGTTCCAGTACGGGATCAGCGACAGGGAGATCAGCACCAGGCTGGCGATAAACGGAAACACCAGGAAGCTCATCACCTTCACCATCAGGTCTTTACCGAACCAGATAACGAAGGCCATCAGCAGCAGCAGGAACAGCGCCACAAAGCCGCGGTTCAGCGCGGGAAGCTGGAGCTGGTTTTCCCAGAAGGTCATAAAGGTGTTGGTAATGGTGACGCCGTAAATCCACAGCAGCGGGCAAATCGCAAAGAAGTAGAGGAAGGTGATCACCACCCCGCCGGTCTTGCCGAAATGTTCTTCCACCGTTTCCGTAATGTTTCCGGAAACGTTGCTGCCGGACAGGCACAGGCGCGCCAGCGCGCGGTGGCAGTAGAAGGCAATCGGGTAGGCGAGTAACAGCATCAGCAGGATGGGGATCAGGCCGCCAAATCCTGCGCGGATCGGGAAGAACAGCACGCCTGCGCCAATGGCGGTGCCAAACAGGCCGAGCGTCCAGGTGGTATCAGACTTACGCCAGGTGGACGTTTTTGTCTGGCCAACAGTAATGCTTTCAGTGTTGCTCATAGGTCATCCTTACGCGTCAACGAAGCCGGTAATTTGGGAAACACGGGAAAGATCGATATTGCCGCCGGAAATAATGCTGACGGTTTTTCGCCCCTGAATGTAGTGGTCAAGCTTGCCGCTTAATAGCGCCGCACAGGCCAGCGCGCCTGCGCCCTCGGTGATCACTTTATTTCGCTGAATTAAGGCAATCATGCTGTCGCGAATTTCGTCTTCGCTGACCAGCACAATGTCATCAACCAGTTCACGAACGATCTGGAAGGTTAAATTACCCGGACGAGAAACATCGCATCCGTCCGCGAGCGTGCCGGTGACGCGATGGTTCATTATTTCGCCGGCGTAATACGATGCCGCCATGCCGTGCACATTTTCTGACTGCACGCCGATGATATTAATCGTCGGGTTAATGGATTTAATTGCCGTGGCGATCCCGGCGATTAATCCACCGCCGCCGATGGGCACAATCACGTTATCGACGTCGTAGAGATCTTCGAGAATTTCCAGGCCGATAGTGCCCTGCCCGGCAATGACCTTCGCGTCGTCGTAAGGCGGGATAAAAATACGGCCTTCCGTCTCGACGATTTCGCTCACTTTGGCAATCGTGTCGTTGAAGTTCTCACCGTGCAGCACCACTTCCGCCGAGTAGTCGCGCGTGGCGGCGACTTTAGACTTCGGCGCGCCCATCGGCATCACCACTTTTCCATCAATGCCGAGCATCGCGCAGGAGAGCGAAACGCCCTGGGCGTGGTTCCCTGCCGAACAGGCGACTACGCCCTTGCGTTTTTCCGCATCGGTCAGCGAGCTTAATTTATTAAACGCGCCGCGGATTTTAAACGAGCCGGTACGCTGCATATTCTCGAACTTGAGGAATATTTCCCCCTTGCAGCGTTCGCTGAGATAATTCGAGCGCGGCATACCGGTTTTATATATCTTACCTGCCAGGCGTTTTCTGGCATCCTGAATATCGTCGATGGTCACCGGGAGGTCGTAGGTAATGTGCATAATATCCTCGTTATAATAATTGATTGTTTTAGGGCAAAGTCCGGGGTTCAGAGCGTCAACAATTGCGCTCTGGGTGTTTTAAAAACGTTCAGGCGGAGTAGCGTATTAATTCAACATCGTCGTCGCGCGTCGTTCAGGGATGAATATTGTTTAGCCAGCTCGACTAATACCGAAGCCGATTTTTTAATGCGGTAATTTTTTGACCACACCGCGGCGTAGCGCGCCACGGGCAGCTCATCCTCAACCGGCAGCACGATAAACTGATCGGAACCGAACGGCGCAATCATGTCGCGAGGAATAACCGTCAGGTAGTCGGCATTGAGCACAAGGTTATAGATGGTGACGACGGAATCGGTCTGGACGATGTTTTCAATGCTGATGTGGTTGTCTTGCAGGGTGGTCAGAAGTTCTTTGTAGTAGCCCATATCGGTTTGCGGCATCACCCAATGTTCATGCGTGAGCGATGCCAGGGTTGTCGATCCGGTGCACGTTCGTGATTTGCTGGCCACCAGCACAAATTCGGATTCAAACAGCGGCTCAACGTGAAGGTCCTGCAGCAGCATCTCGTCGCTGAGCGTGCCGATGGCAAAGTCCAGCCGGCCGTCGCGGATGGCGGGCAGGAACGAAGAGAGCTGCGCTTCATACATTGAGACGCGAGCTTTCGGGAACACTTCCTTGAACTTTTTGATCATCTCCGACAGGAAGGTGAAGCCAATCAGCGACGGATAGCCAAAGGAGACGTCCATAACGGTGCTAAAGCTGAGGCTGTTAATTTCGCTCACCATGTTTTTCATTTCGCGAGTGATCGACTCGGAGTACGACAGCAGCACCTGGCCCGCGGCGGTCAGCTTCACGCCGGTGTTTTTGCGGACCATCACCTCTACGCCAAAGTAGGATTCAATATCGTTGATGATTTTGCTGACGGCGGGCTGCGTCAGGCCAAGTTGTCTTGCAGCAGAACCTATGGAGCCACTTTTAATGACTTCCTGAAATACCACGAGGTGCTGAGTTTTCGGTAGAATAATAGTGTTCATAATATTCTGCGCTTATTTCCCTATGACGCCGTGGATTCTACTCAATATTATCCAGAAGGGTATGTGCTGTTACTCACAGTTCGTCTTTTCGCATTAATAGCACACCCCATAAAGATCAACAAAAATCCTTTTTAAACAATGAATTAACCACATTCACAAATGACTTTTCGCTGATATATGTCAATAAAACCCGCAGTAATAAATTTATTTTATGGCGATAACCGCAGATATTTTCCGCTTCAGAGAAATATCAATAAAGACTAACTTTCAAGCAATTAAAGGTGAATAAATAGCCAATTACTGTTTAAACCATTTTTGTAATTTATCAAATAAGGGAATAATAATAAGCGCAGTGCAGCATAAAGAGTGGAACAGGTCACATATTCACCAAGTAAATGTTTTGATATTCAATATTTATTTATCAAATGAGAAAACATCCACCCCCATTGAGTTAACATCACCAACAAATTCACAACACTGAAAAAAAGTCCGTTTTCAGCGCGAAATTTTGTGATTACGATCGTAACCAGGCAGGGTAAAGGCGATAGCGTGAAGAAAACAGTGAAATGTGCTTAGCGTCGCAAAAATGAGAATTGATGTCGTTTGTGGGGTTGCCGGGTGGCGCTTCGCTTACCCGGCCTACAATGGCTGGAACAAAAAGCAGAAAGCAAAAAACCCCGCCGGAGCGGGGTTTTGAAAAAAGTTGAAGCTGACCGATAAGCCGCGTTCTTTCATAGAAAGCGGAGTGGACAGTCATTCATCTCGCTCGCGCAATAAGCAAAAAACCCCGCCGAGGCGGGGTTTTGAAAGAAGTTGAAGCTGACCGATAAGCCGGGTTCTGTCGTGGACAGTCATTCATCTAGGCCAGCAATCGCTCACTGGCTCAAGCAGCCTACCCGGGTTCAGTACGGGCCGTACCATGTGAACCCCTATTTGGCCTTGCTCCGGGTGGAGTTTACCGTGCCACGGACTGTTGCCAGCCGCGCGGTGCGCTCTTACCGCACCCTTTCACCCTTACCTGATCCCGCTTGCGCGGGCCATCGGCGGTTTGCTCTCTGTTGCACTGGTCGTGGGTTTCCCCCCCAGGCGTTACCTGGCACCCTGCCCTATGGAGCCCGGACTTTCCTCCCCTCCGCCCGTCTCCCCCGAAAGGGACGACGACGAAGCGGCGACTGTCTGGTCAGCTTCGGCGCGCAGTATAGAGGGTTTGCGCCCCGCTGTCACCCTTAGGTATGCATCCTTACGCGCGGGAGACTTCCACCTTCGCCAGCTTCTCGTAGTAGCACGCCAGCGCGCTGTGGTCCGCAGTGCCCATGCCGTCCGCGCGCAGCGCCTGCATCATCTCCATCACCGCAGCCGTCAGCGGCAGCTGCGCGCCCACGCCGTGGGAAGTGTCCAGCGCGTTCGCCAGGTCTTTAATGTGCAGGTCGATGCGGAATCCCGGCTTGAAGTTGCGATCCATTACCATCGGCGCTTTGGCATCCAGCACGGTGCTGCCCGCCAGGCCGCCGCGGATCGCCTGATACACCAGCTCAGGGTTGACCCCGGCCTTGGTCGCCAGCGTCAGGGCTTCCGACATCGCCGCGATGTTCAGCGCCACGATCACCTGGTTTGCCAGCTTGGTCACGTTGCCCGCGCCGATCTCTCCGGTATGCACCACCGAACCGGCCATCGCCTTCATCAGATCGTAGTATTTGTCGAAAATAGCCTTATCACCGCCCACCATCACCGACAGCGTGCCGTCGATGGCTTTTGGCTCGCCGCCGCTGACCGGCGCGTCCAGCATATCCACGCCTTTCGCCTTCAGCGCCTCGCTGATTTCGCGGCTCGCGAGCGGTGCGATGGAGCTCATGTCGATCACCACCAGGCCCGGCTTCGCGCCCTCGATAATGCCGTTCTCTCCCAGGGCGACCTCTTTCACGTGCGGGGAGTTTGGCAGCATGGTGATAATCACGTCGCACTGTTCGGCAATGGCCTTCGCGGTGGATGCCGCTTCCGCACCGGCGGCAATCACCTCAGCCACCGATTCAGGGTTACGATCGGAAACCACCAGCGAGTAACCGGCTTTGATGAGGTTTTTGCTCATTGGTTTGCCCATAATGCCCAGGCCAATAAAACCCACTTTCAGCGTCATAATCTGTTTTCCTCAAGGATGGTTATTTTTTAAAAGCGTCCGCAAGCTTCTGCGTGGCGGAGCGGAAGATGCCCAGGTCGCTGCCGACGGCAACGAAAGTCGCGCCCCACTCCAGGTAGCGCCGCGCGTCCGCCTCAACCGGAGCCAGAATGCCGGACGGCTTACCGTGCGCCCTGGCGCGCGCAAAAATGTGCTGGATCGCGCGCTGCACCTCGGGATGACCGGCGTTGCCCAGATGGCCCAGCGCCGCGGCCAGGTCGCTCGGCCCGACGAAGATGCCGTCGACGCCGTCGGTGGAGGCGATGGCGTCAACGTTATCCACGCCCTGCAGGCTCTCAATCTGCACCAGGATGGTGATGTTCTTGTTCGACTGCGTAAAGTAGTCCGGCACGGTGCCAAACATATTCGCGCGGTGGGAGACGGAAACGCCGCGAATGCCCTCCGGCGGGTAGCGGGTAGAGGCCACGGCCCGTACCGCCTCTTCCTCGGTTTCCACAAACGGGATCAGGAAGTTATAGAAACCAATGTCCAGAAGACGCTTGATGATCACCGGTTCGTTGGTCGGCACGCGCACCACCGGCGCGCTGCTGCTGCCCTTCAGCGCCATAAGCTGCGGAATAAAGGTGGTGATGTCATTCGGCGCGTGTTCACCGTCCAGCACCAGCCAGTCGAATCCGGCCAGGCCAAGCACTTCGGTGCTGATGGGGTTTGCCAGCGCGGACCAACAGCCAATCTGGACCTGGTGTGCCGCAAGGGCGGCTTTAAACCTGTTCGGGAAGATATCGTTATTCATCGCGTTTACCTTTTTAATTCCGCAGCCGTATTCGGTATTAATGTTTGTCCGTTATTTATTCTCAGACTTAAATTCAGGGTGATAAAATCGTCATTCAGTATAATGCCCCCTCCCCGGCAGCACATTGTTCTAATGCTCAAGTATCGCGGCCCTTGCTAATAATAGTTTGAGCATATGCACGAACCACTGGGCGCTGATGCACAGAATCAGACATCGCGGGTTCGGGCGCGATCGCGATCACATTTTCTCGTCTATTCTCCTGACATGCTTTATTTCTGAAAGCCGCGTTTTTATTTCTGCCATAAGAAAATTGGCTGCATTTATTATCAGATTCTTTGCTGGAGAATATTGAGCAATGGCCGACATTGAAATTCGACAACCGCCGTCGACGGCGTTTTATATCAAAGTTCACGACACCGATAACGTGGCGATTATTGTTAACGACAACGGCCTAAAGGCCGGAACCCGCTTCCCCGATGGGCTGAAGCTGATTGAGCATATCCCGCAGGGGCATAAGGTCGCGCTGGTGGACATCCCCGCGGGGGGTGAAATCGTGCGCTATGGCGAAACGATCGGCTACGCGGTGCGGGCTATCCCACGCGGCAGCTGGGTCGAGGAATCGCTGGTTGAACTGCCAGAAGCCCCGCCGCTGAACACGCTGCCGCTGGCGACGCGCGTGCCGGAGCCGCTCCCGCCGCTTGAGGGCTACACCTTCGAAGGCTACCGCAACGCCGACGGCAGCGTAGGCACCAAGAACCTGCTGGGCATCACCACCAGCGTGCACTGCGTGGCGGGCGTAGTGGACTACGTAGTGAAAATTATCGAGCGCGACCTGCTGCCGAAATACCCGAACGTCGACGGCGTGGTCGGGCTTAACCACCTTTACGGCTGCGGCGTGGCGATCAATGCGCCCGCCGCCGTGGTGCCGATTCGAACCATCCACAACCTCGCCCTGAACCCGAACTTTGGCGGCGAGATTATGGTCATCGGGCTGGGCTGCGAGAAGCTTCAGCCTGAACGCCTGCTGCAGGGCACGGAGGACGTGCAGGCCATTGCGGTGGACAGCGCCAGCATCGTGCGCCTGCAGGACGAGCGTCACGTGGGCTTCAGGTCGATGGTCGACGACATTCTACAGGTCGCGGAGCGCCATCTGGAGAAGCTCAACCGGCGCCAGCGCGAAACCTGCCCCGCCTCCGAGCTGGTGGTCGGGACGCAGTGCGGCGGCAGCGACGCGTTTTCCGGCGTTACGGCCAACCCGGCGGTCGGCTATGCGTCGGATCTGTTCGTGCGCTGCGGCGCCACGGTGATGTTCTCCGAGGTGACCGAAGTGCGCGACGCCATTCACCTGCTTACGCCGCGCGCCGTCAACGAGGAGGTGGGCAAGCGCCTGCTGGAGGAGATGGCCTGGTACGATAATTACCTGGATATGGGCAAAACGGATCGCAGCGCGAACCCGTCTCCGGGCAACAAAAAGGGCGGCCTGGCGAACGTGGTGGAAAAGGCCCTCGGCTCGATTGCCAAGTCCGGCCAGAGCGCGATTGTCGAAGTGCTCTCGCCGGGGCAGCGTCCGACGAAGCGCGGGCTGATTTACGCGGCAACGCCTGCCAGCGATTTCGTCTGCGGCACGCAGCAGGTGGCGTCCGGCATTACGGTGCAGGTGTTCACGACCGGGCGCGGCACGCCGTACGGGCTGATGGCGGTGCCGGTAATCAAGATGGCCACCCGCACCGAGCTGGCAAACCGCTGGTACGATCTAATGGACATCAACGCGGGCACCATTGCCACCGGCGAAGAGAGCATCGAGGACGTGGGCTGGAAGCTGTTCCACTTCATTCTGGACGTGGCGAGCGGGCGGAAGAAGACGTTTTCCGACCAGTGGGGATTGCATAACCAGCTGGCGGTGTTTAACCCGGCTCCGGTGACGTGATTGTTCCCCTCACCCTGCCCTCTCCCCACAGGGGAGAGGGTGAAAATCGCACCGAACTGTCCCCTCTCCCCTTTGGGGAGAGGGTTAGGGTGAGGGGTAAAACTCCCTTACACCAGCACCACCTCAATCCCGCTTTTACGCAGCCCTTCCAGGCTCTCCACCGGAATATCCTCATCCACGATAATCATATCGATACGCTGCGTGTCGATAATCTTGTGCAGGCTCGAGCGGTTAAACTTGCTGGAGTCGGTCACGACGATAATCCGCTCCGCCACCTCGCACATTTTGCGGTTTAGCCGCGCCTCGTCTTCGTTGTGGGTGCTGACGCCGCGATCGAGATCGATGGCGTCGACGCCCAGAAACAGCAGGTCAAAGTGGTAATTCTGCAGCGACTGCTCCGCCTGGTCGCCGTAGAACGATTGCGACTGGCGGCGTAAATGCCCGCCGGTCATCAGCAGCTCCACCCCTTCCGCCTCCAGCAGCGCATTCGCCACGTTCATGCCGTTGGTCATCGCGATCACGTCCGTATGCTGGCGCAGCATGCGCGCGATTTCAAACGTCGTGGTGCCCGAATCCAGAATGATGCGATGCCCCGGCTTCACCAGCCCGGCCGCCGCCTGCGCAATGCTGCGCTTCACCGCGGTATTCAGCGAGCTTTTGTCCTCGACGGAAGGCTCCGCGCCAGGGGCATTGCCCTCACAAATCAGCGCGCCGCCGTAAGCGCGAACCGCGATGCCCTGCTTCTCCAGAAACGCCAGATCGTTACGGATCGTCACCGTCGACACGCCGTAAAGCTGAGAAAGATCGTTAACCTGCACGCTTCCCTGCGCCCGCAACCGCTGAATAATGTGCTCTCGCCTTTCGCTGGTGCCGGTGATGCGCTTTTCCGCGGATGAATCGGTGCTGCTCATACGAGCTCCTTAATCAATAAACTTTCGTTTCATCTCGTTTTGCCTATTAACGCCTTTCTTTTGCGCGAATGCAAGTTCTGTCTGGCGCGTAGACGAAAGCGACACGGGCGCTGAAACCTTTCATTATGTTTCTTTTGTGAAACAGATCGGAAAACCATTATCTTTCGTTTTATTTTTACCACACCATAATGCAGTATCAAATGAAACAAAACGAAAGATGAATGCCATCACCATCCGAAATGGAGAGGAAAGTGAAACATCTGACAGATATGGTGAAACACCATAAACGGGGGAATACAAGCGGAATCTATGCCGTCTGTTCCGCGCATCCGCTGGTTCTTGAAGCCGCAATTCGTTACGCCCATACCCACCAAACGCCGCTGCTGATTGAGGCCACCTCCAACCAGGTGGATCAGTTTGGCGGCTACACCGGCATGACGCCCGCCGATTTTCACGGGTTTGTCTGCCGCATGGCCGAATCGCTCGGCTTCCCGACCTCGCAGCTGATCCTCGGGGGAGATCACCTGGGGCCAAACCGCTGGCAAAACCAGCCGGCGCAGCAGGCGATGGCGCACGCCGACGATCTGATCAAAAGCTACGTCGCCGCCGGGTTCAAAAAGATCCACCTCGACTGCAGCATGTCCTGTGAAGACGATCCGGTCCCCTTAACCGACGCCATCGTCGCCGAACGCGCGGCGCACCTGGCCAGGATTGCCGAAGAGACCTGCCGTGAGCGCTTTGGCGCATCCGACCTGGTCTACGTGATCGGCACCGAGGTGCCCGTCCCCGGCGGCGCGCACGAAACGCTGACCGAGCTGGAAGTCACCACGCCGGACGCCGCCCGCGCCACGCTTGAGGCGCATCGTCACGCCTTCGAAAAGGAAGGGCTAAGCGACATCTGGCCGCGCATCATTGGCCTGGTGGTCCAGCCCGGCGTCGAGTTCGACCACGCCCACGTCTGCGACTATCAGCCGCAGAAAGCCGTCGCGCTCAGCAGGATGGTGGAAGCCTACGACACGCTGGTGTTTGAAGCGCACTCCACGGACTACCAGACGCCGCAGGCCCTGCGCCAGCTGGTGAAAGATCACTTCGCCATCCTCAAGGTCGGCCCGGCGCTCACCTTCGCCCTACGCGAAGCGCTGTTTTCGCTTGCCGCCATTGAAGAGGAGCTGCTGCCCGCCAAAGCCAGCTCCGGCCTGCGCCACGTGCTGGAAAACGTCATGCTCGACCGCCCGGAATACTGGCAAAGCCACTACCACGGCGACGGCCACGCCCGGCGGCTGGCGCGCGGCTACAGCTACTCTGACCGCGTGCGCTACTACTGGCCCGACGCGCAGATCGATGACGCGTTCGATCGCCTGGTGCGCAACCTGGCGGACGAGCCGATCCCGCTGCCGCTGATCAGCCAGTACCTGCCGTTGCAGTACGTAAAAGTTCGCGAGGGTGCTCTCAAGTCCACGCCGCGGGAACTCATCATTGACCACATTCAGGACATACTCCAGCAGTACCACGCCGCCTGTGAAGGCGTAACGGCTCAAAACGCATAATTAAAAACGAGGAAAACGCTATGCCAAACATTGTTTTATGCCGCATCGATGAGCGCCTGATCCACGGTCAGGTCGGCGTGCAGTGGGTGGGGTTTGCGGGGGCAAACCTGGTGCTGGTGGCCAATGACGAGGTTGCAGAGGATCCGGTTCAGCAAAACCTGATGGAAATGGTGCTCGCGGAAGGGATCGCCGTGCGCTTTTGGTCGCTGCAAAAAACGATCGACAACATTCACCGCGCCGCCGATCGGCAGAAAATTCTGCTGGTCTGCAAATCGCCCGCGGATTTTCTCAGGCTGGTGGAGGGCGGCGTTCCCGTCGCCCGTATCAACGTGGGAAACATGCACTACGCCAATGGCAAACGGCAAATTGCCAAAACGGTATCTGTAGACGCTAACGATGTTGCGGCCTTTAACGGTTTGAAGGCCGCCGGTGTGGAATGCTTCGTTCAGGGCGTTCCAACAGAAACTGCTTTGGATCTCTTTACACTACTTTGAGGGATTCACAATGGAAATCAGTCTATTGCAGGCATTCGCGTTAGGCATCCTTGCCTTTATCGCGGGCCTGGACATGTTTAACGGGTTAACGCATATGCACCGCCCGGTGGTGCTCGGGCCGCTGGTTGGCCTGATTCTGGGCGATTTGCATACCGGCATTTTGACCGGCGGTACGCTGGAGCTGGTCTGGATGGGGCTGGCCCCGCTGGCGGGCGCGCAGCCGCCGAACGTCATTATCGGCACCATCGTTGGCACCACGTTCGCCATCACCACGGGCGTGAAGCCGGACGTCGCCGTTGGGGTCGCCGTGCCGTTTGCGGTGGCGGTTCAGATGGGGATCACGTTCCTGTTCTCGGTGATGTCGGGCGTGATGTCCCGCTGCGACCGCATGGCGGCCAATGCCGATACCCGCGGCATCGAGCGGGTTAACTACCTCGCGCTGCTGGCGCTCGGCGTCTTCTACTTCCTGTGCGCTTTCCTGCCGATCTACTTCGGCGCGGAACACGCGAAAACCGCCATTGACGTCCTGCCGGAGCGCCTGATTGACGGCCTCGGCGTGGCGGGCGGCATCATGCCCGCGATCGGCTTCGCCGTGCTGCTGAAGATCATGATGAAAAACGTCTATATCCCCTATTTCATTATCGGCTTTGTCGCCGCGGCCTGGCTGAAGCTGCCGGTGCTGGCGATTGCCGCCGCCGCGCTGGCCATGGCGCTGATCGACCTGATGCGAAAATCGCCTGAACCGTCTGCTCCCGCTGCGCAAAAAGAGGAATTTGAAGATGGCATCTAACCACACCGTTCTGCCGGGCGCGTCCGAGAGCGAGGAAACCCTGCTCACCGGCGTCAATGAAAACGTCTACGAAGACCAGGGCATCGGCGCCGAGCTGACGAAAAAAGACATCAACCGCGTGGCCTGGCGCTCCATGCTGCTGCAGGCCTCGTTTAACTACGAGCGTATGCAGGCCTCCGGCTGGCTTTACGGACTGCTGCCCGCGCTGAAAAAGATCCACACCAACAAGCGGGACCTGGCGCGCGCCATGAAGGGCCACATGGGCTTCTTCAACACCCACCCGTTCCTGGTGACGTTTGTGATCGGCATTATCCTGGCGATGGAGCGCTCCAAGCAGGACGTGAACAGCATTCAGAGCACCAAGATTGCCGTGGGCGCGCCGCTCGGCGGCATCGGCGACGCCATGTTCTGGCTAACGCTGCTGCCCATCTGCGGCGGCATCGGCGCCAGCCTGGCGCTCCAGGGTTCCATACTCGGCGCCGTGGTCTTTATCGTGCTGTTTAACGTGGTCCACCTCGGCCTGCGGTTTGGCCTGGCGCACTACGCCTACCGCATGGGCGTGGCGGCGATCCCGCTGATAAAAGCCAACACCAAAAAGGTCGGACACGCCGCCTCCATCGTCGGGATGACGGTCATCGGCGCGCTGGTGGCAACCTACGTGCGCCTCAACACCACGCTGGAGATTAAGGCCGGGGATGCGGTGGTCAAGCTGCAAGCCGACGTTATCGACAAGCTGATGCCCGCCTTCCTGCCGCTGGTCTACACCCTGACCATGTTCTGGCTGGTGCGCCGCGGCTGGAGCCCACTGCGCCTGATTGGCATCACCGTGGTGCTGGGCGTGGTCGGCAAGTTCCTTCACTTCCTGTAAAAGCAAAGAGGTTGCGATGTTAGGCATTATTTTGACGGGCCACGGCGGCTTTGCCAGCGGGCTTGAGCAGGCGATGAAGCAGATCCTCGGCGAGCAGCCGCAGTTTATCGCCATCGATTTTCCCGAGTCGTCCACCACCGCGCGGCTCACCGAGCAGCTTGAGCAGGCGGTGAACAGCCTGGACGCGCGGCACGATATTGTGTTTCTCACCGACCTGCTGGGCGGCACGCCGTTTCGCGTGGCCTCGACGCTGGCGATGCAAAGACCGGGTAGCGAAGTGATAACCGGCACCAATCTTCAACTCTTACTGGAGATGGTGCTGGAGCGCGACGGGCTCAGCAGCGAAGCGTTTCGCCTGCAGGCGCTGGCGTGCGGGCACCGCGGGCTGACTAGCCTGGTTGACGAGCTGGCGCGCTGTCGCGAGGACGCGCCCGCCGAGGAAGGCATATGAGCCAGCTGCTGCGCGCGCGTCGGCTGCTCACGGAAGCGGGCTGGCTGACCGACCACCAGCTGCGCATGGATGACGGCGTCATCACCGCAATCGAACCGATTCCCGCGGGCGTGACGGCCCGCGAGGCCGAGCGCCTTTGCCCGGCCTACATCGACATCCACGTCCACGGCGGCGCGGGCGTGGATGTGATGGACGATGCGCCCGGCGCGCTTGATACCTTAGCCATGCACAAGGCGCGCGAAGGCGTGGGGGCGTTTGTGCCCACGACCGTTACCGCGCCGCTGGCGGCCATTCACGCGGCGCTCGGGCGCATCGCCCGTCGGGTTGCGTCCGGCGGTCCCGGCGCGAACGTTTTGGGCAGCTACCTGGAAGGGCCCTATTTTACGCCGCAGAACAAAGGCGCTCACCCGCCGGAGCTGTTTCGGGAGCTGGACATCGCCGAGCTGGACGCGCTGATTGCCGTCTCGCGGAACACGCTGCGCGCGGTGGCGCTGGCCCCCGAAAAAGCGGGCGCGCTCGCGGCAATTCGCCACCTCAAGCAGCGGGGCGTGCGCGTCATGCTCGGGCACAGCGCCGCCACGTGCGAGCAAACCCGCGCCGCCTTTGACGCGGGGGCGGACGGGCTGGTGCACTGCTACAACGGCATGACCGGGCTGCACCATCGCGAGCCGGGCATGGTGGGCGCAGGGCTTACCGATGCGCGGGCGTGGCTGGAGCTGATTGCCGACGGCCACCACGTGCATCCGGTCGCCATGCGGCTTTGCACCTGCTGCGCGAAGGATCGCGTGGTGTTAATCACCGACGCGATGCAGGCCGCAGGCATGCCCGACGGGTGCTACACGCTGTGCGGTGAGGACGTTGTTATGCAAAGCGGCGTGGTGCGCACCGCGTCCGGCGGGCTGGCGGGCAGCACGCTTTCGCTGGATGCCGCCGTGCGGAATATGGTCGAGCTGGCAGGCGCAGCGCCTGAAGAGGCGATACATATGGCTTCGCTGCATCCGGCCCGCCTGCTGGGCATCGACGGCAAGCTTGGCTCGCTGAGGCCGGGCAAGCGCGCAAACCTGATCGCGCTAGACGACGGTTTACACCTGCAGAATATCTGGATTCAGGATCAGGCTCTCCCCCTTTAGACCTTTCTTTGTCTGTCCATTTGGCCTTGCGACGCCCAATCGTAAGGCCTTTCTTTTCCTTTCCTTCGTTGTTCGCATTTCCTTTGCGATCACACTTTTCGTTTTATTTCCTTTCTCTCATTGAACTTTCGATTTCTTTTCTATAGATTTTATTTAACTGCTTACGTGAACAAGTGAAACGAAACGAAAGATAGCAACCTGTTTGCCTGCGTCTGAAGTGACATTCACGCGACTAAGGACTGAGTTATGCCTGAAATGAATACCGCCGCCACCGGCACATGGACAGAAAGCGAGATCCGCCAGCAGCCCGACAGCTGGATCCGCTCGCTCAACAATATCGACAACCTGCGATCGTCGATCGACGGCTTCCTGACGCCGCTGCTGCGCAAAAGCGATCTGCGGATCGTGCTGACCGGCGCGGGAACCTCCGCGTTTATCGGCGACATTATTGCCCCGTGGCTCGCCAGCCGCACCGGGAAAAACATCAGCGCCGTGCCCACCACGGACCTGGTCACCAACCCGATGGATTACTTCAGCCCGGCGCGCCCGCTGCTGCTGGTCTCGTTTGCCCGCTCCGGCAACAGCCCGGAAAGCGTCGCGGCCGTCGAGCTGGCAAACCAGTTCGTGCCGGAGTGCTACCACCTGTCGATCACCTGTAACGAAGCGGGAAGCCTCTACCAGAACGCCATCGACAGCGATAACGCCTATGCCCTGCTGATGCCCGCCGAGACGCACGATCGCGGCTTCGCGATGACCAGCAGCATCACCACCATGATGGCGAGCTGCCTGGCGGTATTCGCGCCCGAGACGATCAACGCCAGCACCTTCCGCGACGTGGCCGATCGCTGCAGGGCGATCCTCACCTCGCTAGGCGATTTCAGCCAGGGCGTGTTCGGCAGCGAGCCGTGGAAAAGGATTGTTTACCTCGGCAGCGGCGGGCTGCAGGGCGCGGCGCGCGAGTCGGCGCTGAAGGTGCTGGAGCTGACGGCGGGCAAGCTGGCCGCGTTTTATGACTCCCCTACCGGCTTTCGCCACGGGCCGAAATCGCTGGTGGACGGTGAGACGCTGATCGTCGTGTTTGTTTCCAGCCATCCGTATACCCGCCGGTACGATCTGGATCTGCTGGCCGAGCTGCGACGGGATCGCCAGGCGATGGGCGTGGTGGCGATTGCCGCTGAAAGCGATCCGATCGTCGAAGCCGGGCCGCACATTCTGCTGCCGCCGTCGCGGACGTTTATCGACGTGGAGCAGGCGTTTTGCTTCCTGATGTATGCCCAGGTCTTCGCGCTCACCCAGTCCCTGAGCGTGGGCAACACCCCCGATACGCCGTCCGCCAGCGGCACCGTAAACCGCGTCGTGCAGGGCGTCATTATTCATCCGTGGCAGGCTTAAGAGGATCGCACCATGAGCATTATCTCAACCAAATACCTTCTGCAGGACGCGCAGGCCAAAGGCTACGCCGTGCCCGCGTTCAACATTCACAACGCCGAGACGATCCAGGCGATCCTCGAAACGTGCAGCGAAATGCGATCGCCGGTGATCCTCGCTGGGACGCCCGGCACCTTCAAGCACATTGCGCTGGAAGAGATCTACGCCCTGTGCAGCGCCTACTCCCAGACCTACGACATGCCGCTGGCGCTGCACCTCGATCACCACGAGTCGCTGGACGACATTTGCCGCAAGGTGAACGCGGGCGTGCGCAGCGCGATGATCGACGGCAGCCACTATCCGTTCGAGCAAAACGTGAAGCTGGTGAAATCGGTGGTCGATTTCTGCCACCTCAACGACTGCAGCGTAGAGGCCGAGCTGGGCCGCCTGGGCGGCGTGGAGGATGACATGAGCGTTGATGCCGAAAGCGCGTTCCTGACCGATCCGCTGGAGGCGAAGCGCTTCGTCGAGCTGACCGGCGTCGACAGCCTGGCCGTCGCCATCGGCACCGCGCACGGGCTGTATACCAAACGCCCAAAAATCGACTTCCAGCGGCTGGCGGAGATCCGCGAGGTGGTCAGCATTCCGCTGGTGCTGCACGGCGCGAGCGACGTGCCGGACGAGGACGTGCGCCGCACCATCGAGCTGGGGGTGTGCAAAGTGAACGTGGCGACCGAGCTGAAAATTGCGTTCGCCGCCGCGGTGAAAGAGTGGTTTGCCGAAAACCCGCAGGGCAACGACCCGCGCTACTACATGCGTGTCGGCATGGACGCCATGAAAGAGGTGGTGAAAAGCAAAATCACCGTCTGCGGCTCGGCTAACCGACTGCTGCTACCGGCAGAAGCCTGATCCCATCGCGCATTACGTCAGAACCTAAAAAATAACTATAAGCCTCGCAAATATGAAGGCGCGTTCTTATTCACGACCGCGCCTTCCATTACCATAAAAAAATTCCGAGGAGTACCCTACATGACACAGGAAAAGTCATTCAAATCGAAAGCGTGGGAGTTTTTTCAAAGCCTGGGAAAGACCTTTATGTTTCCGGTCTCCCTTCTGGCGTTTATGGGCCTGCTGCTGGGCATCGGCAGCTCGGTAACCAGCCCTTCCACGATTAAAAGCTTTCCTTTTCTCGGCGGCGAACTCACGCAGCTGACCTTTGGCTTTATCGCGATGGTGGGCGGCTTCGCCTTTACCTATCTTCCGCTGATGTTCGCCATGGCGATCCCCATGGGCCTCGCCAAACACAATAAGGCCGTGGGCGCGTTTGCCGGGTTTGTTGGCTACATGCTGATGAACATGAGCATCAATTATTACCTGACCGCCACCCACCAGCTCGCCGATGCCGCCACCATGCGCCAGGTGGGCCAGTCCATCGTGCTCGGGATCCAAACCCTGGAGATGGGCGTGCTGGGCGGCATCGTCGTGGGGGTAATCACTTACTTCCTGCACGATCGCTTTCAGGACACGGTGCTGCACGACGCTTTCGCCTTCTTTAGCGGCATCCGCTTCGTGCCGATTATCACCGCCCTGACGCTCTCCCTGGTGGGGCTGTTTATTCCGCTGCTGTGGGAATACGTCGCGCTGGGCATCGCCGGGATCGGCCACATCATCCAGAGCACCAGCGTCTTTGGCCCGTTCCTCTACGGCGTGGGCGTGCTGCTGCTCAAGCCGTTTGGCCTGCACCACATCCTGCTGGCGATGGTGCGCTTCACCCCCGCGGGCGGCATTGAGATGGTAAACGGACACGAAGTCGCCGGGGCGCTGAACATTTTCTACGCCGAGCTGAAGGCGGGCCTGCCGTTCAGCCCGCACGTCACCGCGTTCCTGTCGCAGGGCTTTATGCCGACCTTTATCTTTGGCCTGCCGGCGGTCGCCTACGCCATCTACCGCACCGCGCGCCCGGAAAACCGCCCGGTGATTAAGGGCCTGCTGCTCTCCGGCGTGCTGGTGTCGGTGGTGACCGGCATTTCAGAACCGATCGAGTTTCTGTTCCTGTTTATCGCCCCCGCGCTGTACGCCTTCCACATCGTGATGTCCGGCCTGGCGCTGATGGTGATGGCGCTGCTGGGCGTGACCATCGGTAACACCGACGGCGGGATCCTCGACCTGCTGATCTTCGGCGTGATGCAGGGCATGTCCACCAAATGGTATCTGGTATTCCCGGTCGGTATCGCCTGGTTCGCCATCTACTTCTTCGTCTTCCGCTGGTACATCCTCAAGCACGATATCAAAACGCCGGGACGCGAAGTGGATCCTCAGGGCGCGCTGCAGGCCGTGGAGGCCAACACCCGCGCGCGCGGTAAATCGAAATACGATCACGGGCTGATCCTGCGCGCGCTGGGCGGCAAAGAGAACATTGATTCGCTCGACAACTGCATCACCCGCCTGCGCCTGGTGGTGAAGGATATGGGGCTTATCGACCAGCAGGCGCTGAAGGAAGCGGGCGCCCTGTCGGTGGTGGTGCTGGATGCGCACAGCGTGCAGGTGATCATCGGCCCGCAGGTGCAGAGCGTCAAAACCGGCATTGAAGCGTTAATTTAACAGGGGGTTGTTGTGTTTGATTTCGACAAAATCATTGAGCGCAAAAGCGATAAGTGCCGCAAGTGGGACCACGCGTTCGTCTGCTCGCGCTTCGGCAGCGTTCCGGAGGGGTTTATTCCGCTGTGGATTGCCGACATGGATTTCACCTCGCCGCTCGCGGTGATTGAGGGCTTTCAGCGCATCGTGGAGCACGGCACCTTCGGCTACACGTGGTGCTTCGACGAGTTTTACGACGCGGTGATGAGCTTTCAACGCACGCGCCATCGGGTTGAGGTGGAGAAATCGTGGATTACCCTCACCTACGGCACCGTTTCCACGCTGCACTACACGGTGCAGGCGTTCTGCGCGCCCGGCGACTGCGTGATGATGAACACGCCGGTGTACGACCCGTTCGCAATGGCCACGCAGCGCCAGGGCGTGCGGGTGCTCGCTAACCCGCTGCGCGTGGAGGAGAACCGCTATCAGCTCGATTTCAACCTGGTTGAAGAGCAGCTCAGGACGCAGCGTCCGAAGCTGTGGTTCTTCTGCTCGCCGCACAACCCTTCGGGCCGGATCTGGCGCGCCGAGGAGATCCGCCTGGTCTCCGATCTGTGTAAGCGCTACGGCACGATCCTGGTGGTCGATGAGGTGCACGCCGAGCACCTTCTGGACGGCGAGTTCGTCAGCTGTCTGGCACCGGGCTGCGCCGCGCGGGACAACCTGATCGTGCTGACCTCGCCGAATAAGGCCTTCAACCTCGGCGGCCTGAAAACGTCCTATTCGATGATCCCCGACCCGGTCCTGCGCCAGCGCTTTCGCCAGCAGCTGGAGAAAAACTCCATTACCTCGCCCAACATTTTCGGCGTGTGGGGAATTATCCTCGCCTACCGGCACGGCCTGCCGTGGCTGGACGCGCTGAACGACTATCTTCGCGGCAACGCGCGCTATCTGGCGGATGCCATCCAGACCCACTTCCCGGCCTGGAAAATGATGAACCCGGAATCGTCGTACCTGGCGTGGGTAGACGTCAGCGCCGACGAGCGCAACGCGACGCAGCTGACGGAACACTTCGCCCGCCAGGCTGGCGTGGTCATTGAAGACGGCAGCCACTACGTGCAAAACGGCGAAAACTACCTGCGCATTAATTTCGGCACCCAGCGCTACTGGCTGGAGCAATCCGTTCAACGAATGCTGACGCATTATTAAAGAAGGAGCAAAACCTGATGAAAAACGTGCTCGCACTCTCGATGCTTGCCCTGCTGGCTTCCCACGGCGCGCTGGCGGCGAACTACGCGCTGGAAAACGACAAGATTGCCCTCTCGTTTGACGATGCCAACGCCGCGGCGGTGGTGAAAGACAAGCTCGCCGGTCATCCGCTTGCGCCGCAGGAGCTGTTTTTCCTGACGCTGCCGGATGAAACCAAAATCCACACCGCGGATTTTAAAATCAAAGGCGTGGAAAAACGCGACAACGCGATTGTTATCAACTTCACCCGCCCGGATTTTAACGTGACCGTGGCGCTAAACCTGGTGAAGGGTAAATACGCCAGCATTGATTACACCGTCGCGGCCGTCGGCCAGCCGCGCGATGTGGCAAAAATCACCTTCTTCCCGACCAAAAAGCAGTCTCAGGCGCCCTACGTTGACGGCGCAATCAACAGCTCGCCGATCGTCGCCGATTCGTTCTTTATCCTGCCGGATAAGCCGATCGTGAATACCTACGCCTACGAGGCCACCACCAACCTGAACGTGGAGCTGAAAACGCCTATTCAGCCCGAGACGCCGGTCAGCTATACCACCTACTTCGGCACGTTCCCGGAAACCAGCCAGCTGCGCCGCAGCGTGAATACCTTCGTCAACGACGTGCGCCCGCGCCCGTATAAGCCGTACCTGCACTACAACAGCTGGATGGATATCGGCTTCTTTAACCCCTACAGCGAGCAGGACGTGCTGGGGCGAATGGACGAGTGGAATAAGGAATTTATCACCGGGCGCGGCGTGGCGCTGGACGCGTTCCTGCTTGACGACGGCTGGGACGACCGCACCGGACGCTGGCTGTTTGGCCCGGCGTTCAGCAACGGCTTTGGCAAGGTGAAGGAAAAAGCCGACAGCCTGCACAGCTCGGTCGGGCTGTGGCTCTCGCCGTGGGGCGGCTACAACAAGCCGCGCGACGTCCGCGTTTCCCATGCGAAGGAGTACGGCTTCGAAACGGTGGACGGCAAGCTGGCGCTGTCTGGCCCGAACTACTTTAAGAACTTTAACGAGCAGATCGTCAAGCTGATCAAAAACGAGCACATTTCCTCGTTCAAGCTGGACGGCATGGGCAACGCCAACTCGCACATCAAGGGCAGCCCGTTTGCCTCCGATTTTGACGCCTCGATCGCCCTGCTGCACAACATGCGCAGCGCGAATCCGAACCTGTTCATCAACCTGACCACCGGCACCGACGCCAGCCCGTCTTGGCTGTTCTACGCCGATTCCATCTGGCGGCAGGGCGACGATATCAACCTGTACGGCCCCGGCACGCCGGTGCAGCAGTGGATGACCTACCGCGACGCCGAAACGTACCGCTCCATCGTGCGTAAAGGCCCGCTGTTCCCGCTGAACTCGCTGATGTACCACGGGATCATCAGCGCCGAAAACGCCTATTACGGGCTGGAGAAGGTGCAGACGGACGGCGATTTTGCCGATCAGGTCTGGAGCTATTTCGCCACCGGCACCCAGCTGCAGGAGCTGTACATTACCCCGTCAATGCTGAACAAGGCGAAGTGGGACACGCTGGCGAAAGCGGCGAAGTGGTCGCGGGATAACGCCAGCGTGCTGGTCGACACCCACTGGATTGGCGGCGACCCGACGGCGCTTGCGGTTTACGGCTGGGCATCGTGGAGCAAAGACAAGGCGATCCTCGGCCTGCGTAACCCGTCGGACAAACCGCAAAGCTACTATCTGGATCTGACGAGAGACTTTGAGATCCCGACGGGAGAGGTGGCGCAGTTCAGCCTGAAGGCGGTGTACGGCAGCAACTCAACCGTGCCGACGGAGTATAAGAACGCGGTAGTCATTACCCTGCAACCGCTGGAAACGCTGGTGTTTGAGGCGGTGCCAGGCAAATAAAATTGCTCAACTGGCAGGTCAAGACAGGACCTGCCAGCTTCCCCCCTTTCTGGCTCCGAGGCGTTTTAATTTGCCTTTTGCCTGCAACGCCTGGAGATGACGTTCCGCAGTGCGGGACGTTACGCCCAGCGCGGATGCCAGCTTCACCGCCGTCATTTGCGGCTGAGCGGCAAGAAGCTCAAGGATAGCGCTTTCCTTTTCCGACAATTCTTCCGACACCTTTTCCGACATTGCGGAAGTGGTACCCATTCCTTCCCGCAGCGCTTCGGCCATGTTTTGCAGCATAAACTCCACGAATGGCGTGCAGTCACTGGCCCGATCGCATTGTCCTAAAATCTGGTAATAGCGCGCCTGCTGGAAGTGAATGAGCGTCTCAACGGGCAGCCAGGCAAGCTCAGCACGCCACTGGCTTAAGATCAGCGTTTGCCACAGCCGCCCCATGCGCCCATTTCCATCCGCAAAAGGGTGAATAAATTCAAACTCATAATGAAATACCGAGCTTGCAATGAGCGGGTGAAGATCGGTTTGCTTAAGCCAGGAGAGCAGATCGTCGATAAGCCGGGTCATCTGCGAGGCGGGCGGCGCCATGTGCACGAGCTGCTTTCCGCGGTATATCCCTACATCGCCATTCCTGAGCTTTCCAGGACGATCGACCAGACCCACCATTAACGTTCGGTGCGCGCTCAGTAAGTCAGCGAGCTTCCAGGGCTTCCATTCGGGCAATTTCTCATAAGCAACAATAGCGTTGCGTACTTCCTGAATATCTTTTTCAGGGGCTAGCACGCGCTTGCCATCCATGATCGCCGTTACCTGCCCGGTCGTTAGCGAGTTGTGTTCAATGGCCAGCGATGCCTGAATCGTGCGTATACGGTTCTCTTTACGAAGGAGTGGCGAAGTTCTGCCTGAACGCGCCGCCCAATGCCCCAACAGCTCACCAATCTCAACCACCTGATTGAGGATTAAGGGCGTAATGGTGAAAGGAGGCTGATAGCGGCTCATTTGGCTTACTCCCCCTGCTGCTCCAGCGCATATTTATACAGCGCATTCTTCTTCACGCCGTGGATCTCCGCGGCCAGCGCGGCGGCCTTCTTGAGCGGCAGTTCAGCCTGCAGCAGCGCCAGCGTGCGCAGCGCGTCGGCGGGCAGGGCGTCCTCCTGGGCTTTATGCCCTTCGACAATCAGCACCATCTCGCCCTTGCGGCGGTTTTCGTCTTCTTTCACCCACGCCAGCAGTTCGCCCACCGGCGCGCCGTGGATGGTTTCCCAGGTTTTGGTCAGCTCGCGCGCCAGCACCACGTAGCGGGATTCGCCCCAGACGGTCACCATATCGTCCAGGCTTTCCAGCAGGCGATGGGTGGATTCGTAAAAAATCAGGGTGCGCGGCTCGGCTTCGAGCGCTTTTAGCGCGTCGCGGCGGCCTTTGGATTTGGCGGGCAGGAAGCCTTCATAGCAGAAGCGATCGGACGGCAGGCCCGCGGCGCTGAGCGCGGCGATGGCGGCGCACGGGCCCGGCAGCGGCACCACGCGGATGCCCGCTTCGCGGCAGGTGCGCACCAGATGGTAGCCCGGATCGTTGATCAGCGGCGTTCCGGCATCGGAAACCAGCGCGATGTTCTGCCCCTCTTTCAGCTTGGCCACCAGCGTTTCGGCTTTTTGTTGCTCATTGTGATCGTGCAGGGCAAACAAACGGGCGTTAATCGCAAAGTGTTGAAGAAGCAAACCGGTGTGGCGGGTATCTTCAGCAGCAATTAAATCAACAGCTTGCAGTACGGTGAGCGCACGTTGGGTAATATCAGACAAATTCCCGATAGGAGTAGGTACAATATAAAGCTGGCCTTGAGAATTATCTGCCGATTCGTGTTGTTTCATTGTTTCGTCCGTATTGCCGATTTAATATTGAGCATTGCGAAAAAAAATTCACTGGATACAGTATGGTACCGTTAACGTTTCTTCGAAAAAAAGCCGCGCGCAGCGTGCCTGTTCTGCTGGCAGCCCTGATCTTTGCAGGCTGTGGCACCCAGGCGCCGGACCAGAGCGCTGCCCATATGCAGGGCGCAGCCCAGGCTGACTCCGGCTATTACCTGCAGCAAATGTCGCAGAGTTCAAATGATACCAAGACCAACTGGCAATTACTCGCCATTCGTGCACTGCTGAAAGAGGGCAAGACCGCGCGGGCCGCTGAGCTGTTTAACCAGCTGCCGCAGGATCTGAACGATACGCAGCGCCGCGAGCAAAGCCTGCTCGCAGCCGAGCTTAAGGTCGCGCAGAACGATGTTGACGGGGCGAAAAAGATCCTCGGCAGTATCGATATCGGCGCGCTGGATAAAAACCAGCAGGCCCGCTTCTGGCAAACCGGCATTGCTGCCGAGCAGGGCCGCCCTTCCCTGCAGCTCCTGCGCGCGCTGATCGCGCAAGAACCGCTGCTTTCAGGAAAAGATAAACAGCAAAACGTTGATGCCACCTGGCAGGCGCTCTCCTCCATGACGCAGGAACAGGCGCAGGCGCTGGTGATCAACGCTGATGAAAACGTCCTGCAGGGCTGGCTGGATCTGCAGCAGATGTGGTTTAACAACCGCAGCGATCCGAAAATGCTGAAAGCCGGGATTACCGACTGGCAGACCCGCTATCCGCAAAATCCTGGGGCAAAAATGCTGCCAACGCAGCTGGTGAATGTGCAGAACTTCACGCCGGCCTCCACCAGTAAAATCGCCCTGCTGCTGCCGCTGAACGGCCAGGCGGCGGTGTTTGGTCGCACCATCCAGCAGGGTTTTGAGGCCGCTAAAAACGGCATCACGGCCGTCACGGGCAGCGCGGTGCCGATGCAGGCCGCGCAGGCGGCCAATGTGAACGACGTGGTAAGCCCGTCCGCCGCAGAAACCACTGATTTAACCACCGCTCAGGCTCCGGCGCAGGGAACGATGCAAAACCCGGTCACCGCGCCGACTACGCCACCGGCCACAACTCCAGCGCCTGCCGCTCCGGCTCAGGCTCCGGCAGACGCCCAGGCCGCACCGGCGGCTGACGCCACCGCGGAACAGCCTCAGCCAGCGCCACAGCCCGCTGCGCAGCCGCAGGCACCGGTGACCACCAGCGCCAACCCGGGCGCCGAGCTGAAAATCTATGACACCAGCGCCCAGCCGCTGGATCAGGTTCTTGCTCAGGTTCAGAAAGACGGTGCCAGCATCGTCGTTGGCCCGCTGCTGAAGAACAACGTGGAGGAGCTGATGAAGAGCAATACCACGCTGAACGTGCTGGCGCTCAACCAGCCGGAACAGGTGCAGAACCGCGCCAACATCTGCTACTTCGCCCTCTCTCCGGAAGACGAAGCCCGCGACGCCGCGCGCCATATCCACGAGCAGGGCAAACAGGCTCCGCTGCTGCTGCTGCCGCGCAGCGCGCTGGGCGATCGCGTCGCCAGCGCCTTTGCCGACGAGTGGCAGAAGCTGGGCGGCGGCATCGTGCTGCAGCAAAAATTTGGCTCGGCCAACGAGCTGCGCGCGGGCGTGAACGGCGGCGCGGGTATCGCGCTGAACGGCAGCCCGGTGACCGCCAGCCTGCCGCAGCAGCAGAGCGTGACCATCGGCGGCCTGACCATCCCTGCGCCACCGTCCGACGCGCAGATTAGCGGCGGCGGCAAGGTGGACGCGGCCTACATCGTCGCCACGCCGGAAGAGATCGCCTTTATCAAGCCAATGATTGCCATGCGTAACGGCAGCCAGAGCGGCGCAACGCTCTACGCCAGCTCCCGCAGCGCGCAGGGCACGGCGGGCCCGGACTTCCGTCTGGAGATGGACGGCCTGCAGTACAGCGAAATCCCGATGCTCGCAGGCAGCAACCCGCAGCTGATGCAGCAGGCGCTCGGCGCGGTGCGTAACGATTACTCGCTGGCGCGCCTGTACGCGATGGGCGCGGACGCGTGGGCGCTGGCCAACCACTTTAGCCAGATGCGTCAGGTGCCGGGCTTTGAGCTCAAGGGCAATACCGGCGATCTGACCGCAACCCAGGACTGCGTGATCAACAGGAAGTTATCATGGCTCAAATACCAGCAGGGGCAAATCGTCCCGGCCAGTTAAGCCGTAAAGAGACCGGCGACGCGTGGGAGCTTAAAGCGCGCCGCTGGCTTGAAGGCAAAGGACTGCGCTTTATCGCTGCCAACGTCCGCGGGCGCGGCGGCGAGATTGACCTCATCATGAAGGACGGTCGGGTGACCGTGTTTGTCGAAGTACGCTACCGACAGTCGTCCCGTTTTGGCGGTGCTGCCGCCAGCGTGACGCTCGCCAAACAACATAAATTATTACAGACTGCCCACTTGTGGCTTGCCCGCCATAATGGGAGTTTTGATACTGTGGATTGCCGGTTCGATGTGGTAGCCTTCACCGGAAATGAGATCGACTGGCTTAAAAACGCTTTTGGCGAAGACGCATAAATAAGATTTAAAAGGGATAACGTGCTCGAACGAATTAAAGTGTGCTTCACAGAAAGCATTCAAACGCAGATTGCCGCAGCGGAAGCGCTTCCGGACGCGATCTCGCGCGCGGCCATGACGCTGGTACAGTCGCTGTTGAACGGAAACAAAATCCTCTGTTGTGGCAACGGTACATCGGCCGCCAACGCACAGCATTTTGCTGCCAGCATGATCAATCGTTTTGAAACAGAGCGCCCCAGTTTACCCGCCATTGCACTTAATACCGATAATGTGGTCTTAACAGCGATTGCAAACGATCGTCTCCACGACGAGATTTACGCAAAGCAGGTGCGCGCCCTAGGCCACGCCGGAGACGTGCTGCTGGCGATTTCCACCCGCGGCAACAGCCGCGACATTGTGAAAGCCGTAGAAGCCGCCGTGACCCGCGATATGACCATCGTGGCCTTAACCGGCTATGACGGCGGCGAGCTGGCGGGTCTTTTGGGACCGCAGGACGTGGAAATCCGCATTCCGTCTCACCGCAGCGCGCGCATTCAGGAGATGCATATGCTGACGGTGAACTGCTTATGCGATTTGATCGATAACACGCTTTTCCCTCACCAGGATGATTAAGGAGTTCTCATGAAGGCTTTATCGACCCTTGCAGTTCTTACGTCTGCACTGTTGCTTCAGGGATGTATCGCTGCGGCCGTTGTGGGCACTGCTGCCGTGGGCACCAAGGCCGCGACCGATCCGCGTACCGTGGGTACCCAGGTGGACGACGGCACGCTGGAGCTGCGCGTTAACAGCGCGCTGTCGAAAGACGAACAGATTAAGAAAGAAGCGCGCATCAACGTGACGGCTTATCAGGGCAAAGTGCTGCTGGCAGGCCAGGCGCCGAACATGGATCTTGCCAGCCGCGCCAAGCAGATTGCCATGGGCGTAGAAGGCACCACCGAGGTCTTTAACGAAGTGCGTCAGGGCCAGCCGATTGGCCTGGGCACCGCGTCGTCCGATACCTGGATCACCACCAAAGTTCGTTCCCAGCTGCTGGGCTCTGACCAGGTGAAATCTTCTAACGTGAAGGTGACCACCGAAAACGGCGAGGTGTTCCTGCTGGGCCTGGTGACCGAACGCGAAGGGAAAGCGGCGGCGGATATCGCCAGCCGGGTGAGCGGCGTGAAGCACGTCACCACCGCGTTTACCTACATCAAGTAACCTGAACCTGACAACAGGCCCGGTGCGCGCTAGCGCCACCGGGCTTTTTTTTACAGCAGCGCAATACTCCCCACCATCACCCCGCTTAACGCCACCAGCCCCGCCGTCAGCCACAGCGCTTTTGCCGGGAATGACTTACGCAGCATAATCAGCGACGGCAGGCTTACCGCAGGCAGCGTGATTAACAGCGCCAGCGCAGGCGCGGTGCCCATCCCGGCCAGCATCATGGTCTGGACAATCGGGATTTCCGCGGCGGTCGGGATCACAAACAGGCAGCCTGCAATCGCCATCGCCACCACCCACAGCAGCGTGTTGTCGATAGCGCCGTCCGCGTGCGGGAACAGCCAGACGCGCGCGGCCCCAAGCACCAGCACCGCCAGGATATAAACCGGGATCGTGCTCCAGAAAAGCTGCCACAGCGCTTTACCCCAGCGCGCGAAGAAGCCGCCCTGCGGTTCGCTGATGTCCAGCTCAACGGTTGCGGGCTCCGTCGGGCTCTCCTTCACCAGCTTTTGCACCAGCGAGGCGACGATAAGCACCGTCAGCAGCCCTGCCGCCAGGCGAATAAACGCAAAATACCAGCCCAGCACAAAGCCCATAAACACCAGCGTCGCCGGGTTGAGCAGCGGATTGCCCATCCAGAACGCCAGCGCCCCGCCCATCGAGACGCGCTGGCGACGCATGCCCGCGGTGACGGGCGCGGCGCAGCAGGAGCACATCATGCCCGGAAGCGAGAAAATCGTGCCCAAAAGCGTGCCCTGAAAGCGCGGCTGCCCAAGGGTTTTAATCAGCCAGGTGCGCGGGATCAGCACCTGGATCAGCGATCCTAAAATCACGCCGAGCACGGCCGCCTTCCAGACGGCAAGGAAGTAGACCACGGCGTAATCCCACGCCGCCTGCAGCGGGCTGGAATCAGCCTGAGCGAGAATGGATTTACCGATGCTGTGGGTGTCGGCAGCGGTGAAAGCTTTGCCGTAATACGGCTGCCATTTCACGTACCAGAGGCCAATAATGACCACAAGAAAGAAGAGCGCGGGCTTCCACCATTGAACAGGTGTTGCCGCCTGAGATGAAGACTGACCAGTCATAGCATTCCCCGGGGAGTGTTGTTTAATTAGCCGGGGGAGTTTACGCCTCGCCCTGCGCGATTTCACGCAGTTTTGCCGACGGGATAATATTCACCCCTTCCTGCGACGGCGAAAGCGCCTCTTTCAGCATCGCGCGCGCCACGTCCCGCGCCTCGATGGACTTCCAGTTGCCGGGGAAAATGCGAAACAGCGGGGCAAAAACCGACTCGTTAAAGCGCCGCTCGTCGCGGTGCCCGAGCAGCATCGACGGGCGCACGATCGTCAGACGCTCCCACTTCTGGGCGATCAGCGCCTCTTCCATCTTGCCTTTCACCTTGTTGTAGAAAAACGGCGAGCCGGCGTTGGCTCCCATGGAGCTGACCACGAGGAAATGCTTCGCGCCCAGCCTTTTCGCCGTCAGCGCCGTATCCACCACCAGCGTGTAGTCCGCATGGACAAAGGCCTCTTTGCTGCCCGCCTCGCGCCGGGTGGTGCCGAGGCAGCAAAACGCGATATCAATCGGATCCTGCACCTGCGCAAGCGCATCGGTCAGCTGGGGATCGTGCGGATTAAAGACGCCGGACACGTCGGCCAGCGGGCGGCGCGTGGGGGCCGCAATGTAGTTCACCCGACGCTCCTGAATCAGCAGCCGCAGCAGGTGATCGCCCACCAGCCCGGTGGCGCCCGTCATTAATACCTGGCTCATGTTACCTCCTTTACAGAATTGTCCGTTTGCGATCTCGTCGTGCTCGACCACACTTAAAAGTCTGTTACCGGTAAGTATTTACCACAAACGGGAAAAAAACAGTCTGAAGCGAAAACAACGGAGGAAGCATGGGTAAAAAAATCGCAGTCTTGATTACCGACGAGTTTGAAGATTCAGAATTTACGTCGCCAGCCGAGGCGTTCCGCAAGGCGGGACATGAGGTCATCACCATTGAGAAAGAGGCGGGCAAAACGGTGACGGGCCATAAGGGCGAAGCAAAAGTCACCATTGACGAAACCATCGACAGCGTGAGCCCGTCCGACTTTGACGCCCTGCTGCTGCCCGGTGGCCATTCGCCGGATTCGCTGCGCGGGGACGATCGTTTCGTCACGTTTACCCGGGACTTTGTCGCCACCGGCAAACCGGTATTTGCCATCTGCCACGGCCCGCAGCTGCTGATCAGCGCCGACGTGGTGCGCGGGCGCAAGCTCACCGCCGTGAAGCCGATCGTTATCGATCTGAAAAACGCGGGGGCGGAGTTTTACGATCAGGAGGTGGTCAATGATAAAGACCAGCTGATCACCAGCCGTACCCCGGACGATCTGCCGGCGTTTAACCGCGAAGCGCTACGCCTGCTCGGCGCGTAGCCAGTGCAGCTTCTTGCCAAAGCCCAGGGTGTTGTCGGTAAATTTGATCTCATCGAGGCGAATTTCCCACACCGGGGCTTTTAGCGCAGCGGCAACGGGGAAGCGGCGCGTGTAGCGTTTACGCGACGCGTCGCTCTCTTCTTCACCCAGGCGGCGGATCTCACCTTTAAACTGCACCCCGCGGATCAGCGCCACCGTTTTCGGCTGGCCGTTGACCGTGCCCGCCACGTTCGCCCGGCTGCCGGTCATCTGCGCGTGCCGCGTTTTGTCTTCACTTAGCACGTAAAAGGCCACGCGTTCGGGATCGTAATAGTAGAAGGCGTTCGCGCACCACATCTCACCGTCGTCGTACACGCACCAGGTCACAACGTGCTGCTTTGCCAGCCAGCGGCTAATGGCGTCCAGTGTTTCCATTTTTGCTCCCTCTCATGCTATGGTGCGCTCACCTTAACATACTGAATATGCCTACCGTGTGCTGGTTTCTCTATCTCGTCCGTACCGCGGATAACTCACTGTATACCGGAATTACGACCGACGTCGCGCGGCGCTTCCTCCAGCATCAGACTGGGAAAGGGGCAAAGGCGCTGCGGGGGAAAGGTGAGCTACAGCTGGCGTTTTCAGCGCCCGCAGGAGATAAATCGCTGGCGCTCAGGCTGGAATACCGCATCAAGCAGCTGACGAAGCGCCAGAAAGAGCGCCTCGTCACCGGGGACGGCACCTTTGAGGCGCTGCGCGAGAGCCTGACTAAAAGCGATTGAAGTGGTCGTGATACTCCACCAGGCCGTTTACGCCGTTCAGCGCATCGTCGGCAAGGCGGTGGACCTGGAACGCGGATTCCGTTCCCGGCCAGCGGCAGCGCAGATCGTACGGAGCCGCAGCCTCAAAGCCTAAGCGGCCATAGAACGCCGGATCGCCCAGCGCGACAACGGCCGCATAGCCAAACTCGTTGAGCGAATCCAGCCCTTCATAAACCAGCTGGCGCGCAAGCCCCTGACCGCGGTAGTTTTCATCGACCGCCAGCGGGGCCATTCCGACCCACTGAAGATCTTCGCCCTGCACGAGCACCGGGCTAAAGGCAACGTAGCCAACCACCTGACCTTCGTCATCGGTGGCAACCAGCCCCAGCGTGATCAGGCCATCTTCACGGAGATCGTGGACCAGTTGAGCTTCGGCATCGCTCGCAAACGCGCGGCGCAACAGTGCATCGATACCCGGTGCATCAATCCCAATTTCGACTCGAATCAGCATGGCTCACCTACTGAAGTGTGTTTACCGTCCGGCGGGGTTTTCAGCCCGGCCTCAACGAAATCTGCCATTTGCATCAACATCATGCGCAGCGCTTTCGGCATCTGCTCCAGCTCAATGGCATCCATTAAATTCTTAACGTACAGGCCAAGCTCCGTATCGCCTTCAATGACCAGACGGCGCTGGAAGAAAAGCGTATCCGGGTCCTGCTTGCGCGCGGCAATCATCAGCAGGTCGCTGGCGTTGGCGCTAAAGCTCACGTCCGCCTCGGCGGATTCGCGAACGATCAGCTGGTCATTCTCTACGGAGGTAAACCAGCGCAGCCCGATATCACGTACGTGAATACTCAGCCAGCGCCCTTCCAGAAACTCCAGCTCACCGTCCTGCAAAGCCTGACGGAACTGCCAGCTCAGCACCTGCTCCAGCACCTGACGTTTTAGCGCAAACGGCGCCAGCCTGACCGGCACGCTCAGCATTGATGGGCCAAATTGTACGAGACGCGAACGCAGTTTATCCAGCACGAGCTTTACTCCCTGATATCTATAGTCCTGATAGTTTGCCATATCCCTTGAGGAACATAGCGGCATAAATCAACAAACCGACGTCCGGCTTACTCCATTATTGGTGTCATCAATACGCCATTAGCTGCCTTAAATCAAAAATTGTCGCGTATGGGTTAATTAAAATCCCAGCTCGTTAACAATTTTGCGATCGCTTCGATCGTCAACAGCAGGATACATTATGGAGCTGCTCTGCCCAGCCGGAAACCTTCCGGCGCTTAAGGCGGCCATCGAAAATGGGGCCGACGCGGTCTATATCGGGCTAAAGGATGACACCAACGCCCGCCATTTCGCTGGCCTAAACTTTACGGAGAAAAAGCTTCAGGAAGCCGTTAACTTCGTCCACCAGCATCGCCGCAAGCTGCATATTGCCATCAATACCTTTGCCCATCCTGACGGCTACGCCCGCTGGCAGCGCGCGGTGGATATGGCTGCACAGCTGGGTGCGGATGCGCTGATCCTGGCCGACCTCGCCATGCTTGAGTATGCGGCAGAACGCTATCCGCATATTGAGCGCCACGTCTCCGTTCAGGCTTCCGCCACGAACGAAGAGGCCGTGCGTTTTTATCATCGCCATTTTGACGTGGCCCGCGTGGTGCTCCCGCGCGTGCTCTCCATTCATCAGGTGAAGCAGCTCGCGCGCGTCACGCCCGTTCCGCTGGAAGTCTTCGCCTTTGGCAGCCTGTGCATCATGGCCGAAGGCCGGTGCTATCTCTCCTCGTATTTAACCGGCGAATCGCCTAACACCGTTGGGGCGTGCTCGCCTGCCCGCTTTGTTCGCTGGCAGCAAACGCCGCAGGGGCTGGAGTCGCGCCTGAACGACGTGCTGATCGACCGCTATCAGGACGGCGAAAACGCGGGCTACCCAACCCTGTGCAAAGGCCGCTACCTGGTGGACGGCGAGCGTTACCACGCGCTGGAAGAGCCGACCAGCCTGAACACGCTGGAGCTTTTGCCGGAGCTGCTGGCCGCCAACATCGCGTCGGTGAAAATTGAAGGACGCCAGCGCAGCCCGGCCTACGTGAGCCAGGTGGCGAAAGTGTGGCGTCAGGCGATCGACCGCTGCATGGCCGACCCGCAGAACTACGCCGCGCAGCCCGCGTGGATGGAGACGCTGGGGGCGATGTCTGAAGGCACCCAAACCACGCTTGGCGCGTATCACCGTAAATGGCAGTGAGATAACCATGAAATATTCATTAGGGCCGGTGCTGTACTACTGGCCAAAAGAGACGCTGGAAGACTTTTACCAGCAGGCGGCCAACAGCAGCGCCGACGTGATTTATCTCGGCGAGGCCGTGTGCAGCAAGCGCCGCGCCACCAAAGTGGGCGACTGGCTGGATATGGCGAAAAGCCTGGCGGGAAGCGGCAAGCAGGTGGTGCTCTCGACGCTCGCGCTGGTTCAGGCCTCTTCCGAGCTTGGCGAGCTGAAGCGCTACGTTGAGAACGGCGAGTTCCTGCTGGAAGCGAGCGATCTCGGCGTGGTGAACCTGTGCGCCGAACGCAGGCTGCCGTTCGTCGCGGGGCACGCGCTGAACTGCTACAACGCGGTTACGCTGCGCCTGCTGCTGAAGCAGGGGATGACGCGCTGGTGTATGCCGGTCGAACTCTCCCGCGACTGGCTGGTTAACCTGCTGGACCAGTGCGATACGCTGGGCATCCGCGATCGGTTTGAGGTAGAAGTGCTGAGCTACGGCCATCTTCCGCTGGCCTACTCTGCCCGCTGCTTTACCGCGCGTTCCGAAGATCGCCCGAAAGACGAGTGCGAGACCTGCTGCATCAAGTATCCGAACGGGCGCAGCATGGTGTCGCAGGAGAATCAGCAGGTGTTTGTGCTGAACGGCATTCAGACCATGAGCGGCTATGTCTACAACCTGGGCAACGAGCTGGCGTCGATGGACGGTCTGGTAGACGTGGTGCGCTTATCCCCGCTGGATACCGGCGTGTTTGCGATGCTTGACGCCTTCCGCGCCAACGAAAAGGGGGCGTCGCCGCTGCCGTTAACCGCCAACAGCGACTGTAACGGCTACTGGAAACGCCTGGCGGGGCTCGAACTGCAGGCGTAAAAAAAGCTCACTTTGTTAACAACGGTTATCATTTTTTAATGCAGTATTAAAGATTCACCGTCGACAAAGTGAGCTGTTATGACTGACAAAACCATTCCGTTCTCGGTGCTGGATCTGGCGCCGATCCCACAAGGCTCCTCTGCGCGAGACGCCTTTTCGCACTCTCTCGATCTGGCTCAGCTGGCCGAGAAGCGCGGCTATCATCGCTACTGGCTGGCGGAGCATCACAACATGGTGGGCATCGCCAGCGCCGCGACCTCGGTGCTGATTGGCTATCTGGCCGCAAATACCACCACGCTTCACCTCGGTTCCGGCGGCGTGATGCTGCCGAACCACGCCCCGCTGGTGATTGCCGAACAGTTTGGCACCCTGAACACGCTATATCCGGGTCGTATCGATCTCGGGCTTGGCCGCGCGCCGGGCAGCGATCAGCCGACCATGCGCGCGCTGCGTCGCCACATGAGCGGCGATATCGATAACTTCCCGCGCGACGTGGCGGAGCTGGTGGACTGGTTCGACGCGCGCGATCCTAACCCGCACGTACGCCCGGTGCCGGGCTACGGTGAGAAGATCCCGGTGTGGCTGCTGGGTTCAAGCCTGTACAGCGCGCAGCTTGCCGCCCAGCTGGGGCTGCCGTTTGCGTTTGCCTCGCACTTCGCGCCGGATATGCTGCACCAGGCGCTGCATCTGTACCGCACTAACTTCAAGCCGTCCGAGCGGCTGAAGAAACCGTACGCGATGGTGTGTATCAACATCATTGCCGCCGACAGCAACCGCGACGCGGAGTTCCTGTTCTCCTCGATGCAGCAGGCGTTTATGAAGCTGCGCCGCGGCGAGACGGGCCAGCTGCCGCCGCCGGTGGAAAATATGCATCAGCTGTGGTCTGCGTCCGAGCAGTACGGCGTGCAGCAGGCGCTGAGCATGTCGCTGGTCGGCGATAAGGCGAAAGTGCGTCACGGGCTGGAAGCGGTGCTGCGCGAGACGCAGGCGGACGAAATTATGGTTAACGGCCAGATTTTCGATCATCAGGCGCGCCTGCACTCGTTCGATCTGGCGATGCAGGTGAAAGAGGAGCTGGTGGGGTAGCCGTTATTTTGCCCGGTGGCGCTGCGCTTACCGGGCCTACAAGACCGAGTAGGCCGGATAAGGCGCAGCCGCCGTCCGGCTTTTTGTTTACTGATACACAGGCAGCAGATTGAAGCTCGACAGCACGTGTACCAGCGCGTTGCCGATGCCAAACACCAGGATCAGCGCAATCATCGGCTTGCCGCCCCAGACGCGAAACGTCGGGCTGCCGAAGCGCTTACGCGACTTACGCGCCAGCAGCGCCGGCACCACGGCAGCCCAGACGGTAGCCGCCAGCCCTGCATAACCGATGGCGTACAGGAAGCCGTTCGGCCATAGCAGGCCGCCCACAATCGGCGGCAGGAAGGTCAGCAGCGCGGTCTTGAAGCGGCCCAGCGCGGAATCATCAAAGCCAAACAGATCCGCCAGGTAGTCGAACAGGCCCAGCGTCACGCCGAGGAAAGAGCTCGCCACCGCAAAGTTGGAGAAGATAACCAGCAGCAGATCCAGGCTGCGGCTGTTCAGCACGCCGCTCAGCGCCTGCACCAGCACGTCAATGTTGCCGCCTTTCTGCGCAATGTCGATGAACGCCGGGCGCGGAATGTTGCCCATCGTCCCCAGCAGCCAAATCACGTACAGCCCCAGCGCCAGCAGCGTGCCGTAGACCAGACATTTAACAATCGTGCGCGGATCTTTGCCGTAGTACTTCATCAGGCTCGGCACGTTGCCGTGGTAGCCGAACGACGCCAGGCAGAATGGCAGGGTCATCAGCAGGTACGGCGTGTAAGAGGCGTTAGCTTCCGCCACGTTGAACAGCGTGGTCGGCGTGACGTGCCCCAGCAGGCTGCCGAAGGTCAGGAAGAAGGTAATCACCTTCGCGCCCAGCACTATCGCCGTCATGCGGCTGACCGCTTTGGTGCTCATCCACACGATAAACGCCACGCCCAGCGCGAAGCACAGCCCGGCCAGGCGCGCCGGGACGTTCAGCGACATTTCCGAGAAGGTGTGGTGCAGAATCGAGCCGCTCGCGGAAATGTACGCGTAGGTCAGGATATAGAGCACAAAGGCGATGGACACGCCGTTGACCAGGTTCCAGCCTTTGCCGAGCAGGTCTTTGGTGATGGTGTCGAAGCTGGAACCGATGCGGTAGTTCAGGTTGGCTTCGAGGATCATCAGCCCGGAATGCAGCATGCAGAACCAGGTGAAGACCAGCGCCGCCAGCGACCAGAAGAACCACGCGCCGGACATGACCACGGGCAGGGAGAACATCCCAGCACCAATGATGGTTCCGCCGATGATCACCACGCCGCCAAGCAGCGAAGGTGACGTTTGGGTGGTGGTTAGTGTCGCCATACAGCCTTTTCTCCAGTCAATAATGCGGTGACGCATGTTAATGTGCAGCACTGTACCAGTACAAGAGTACAAAAGGAATAAAAAAAGCCCCGATAGCGTTTATCGGGGCTGTATATTTTACTTTACGTCAGAGCGTAAGGCTTACGCGTCACCGAAACGACGACGAGCGGTGCCTTCTTCGCGACGTGGACCACGGTTTTCACGGCGTTCGCCGGAGAAACGACGACCTTCACCACCGCGACCTTCGCTACGACCGCCTTCACGACGCTCGCCACCGAAGCTGCGGCCGCCGCCACGACGTTCGCCACCGCGGTCAGGACGCGGCTGCGCATCGCCCAACAGCTGCATGTTCATCGGCTTGTTCAGGATGCGGGTGCGGGTAAAGTGCTGCAGAACCTCGCCCGGCATGCCTTTTGGCAGCTCGATGGTTGAGTGGGATGCGAACAGCTTGATGTTACCGATGTAACGGCTGCTGATGTCGCCTTCGTTAGCGATCGCGCCAACGATATGACGCACTTCAACGCCATCATCACGACCCACTTCAATGCGGTACAGTTCCATATCGCCAGCGTCACGACGCTCGCGACGTGGACGGTCTTCACCACCACGCTCTGGACGGTCACCGCGCGGGCCACGATCGTTACGGTCGCCACGACGTTCGAAACGATCGTCACGGTCACGGAACTCACGCTTAGGACGCATCGGCGCATCTGGTGGCACGATCAGGCTACGTTCGCCCTGGGCCATTTTCAGCAGTGCTGCGGCCAGGGTTTCCATGTCCAGCTCTTCGCCTTCAGCGGTTGGCTGAATCTGCGACAGCAGCGCACGGTACTGATCCAGATCGCTGCTTTCCAGCTGCTGCTGTACTTTCGCGGCGAATTTCTCCAGACGGCGTTTGCCCAGCAGCTCTGCGTTTGGCAGCTCAGCTTCTGGAATGGTCAGCTTCATGGTGCGTTCGATGTTACGCAGCAGACGACGCTCGCGGTTCTCAACGAACAGCAGCGCACGACCCGCACGGCCCGCACGACCGGTACGACCGATACGGTGAACGTAAGACTCGGAATCCATTGGGATGTCGTAGTTCACAACCAGGCTGATACGCTCAACGTCCAGACCACGTGCTGCCACGTCGGTTGCAATCAGGATATCCAGACGACCGTCTTTCAGACGCTCCAGAGTCTGCTCGCGCAGGGCCTGGTTCATGTCGCCGTTCAGCGCGGCGCTGTTGTAGCCGCTACGCTCCAGGGCTTCAGCCACTTCCAGCGTCGCGTTTTTGGTACGAACGAAGATAATCGCCGCATCAAAATCTTCCGCTTCCAGGAAACGTACCAGCGCTTCGTTTTTGCGCATGCCGTACACGGACCAGTAGCTCTGGCTGATGTCAGGACGCGTGGTCACGCTTGACTGAATGCGCACTTCCTGCGGCTCTTTCATGAAGCGGCGGGTAATGCGACGAATCGCTTCTGGCATGGTGGCAGAGAACAGAGCGGTTTGATGACCTTCCGGGATCTGCGCCATGATGGTTTCGACGTCTTCGATGAAGCCCATACGCAGCATTTCGTCTGCTTCATCCAGTACCAGACCGCTCAGCTTAGAGAGATCCAGAGTACCGCGCTTCAGGTGATCCAGCAGACGACCCGGCGTACCGACGACGATCTGTGGGCCCTGACGCAGGGCGCGTAACTGCACGTCATAACGCTGGCCGCCATAAAGGGCTACCACGTTTACGCCGCGCATATGTTTAGAAAATTCCGTCATTGCTTCAGCAACCTGAACAGCCAGTTCACGGGTTGGAGCCAGGACGAGGATCTGCGGTGCGCGCAGGTCCGGATCGATGTTATTCAGCAGCGGCAGCGAGAACGCCGCAGTTTTACCGCTACCAGTCTGGGCCATGCCCAGCACGTCACGACCAGAAAGCAGGTGTGGGATACACTCAGCCTGGATCGGAGATGGTTTTTCGTAACCCAGATCGTTAAGGGCTTCAAGGATAGGAGCCTTCAGGCCCAGATCTGCAAAAGTGGTTTCGAATTCAGCCATGTAGTACAAGTGCCTCGATATTAATGGCGGCCAGTCTACTTAGCTCATCGTGAAAATGATTAGCAATTTTCATTGAAAAGTGTGAACCGGCTCAAAGTAGGTGTATTGACGAACAACAACGCCCTCACCAGTTAAGGTGATGGCAATCAAAAGATTACGGGCTGATGTTTATGTCGTCAGCTATTGCTGGTCCGATTCTGCCAGGTCGTCTTGCTCCTGGCCCAAGAGCGATAATTCCAACAATGCATAACGGTGCTCAACGAAGTTGTGTACGTTGTTAGCAACCGCTAATTTGAACAGTGCCGTGGCGCTGTCCATATCCCCCAGACTTAGGTAGTACTTACCTAAATAGAAGTTGGTTTCACTGAGATGCTCAGCGAGCGAGGTGTTATCCGTTGCGTCCGCCTTGAGGCGCTCCATTAGCGTTGCTTCGCTAATGTTCCCCAGGTAGAACTCGACAATGTTCCATCCCCACTGTTCCTTGTCCGATTTGTCGAAGCGCTGTTTCAGTGCCTCTTTTGCCTGCTTCTCATTGAGCTTCTGCTCAACGATGTAAAGCCACAGGCTGCGGAAAGGATCGTTAGGATCGTCATGATAAAACGCCAGCAGATCATCTTGCGCTAACTTATCACGACCGCCGTAGTACAATGCGATACCGCGATTCAAGTGCGCGTAGTTGTAAGTTGGATCAAGCTCAAGTACAGAATCAAACGCTTCATAGGCAGCATCAAAATTGCCTGCCTGCGTTAAATAAATGCCTAAGTAATTGAATACTTCAGGCATATCAGGTCGGATTGCCAGCGCTTGTGAAAAATCATTCCGCGCTAATGCCCTCAGACCGAGACTATCATACAACACTCCGCGCTCATATAAAAGCTGTGCGCGTTCGTCATCGGTTAAAGCCCGACTGGCAAGAATTTGTTCCATGCGTGCCAGAATCACTTCCTGCTGTAGCGTCGGTTGCAATGGCACTGCGAGGACTTCGCTCTTACGCCAGGCAGAGTTGCTGCATCCTGCCAGCGTTAAAGCTGTCGCAACGAAACACCAGCGCAAAAAAGGCTTCATTTCCCACTCCCGAAGACAACTGTTGGATGAACGTCCTGTCCCCCGGCGGCTTAACAAGGCGTCCTGCCTGATAATAGTCCCTCCGCCGAAGCGGAGGGCAAATGGCAACTTACTCGCCCTGCTGTTCTGCGGCCGGTGCTTCTGGCGCAGCAGCTGGCTGAGTCTGCTCGGTTGCTTCTTTGATGCTCAGACGGATACGGCCCTGGCGGTCAACTTCCAGAACTTTAACCGGAACTTCCTGACCCATCTGCAGGTAATCGGTCACTTTCTCAACGCGCTTATCAGCGATTTGAGAGATGTGTACCAGACCTTCTTTACCGCCACCGATGGCAACGAACGCGCCAAAGTCAACGATACGGGTCACTTTACCATTGTAGATACGGCCCACTTCGATTTCTGCGGTGATTTCTTCGATGCGACGGATTGCGTATTTCGCTTTCTCGCCGTCGGTCGCTGCGATCTTCACAGTGCCGTCATCTTCGATTTCGATGGTGGTGCCGGTTTCTTCGGTCAGCGCACGGATCACAGAACCACCCTTACCGATAACATCTTTGATCTTGTCCGGGCTGATCTTGATGGTGTGGATACGTGGAGCGAACTGAGAAATGTCGCCACGCGGCGCGTTAATCGCCTGTTCCATCACGCCCAGGATGTGCAGACGTGCACCTTTAGCCTGGTTCAGCGCAACCTGCATGATCTCTTTGGTGATACCTTCAATTTTGATATCCATCTGCAGCGCAGAGATACCGTCGCGGGAACCCGCTACTTTGAAGTCCATATCGCCCAGGTGATCTTCGTCGCCCAGGATGTCAGACAGAACAACGAAGTTGTCGCCTTCTTTCACCAGACCCATCGCGATACCCGCAACGGCTGCTTTGATTGGCACGCCAGCGTCCATCAGAGCCAGAGAAGCGCCGCACACGGAAGCCATTGAGGAAGAACCGTTGGATTCGGTGATTTCAGACACCACACGTACGGTGTACGGGAATTTGTCAGCTTCCGGCATTACGGCCAGCACGCCGCGCTTCGCCAAACGACCGTGACCAATTTCACGACGCTTCGGCGAGCCAACCATACCGGTTTCGCCTACGGAGTACGGAGGGAAGTTGTAGTGGAACAGGAAGCTGTCGGTGCGCTCGCCCATCAGTTCGTCGATGTTCTGTGCGTCACGTGCGGTACCCAGAGTCGCGGTAACCAGCGCCTGCGTTTCACCACGGGTGAACAGCGCAGAACCGTGAGTACGCGGCAGTACGCCAGTACGCACGTCCAGACCACGGATCATGTCTTTCTCGCGGCCATCGATACGCGGCTCGCCGGACAATACGCGGCTACGAACAACGTTTTTCTCGATAGCGTGCAGGATTTCGCCAATCTCGTTAGCGTCCAGCGCTTCATCTTCAGCAACCAGAGTCGCGGTAACGTCAGACTTGATCGCGTCAACCTGAGCGTAGCGCTCCTGTTTGTCGGTGATGCGGTACGCATCGCTCAGACGAGATTCAGCCAGTGCAGCAACGCGTGCGTTCAGCGCGTCGTTTACCGCTTCAGGCTGCCAGTCCCAGCGTGGTTTACCGGCTTCTTTCACCAGGTCGTTAATGTTCTGAATAACGATCTGCTGCTGGTCGTGACCGAATACAACGGCGCCCAGCATCTGGTCTTCGCTCAGCAGTTCCGCTTCGGATTCAACCATCAGCACAGCTGCTTCAGTACCGGCAACCACCAGGTCCAGCTTACTTTCTTTCAGCTCTTCCTGAGTTGGGTTCAGCACGTACTGGTCATTGATGTAACCTACGCGCGCCGCACCGATTGGGCCATTGAATGGGATACCAGACAGTGACAGAGCAGCAGACGCACCGATCATCGCCACGATGTCCGGGTTAACCTGTGGGTTAACGGAAACAACAGTTGCGATAACCTGCACTTCGTTTACGAAGCCTTCCGGGAACAGCGGACGAACCGGGCGGTCAATCAGACGCGCGATCAGGGTTTCGCCTTCGCTTGGACGGCCTTCACGACGGAAGAAGCCACCCGGGATTTTACCGGCAGCGTAGGTACGCTCCTGGTAGTTAACGGTCAGAGGGAAGAAGTCCTGACCTGGTTTTGCTTTTTTCTGGCCAACAACGGTCACGAATACCGCGGTGTCATCCATGCTTACCATAACGGCAGCAGTCGCCTGACGCGCCATCATGCCGGTTTCCAGTGTGACGGTATGTTGACCATACTGGAATTTACGAACGATCGGATTCAGCAAAATTCTGTCCTTTCTTAAATGAATGACAGCACACCACCGGTGTGCTGACGATTTAACCCGATCTTCTTCGCATCCTCGCGACTAATGACAACCAACACCCCCCTGGGTGAAGCCTCTCATTAGCCGCGCGAACCTCTGCAATGAAGATCATTTATAGCAACAATACAATAGTTTCCATTGAATTGCTGCCGTCTGGTTGAAAAAAGGGGCCATCAGGCCCCCTTTTCTGAAACTCGCAAAACTTAGCGACGCAGACCCAGACGCTCGATCAGCGCGGTGTAGCGCGCAACATCTTTACGCTTCAGGTAGTCGAGCAGTTTACGACGCTGGGAAACCATGCGCAGCAGACCACGACGGCTGTGGTGATCTTTTTTGTGCTCAGAGAAGTGACCCTGCAGGTGGTTAATCTGTGCAGTCAGCAGAGCAACCTGAACATCGGTAGAACCGGTGTCGTTTGCGTCACGACCAAACTCAGAAACGATTTTAGCTGTAGCTTCAGTACTTAGAGACATTTTAAAACTCCAAAGTAAAAAGAATGAAGGGATGCCGATCTCTAATTCAGCATTCCCAATGTGCACGCCCCGTCGATTGTTAAACAATTTTCGGAACGTTAAGCGGCGATATTCTACTCGTCTCCCCTGCTTACCGCAAGGTGAGCCGTTAAGCAGGATACTCCACCACCAGACGACGCGGAGCCACGCGGCCCTCGCCATCCATTTCGCCCATCCCGATGAACTTACCGTCCTCACCTTCGGTGACGCGTACGAGGCCGTTTTGCGGCGCATCGGCGGTGCGAACCGGATTTCCGTTTTTAAAGTAAACGGACGAGGTTAAAGGAAGATTAACGATCGGAAAGTCCGCTGCCGGACTGTCCATCGGCATGAGTAAAGGGTCCAGCAGATCGGCAGGGGCGATCCCCTGCTCTTCGGCCTGTTCAACCAGCGCACGAAGCTGCTCCAGCGTGACCATACGCTCAACCGGATATTTGCTGACGGCCAGGCGGCGCAGGTAAATCACGTGCGCGCCGCAGCCCAGCTTTTCGCCCAGGTCATCGATGATGGTGCGAATGTAGGTTCCTTTTGAGCAGTGAACCTCCAGTTCGAGCTCATCACCTTCGTGGCGAATGAAGAGCAGCTCATACACGGTAATCGGGCGCGCTTCGCGCGGCACCTCGATTCCCTGGCGCGCATATTCGTAAAGCTTCTTGCCCTGGTATTTGAGCGCCGAATACATGGACGGCACCTGCTGCGTGTCGCCACGGAAGCTTTCCAGCGCGGCGTCGAGCTGTTCCGCGCTGAAGGTCACCGGGCGCTCCTCGACCACCTGACCGTCCGCATCGGACGTATCCGTGCGCTGGCCAAGCTTCGCGATAACGCGGTAGCGCTTATCGGAGTCGAGCAAATACTGGGAAAACTTCGTCGCTTCACCCAGGCAGACGGGCAGCATGCCCGTCGCCAGCGGATCCAGCGCGCCGGTGTGTCCCGCGCGGTTGGCGTTGTAAATGCGCTTCACTTTTTGCAGCACGTCGTTGCTGGATGCGCCCTGGGGTTTATCCAGCAGCAGCACGCCGTGCACGTCGCGACCGCGACGACGAGGACGACTCATTAGTCCTCCTTGCTGTCGTCCGCTGGGTTAACACGACGCTCATCGTCATGTTTCACCACGCTGGTCACCAGGTTGGACATACGCATACCTTCAACCAGCGAGTTGTCGTAGAAGAAGGTCAGTTCCGGCACGATGCGCAGGCGCATCGCTTTGCCGAGCAGAGAGCGGATAAATCCGGAGGCTTCCTGCAGGGCTTTGATGCCGTTTTTAACGGCTTCTTCGTCTTTATCGTTCAGGAACGTCACGAATACCTTGGCATAGGCCAGGTCGCGGGACATTTCCACGCCGGATACCGTGGTCATCATGCCGACGCGTGGGTCTTTGATTTCGCGCTGCAGGATGAGCGCGATTTCTTTTTGCATCTCTTGCGCCACGCGCTGCGGGCGACCAAATTCTTTCGCCATAATAAATTCTCCAGACAAAAAAGGGGCTAAAGGCCCCTTTTGAAATAATTGCCGGGTGGCGCTTCGCTAACCCGGCCCACAATGTGGATTAATCGATGCTGCGTTGAATCTCGATGATTTCGAATACTTCGATCATATCGCCAACGCGAACGTCGTTGTAGTTCTTCACGCCGATACCACATTCCATGCCGTTACGGACTTCGTTAACGTCATCTTTGAAGCGGCGCAGGGATTCCAGCTCGCCTTCGTAGATAACCACGTTGTCGCGCAGTACGCGGATTGGGTTGTGACGCTTGATGTTGCCTTCGGTAACCATACAGCCGGCAATCGCACCAAATTTCGGTGATTTGAACACGTCACGTACTTCAGCCAGACCGATGATCTGCTGTTTCAGTTCCGGAGACAGCATGCCGCTCATCGCTGCTTTCACTTCGTCGATCAGGTTATAGATGACGGAGTAGTAACGCAGATCCAGGCTTTCCGCTTCGATCACGCGGCGAGCAGAAGCATCAGCACGCACGTTGAAGCCAACCAGAATCGCGTTGGACGCTGCGGCCAGGGTTGCGTCGGTTTCGGTGATACCACCTACGCCGGAACCGATGATCTTCACTTTCACTTCGTCCGTAGACAGCTTCAGCAAGGAGTCGGAGATCGCTTCCACAGAACCCTGAACGTCAGCTTTCAGCACGATGTTCACTTCGTGAACTTCGCCTTCAGCCATGTTCGCAAACATGTTCTCAAGCTTGGATTTCTGCTGACGAGCCAGTTTAACTTCACGGAATTTGCCCTGACGGTACAGTGCAACTTCACGCGCTTTCTTCTCGTCACGCACAACGGTCACTTCATCACCGGCAGCCGGAACGCCGGACAGGCCCAGGATTTCCACCGGAATGGATGGACCCGCTTCCAGCACTTCCTGACCCAGTTCGTTACGCATCGCACGCACGCGGCCGTATTCGAAGCCACACAGAACGATATCGCCTTTGTTCAGCGTACCTTCACGAACCAGTACGGTTGCAACCGGACCACGACCTTTATCAAGGAAGGATTCGATGACCGCTCCGCTCGCCATACCTTTACGAACCGCTTTCAGCTCCAGAACTTCAGCCTGCAGCAGGATGGCGTTCAGAAGGTCGTCAATACCGGTACCTGCTTTTGCAGACACAGGGATGAACTGCGCTTCACCGCCCCACTCTTCCGGCATAACGCCGTACTGGGACAGTTCATTTTTAACGCGATCCAGATCGGCTTCTGGCTTATCAATTTTGTTGACTGCAACAACCAGAGGCACCTGCGCCGCTTTCGCGTGCTGGATAGCTTCAATGGTCTGCGGCATCACGCCGTCGTCTGCTGCAACAACCAGTACAACGATATCCGTTGCCTGAGCACCACGAGCACGCATGGAGGTAAACGCGGCGTGGCCCGGGGTATCCAGGAAGGTGATCATACCGTTGTCGGTTTCGACGTGGTATGCACCGATGTGCTGGGTAATACCACCCGCTTCGCCGGACGCCACTTTCGTAGAACGAATGTAGTCGAGCAGAGACGTTTTACCGTGGTCAACGTGACCCATGATGGTCACAACCGGTGCGCGCGGTTCAGCCGCTGCGCCAGTGTCACGGTCGCTCATTACCGCTTCTTCCAGCTCGTTTTCACGACGCAGGATAACTTTGTGGCCCATCTCTTCGGCAACCAGCTGTGCGGTTTCCTGGTCGATGACCTGGTTGATGGTGGCCATTGCGCCCAGTTTCATCATCGCTTTGATGACCTGAGAGCCTTTAACCGCCATCTTGTTCGCTAAGTCGCCAACGGTGATGGTTTCGCCAATCACAACGTCGCGGTTAACGGCCTGCGCAGGCTTCTGGAAGCCCTGCTGCAGAGCGGAACCTTTACGCTTACCGCCTTTGCCACCGCGAACGGCCGCACGTGCTTCTTCACGGTCAGCTTTAGATTCAGCGTGCTTGTTGCCTTTTTTCGCTGGACGCGCAGCTTTCGTGCTGCGAGTACGGCCACGGCCGCCTTCAACTTCACGGTCGTTGTCGTCTTCAGCCTGACGGGCGTGCTGAGAAGTGGTCACGTGATAATCGCTGTTGTCTTCAGTCGGCTCAGCGGTATTCACGCCATTCTTCTCGTTTTCTTCTGCCATACGGCGCGCTTCTTCAGCAACGCGACGCGCTTCTTCTTCAAGCTTGCGGCGTGCTTCTTCTTCCGCTTTACGCTTAAGCTCGGCAGCTTCATTTTCACGGCGGGCTTTTTCAGCCTGGGCGGTTTTTGTCATTTCGTCGGTCTGTTGATTGCTCACTTTGTCTTTTTCCGCAGCGTCACGCTTCGCCTTATCACCGGCATCGCGTTTCGCTTTTTCTGCGGCCTCACGTTCAGCTTTTAATTCTGCTTCACGTTTGGCAGTGGCTTCTGCCTCACGCTGAGCTTGTTCTTCCGCTTCACGCTGTGCCTGCTCTTCCGCGGCAAGGCGTTCTGCCTCTTGCGGATCACGTTTTACAAAGGTGCGTGTCTTGCGGACTTCAATTTGTACCGACTTACTTTTTCCACCGGTACCCGGAATATTTAACGTGCTGCGCGTTTTGCGCTGCAGCGTTAACTTGTCAGGCGTAGAACCGTGTTCGCGGTTCAGGTGCGCTAACAAGGTTTGTTTTTCTTGCGCGGTCACCGAGTCTTCAGCGGACTTCGGGATCCCTGCATCAGCAAATTGCTGTACCAGGCGGTCCACGGAGGTCTGAATCTCAGCAGCCAGCGATTTTACAGTTACATCAGTCATGCTGTTCCTTCCTGCTACAGTTTATTACGCTTCGTCGCCGAACCAGCAAATATTACGTGCGGCCATGATGAGCTCGCCGGCTTTCTCGTCGGTTAAACCTTCGATATCAGCCAGGTCATCAACGCCTTGCTCAGCGAGATCTTCCAGCGTACAAACACCACGGGCAGCCAGCTTGAACGCAATCGCACGATCAAGACCTTCCAGATTCAGCAGGTCATCAGCCGGCTTGTTATCGCCAAGGCTTTCTTCCTGAGCCAGTGCCAGGATGGTCAGTGCGTTTTTAGCGCGTTCACGCAGGGCTTCAACGGTTGGCTCATCCAGACCGTCAATTTCCAGCAGCTCTTTCATTGGCACGTAGGCCAGTTCTTCCAGCGTAGAGAAACCTTCTTCAACCAGAACGGTGGCGAAATCTTCGTCAATGTCCAGGTATTTAGTGAAGGTATCGATCGCAGCATGGGCCTCAGCCTGGTGCTTAGCCTGCAGGTCATCAACGGTCATAACGTTGAGTTCCCAGCCGCTCAGCTGTGACGCCAGACGTACGTTCTGACCGTTACGGCCGATTGCCTGCGCCAGGTTACCCGCTTCAACGGCGATATCCATGGTGTGCTTGTCTTCGTCAACAACGATAGACGCCACATCCGCTGGAGCCATTGCGTTAATCACGAACTGCGCTGGGTTATCGTCCCACAGAACGATATCAATACGCTCGCCGCCCAGCTCGGTAGAAACCGCCTGAACGCGCGCACCGCGCATACCGACGCAAGCACCGACCGGGTCGATACGCTTGTCGTTGGTTTTCACCGCGATTTTCGCACGAGATCCCGGATCGCGCGCAGCCGCTTTGATTTCGATAACTTCTTCGCCGATTTCCGGTACTTCGATACGGAACAGCTCAATCAGCATTTCGGGTTTAGCACGGGTAACGAACAGCTGTGCACCGCGCGCTTCAGGGCGAACGGCATACAGAACGCCGCGAATACGGTCGCCTGGGCGGAAGTTTTCACGCGGCAGCATATCTTCACGCTGAATCACCGCTTCAGCGCTTCCCGGCATCCCTTCGGATTTCAGTTCCAGAGAGATATTGTCGCGGTTCACTTTTTTCACCACGCCGGTGACGATTTCGCCTTCCTGATCGCGGAACTGGTCAACAACCAGCGCACGCTCGGCTTCACGCACTTTCTGCACGATAACCTGTTTCGCGGTCTGCGTGGTGATACGGTCGAAGGTGACAGATTCAATCTGATCTTCAACGTACTCGCCAACGTTCAGGCTTTCGTCTTCGTAACGCGCCGCTTCCAGCGTGATCTCTTTGGTCGGCTGGGTCACTTCTTCTACAATAACCCAACGACGAAATGTATCGAAGTCACCGCTTTTACGATCGATTTCTACGCGAACATCGATCTCTTGCTCGTATTTTTTCTTGGTTGCTGTAGCCAGTGCACTTTCCAGCGCTTCGAAAATCTTCTCACGCGGCAGTGATTTCTCGTTGGAGACGGCTTCAACAACAGCCAAAATTTCTTTGTTCATCGCGGGCTTTTCACCTCAATCCAGACTGTTAAAAGTGGGGAACCAGGTTCGCCTTCTGGATATTACTCAGCGCGAACACTTCATCTTTGCCTTCGACTGTTACCGTGATCATTTCACCATCAACGGCTTTGATAATTCCCTGCCATTTACGGCGGTTCTGTACGGCCATACGCAGAACGAGAGCCACTTCTTCACCGGTAAAGCGCACGTAGTGCTCGGCCGTGAACATCGGACGATCGAGGCCAGGTGAGGAAACTTCCAGGTTGTACGCAACGGTAATTGGGTCTTCAACATCAAGAACCGCACCCACCTGGTGGCTAACATCAGCACAATCATCAACATTGATGCCATCTTCACTATCAATATAGATGCGCAGCGTCGATGTACGGCCGCGAACAAATTCGATGCCGACCAGTTCGTAGCCCAGTGCTTCGACTGGTGCAGTAATCATCTCTGTTAATTTTTGCTCTAATGTGGACAAGCCCACCCCCAAGACATAAAAAAAGGGCGTAAAGCCCAGTTATTCTGTAGTCAGATAACAAAAAACCCCGATAAATCGGGGCTTTAGATAACTGAACCCTATAGCCACAACTGTGGCCTGGAGCACTCTCCGAAAGCGTTTTTTCAAATCCAGCTACGAAGGCTCGACGTCTTCACAGTATATTTGAAAAAGAACTTAATGGGAAAGTGGTTGCGGGGGCCGGATTTGAACCGACGACCTTCGGGTTATGAGCCCGACGAGCTACCAGGCTGCTCCACCCCGCGCCTGAAACGTGGCAAATTCTACGCGTTTTGGACAGAATTTGCAAATAATGCTGGGATTTGGTACCGAAGACGGGACGTTAAATCGGCGTTCAGTATATTGATAGTGACCCCTCTCTGTCAACCCAACTTCTGGGAGAGGAAACAGAGGGAAATTTTTACAAAAAACGCACGAGTCTCTTTCGGTCGTCGATAAAAGATGATTAAATGAATACTCACTTATTTTGCATAAACATGCATCGAGAGCGAAAGCGGTCTCTTATCAGTCAATCAAGCAGGGTTTTAATTTATGACGACGATTCTCAAGCATCTCCCGGTTGGACAACGTATTGGCATCGCTTTTTCCGGCGGCCTGGATACCAGCGCTGCACTGCTGTGGATGCGCCAGAAGGGAGCGGTTCCTTATGCATATACTGCGAACCTGGGTCAGCCTGACGAGGAAGATTATGACGCCATTCCTCGTCGTGCCATGGAGTATGGCGCAGAGAACGCGCGCTTGATTGATTGCCGTAAACAGCTGGTTGCCGAAGGCATTGCGGCTATTCAGTGCGGTGCTTTCCATAACACCACCGGCGGACTGACCTATTTCAACACCACGCCGCTGGGCCGTGCGGTAACGGGCACCATGCTGGTTGCGGCAATGAAGGAAGACGGCGTGAATATCTGGGGCGATGGCAGCACCTATAAAGGCAACGATATTGAACGCTTCTATCGTTACGGCCTGCTGACCAACGCCGAGCTGCAAATTTACAAGCCGTGGCTGGATACTGACTTCATCGACGAGCTGGGTGGCCGTCATGAGATGTCTGAATTTATGATCGCCTGCGGCTTCGACTACAAGATGTCGGTCGAGAAAGCTTACTCTACGGACTCCAACATGCTGGGTGCGACGCACGAGGCAAAAGACCTTGAATTCCTCAACTCCAGCGTGAAGATCGTCAACCCGATCATGGGCGTGAAGTTCTGGGACGAAAACGTCAAAATCCAGGCAGAAGAAGTCACCGTGCGCTTCGAGCGCGGTCATCCGGTTGCGCTGAACGGCAAAACCTTCGCTGACGACGTTGAGCTGATGCTGGAAGCAAACCGCATTGGCGGCCGCCACGGTCTGGGCATGAGCGACCAGATTGAAAACCGTATTATTGAGGCGAAAAGCCGCGGCATCTACGAAGCCCCGGGGATGGCGCTGCTGCACATTGCCTACGAGCGTCTGCTGACCGGTATTCACAACGAAGATACCATTGAGCAGTATCACTCCCACGGCCGCCAGCTGGGCAAGCTGCTGTATCAGGGCCGCTGGTTCGATCCTCAGGCGCTGATGCTGCGTGATGCGCTGCAGCGCTGGGTGGCAAGCGCGATTACCGGTGAAGTGACGCTGGAGCTGCGTCGCGGTAACGACTATTCGATTCTGAACACCGTCTCTGACAACCTGACCTACAAAGCAGAGCGTCTGACGATGGAGAAAGGTGACTCCGTATTTTCTCCGGACGATCGTATTGGCCAGCTGACCATGCGTAACCTGGACATCACCGATACCCGCGAGAAGCTGTTCAACTACGTTGAAAATGGCCTGCTTTCAGCAAGCGCCGGTAACGGCCTGCCGCAGGTAGAAAACCTGGAACATAGCGATAAGAAGTAATCGCTATTCAGAAATGCAGAAGGCACCCTTAGGGTGCCTTTTTTATGGCCTTCACAGGCCCGTTAAGCGAAGCGCGATCGGGCAAAACGGCGGGTGGCGCTGCGCTTACCCGCCCTACACAACCACCCCGTAAAATACAGACGAAAAAAAAGACGTCTTTCGACGTCTTTCTTCTGGAATATTGGTACCGAGGATGGGACTCGAACCCACAAGCCCGTTAGGGCACTACCACCTCAAGGTAGCGTGTCTACCAATTCCACCACCTCGGTACTGAATACTTAGTGCGGGATATCGCTGGTCGGCTTAGCCGGTGCAGCTGGCTGAGTCTGCTCAGTTTTCGCTGGCGCGCTCAGATTTTCCCACTCGCTTCCTTTGCTGGTCTTGTTGCTGTTGATATTGCCAAGCACCAGGCTGATGATGAAGAACAGCGTAGCCAGAATCGCCGTTGTGCGGGTCATGAAGTTCGCAGAACCACTTGAACCAAACAGCGTACCGGAAGCGCCTGCTCCGAAAGAGGCTCCCATATCAGCACCTTTACCTTGCTGCAGCATGATCAGCGCTACGAGAGCGATGGCTACAATAAGGAAAATAACTAAAAGAGCTTCGTACATAATCAACCTGTTCCTTGCGGATTTGCCGCATACCAATGCTTCGACCAATTAGCAGGATTTCGTGTTTCCCACTGAAGCGGGTGTGAATACTAACCAAAGCGAATGACCTTCGCAAGGGTATTTTACACCGACTTTATCAACTGAGGAAAAAAACAGCAAAAGCAGTTTCTTACGAACAAAAAATCAGCATAACAATGAGTAACGCTTACTTCGCGCTCGCCTTCGCGACCTCAGATTCAATCTTGCGCAGCTTATATTTGCCGAACTTGCTCACAATCCGCCACGCACCTTCTTCCGTTTCAATAATCTCTTGCGGACTGTACATCTCCATTTTGCGTCCAATACGCACGCCAACCTGGAGTGTTTTGCCCTCACCAATAATGATTGAAATCTTCGGCGTCATATCAATGGGCTCAGGAGCCGGGGCCGGAGCTGGCGTCTCTACCTCACTCGCGGGCGCAGAAAGTTCATCGGCAGATATAACAGATGAACGCTGCTCAAAGTCAATCGTCATAGGATCGATCATCTGATGGTTATGGCTGACCTCCAGATGTAAATGTGGCCCGTTTGTGCGCCCGGTATTCCCGGAGAGCCCTAAAACGTTCCCTTTCTGCAAATAGTGATTTTTGGCGGTGAGCAACTGGTTCAAATGAAGATAACGGCTGCTCCAGCCATCGGCATGCCGAACCGTCACATAAAAACCGGTTACGGGACCGTATCCCGTCTCCACCACCACACCGTCGGCAATCGCCATCACCTCACTATTAAGCGCTGCACGGAAATCCGTTCCTTCATGACGCATAAAGGAATGAATAACCGGGTGATAGCGCAAGCCATAAGGCGATGTGACAACCTTGTCAGTGGTCAGCGGGAAGAGAAAATTTTCGGATGTCGATTTCTTGCTGAACAGCGGACGCCACACGGGCGGCTCGGCGCTCGAGGTCGGGATGGTGGCATTCATCACGCTAAATACGCTGCTGCCGGCCTCGCCGTCTTCTGCCTGATTGACCTTATCTTCTTCCGTTGGCGCGGAGGATCCATCCTCTATCTTCACGCCACCCGATGCTTCATCAGCATGTTTAGCCTCCTTTAAAAGTGAGGCCGCGCTAAAGGGCTGAGTTTGCTCCAGTGCTGCCGAAAGACGAAGGGAAGACGCTGCGTGGTTATCCCAAAATGACTGGTACTCCGCCACCCCGGTAACGTCAATGCCTCGCGCCGCGTTTGCACAGTCGTTTGTCGGAACGCGTTGAGGCAGCCCCGCCCGAACGAGCAATTCATCAGACTTAAAGGTACGCGTTAAGGCCCGAAAGTGTGGAAATTCACATTCGGCCTGAATGGGATAAATGGGGTGCAGCGTAAGGAGCGCCCCTGAGAAAAGAAGGAAAGACATTAATTAAGCACCTCCATGTGCATAATCACAACCGCAGTAATGGCAATCGCAGGACCAAAAGGAATGTACCCGGCATCATCGCCGTTGTTCTGTCGCGAGCGTAGCGATCGCAGCAGGAAGAAGAGAGCCCCTAACGCAGCAGAGCCGAGCATAAGGTGCGCTATATAGTCACTGCCAACCCACGTCGCGCAGGCAGCAAAAAGCTTGACGTCCCCATTTCCAAATCCTTCACGGCCGACAATCCACGCGTATCCCTGCGCCATCAGCCACGTGAAGCCCCAGATAAATGCGGCGCCGATTACGCTATCGCGCGGTGAAACGGGTATGACATTGCGCACTGAGGCGATCAGCCCGGCCCAGAGCAGTAAAAACACCAGGCTGTCGGGCAGCAAGAATGTTTTTATATCAATCATGGCAAGCGTATAGAGCAGGCTCAGAAAGAGCGCCATAAACGCGATCTGCACCAGGCTGTAATGTGGATAGTAAGCAAAGACTAACCCATAGAAAGCGATACCGATTAACGCTTCACTCAGCGGATACTGAAGCGGTATTGAACAATGACAGCTGCGGCATTTGCCGCGCAGCAATAACCAGCTCAGCACCGGAACGTTGTCCCACGGCTTTATAGCATGGTTGCAGACCGGGCAATGCGAAGGTGGCCACCACAGATTAACGTCGGGAAGCGATGATTTTTCATTTTCATCTTCCAGTTCGCGCATCAACATCACTGGCAAACGGTAAATGACTACGTTTAAAAAGCTGCCAATCAGCAACCCTAACATCAGGGCAAGCCAGGGGTAATACGGGGCAAAAAACGCTTCCATGCGCATTTAAGTTATCCTTTACATGAATCCGGGACAGAATCAAGCTGCTGCTGAGTGTAGGTCTCCATTGCAACGGTAGGGACATGAATCCCCGCGCCAATCCCCGTCAACTCGACCATAACACCGGAAGTTAAGGAGGGATCAAATAGGTCTGGCATATTGACACTACTCAGATAAGAGTCAGGCAGTGAGGAGCCCCATTCTTTTAGTGCTAATTGGCTACCCCTGCCCGCCGCGCGATATTCAAAATAGATCGGCTCAACCAAACGCACATCATCCAAAGTCCTACTACCGGAGATCGCGTAATATTCTATACGGAGCAATTTAACTTTACGCGCAGGTAAATAGACATTAGACCAATACCCATCCGTGTCTGGGGTTAATTTGGCCACGTGGACATCTTCATTTGGAAACTCAGCAACCAGCTCATTATATTTGGTTGCCCCACGGTTGACACTACCGTCACCGTTTGGCGCACAAGCGGATGCCCCTTGACAAAACGCTTCCGTTCCCGGAATCGCGACAAGAGGAGACGTAATCCATGTGGATGTCCCATCAGGCGCATGGTAAAGTTCCTTGTATTTCGCTAAGTTCTCAACAGTATTATCGTCAATCCATATGATATTGACCTTAAAAGTCACGCCCTTGAACTTTCCGTGTGTAACTCTTAATGGAAAGAACGTTCCCCAAAGCGGGCAATTTTTATTGCTCGCACTACTGAATCCATAGGTTCCTGCAGCTAAGGTATTCCCTACAGGAAAAAGCATGCCGGCAGAAATGAGCACAGCACCTATTGTTGAAATCAATTTACGCATTCTTTATGAACCCGTCATTTTCGATAATGTATCCATCAGCGCAAACAGGGAAACGAACACCCAGATTACGCAACCGCCCAGCGTTACCGTCGCCAGGTTCTTCAACAGCGCCGCCAGCTTTTTAATATATTCCTGGATACGCTCCCTGGCGCGATTGGAAACCGCGAGCAAAACCTCATTAAATGACGGCAGTTCGGCATATAGGCTGATATTCAGTAATTCTTCCGTGCCCATCAATCCGGACGAAAGCGCCTTGCTGTAGTGCATCCCTTGCGCCATGTTGTCGATCATCACGTCCAGGTGCCAGCGTAACCATCGGTTCGCATTCAGGCGAATAATCGCCAATGAATCAGTCAACGGTATGTTGTTACTTAACATCAATGATAAGTTGTTAAGAAATATTGACGACGCCAGCTGACGATAGGTAGAAAACGGTAAAATCCTATCCAGTACTTTATTTCTCAACGGACCGTTCAGGTTTGCCATGCCTATTTTGATGGCGATAACCAGCAGAATGAATCCAATTAATATTTTCACCCAGAGGCCATGGTAAAGCGCGGTGCCAAAATTGTATAAATTCTGCGTCACTCCCGGCCATTTATCTACCGGCACAACGGAGGCAAACGCCGGGAACACTTTCATTGCGTAGCCGGCAATAACCACCAATGAGATAGAGATCATAATTAATGGGAACATAAGTGCCCCCGTAATCTTCTTACGTATCTCATCGTTATATTCAATAACGGATACCAGCGTCATGAAACCATCGGCGAGGCTACCACTCTTCTCAGCCGCCGTAATCACGCTCAGCTCGGTACTGGGAACCATGCCTGAAAAAACGGCGGAAACGGATGTTTCCTGCTTCATTTTCATCAGTACGCCAGCCAGCTTATCGCTGAACGATTTTCCTAACAACGGACGCCCCTCCTGCTGCAGCTTTTGAAGGGAGTCGAATAGCGGAAGCCCGGCTTTAACCATGTCTGCGCAAAACTGGTAAATATAAATGCGCTGTTTCTTAGCGAATTTTTTCAACGATCGTCTCCAGATCTTCCTGAGCCAGTTCGCCAAACTCCATGGCGAACCATCGGGCATCAATGCGCCCTTTTAATACGTGCGCCATGACTTTTTCCCGGATCTCGAAACCTTCCGTAAGCCCTGGCGCGGCCTTTCGTTTTTTACGCCATAGCGTAAACGTGCTCAACCATTCCTGCCGGGAGATAGTTGCCATCTCCTCATACGTAGGCAGGAAATACTCCATGACCAGCTGACGGCCCTTGATGCCGCTTTGCTTGCACTGCGGGCAACCGTTTTCCCCGGCGGTGTAAACCGTAAATTCCCGGCCCGAAATGGTGCGAGTCTCTAGCTCCGTTTTGCAATGTTCACACAGCACGGGCACCAGTTTCTGGCACTGCAAGCCTGCAATAAAGCCAGGCGTCGAAAGCTTGTCGCTTCCAATTCCAAGCGCAGACATACGCTGCAGCAGGGAGACAATGTTTCCCGCGTGAACGGTGGTAAAGCAGTAGTGGCCACTCTCAACAGCACCGGCCAGCGCGTTCGCAGAGACCGAGTCACGGATCTCACCCACCATCAGTACGTCCGGATCTCGACGCAGCGCTGATTTAATCGCCGCGTGAAAACCCCCGTTTTCAACGCCGACAACCGAGCTCTGCTTCGCCCCGTAGATTTGATATTCAACGGGGTCCTCAACGGTAAGGAAGCAGCCACGATCGTCGTAGCGGTTAATCTGCAGCCATTCCATCAGGTTTTTGAGGGTTGTCGACTTACCCGAGCCCGTTGTACCGGCAATAACATAGGCCCCATAGGGGTTACTTAATATTTTTTTGAGATCGTTAATCTCTTCTTCCGATATGTTTAGCTTATCAAGCGAGCCAACGTTGTTTTTCTGTAGCCCTGACGGAATAATCCTCAGTACCGCATGGTAGCAATCAGGCGTTTCGCCAAAGATCGGGAAATGCGCATAGCGAAAACGGAAAGATCGATTATCAAGCGTATAGAGAATGTTCGCGTTTTGGGGAATAGCACGGTTCCACGTTGTATCTCGCGTTGTAGCCTCTACGTTATACAGAACAAAGACAAGCTCATCACACAGCTGAGATTTGATTTGCATAAACGGCATTAATACACCGTTCACGCGAGCTTCCAGCAGGGCTAAAACATCGTTGCGGGTTATATGGAGGTCGCTCGCCCCCATATTAACCGCACGAAGTAGAATGCTTGCCAGCCGTTTCTGCGTATCGGTGATATCAATATCCTTGCTGGCATTTTTCAGCTCCTGCAGTGATATCAACTCAACGACCTGGAAATACTCATCCTCAGAAACTCGCGCGAAACCTACAACCTGGCGTTTGTACTGAGTTCTCAGGCGCTCAACATTGATACGCAGCTCAAAAAGTCGATCAATTGACAAATCCGTGACCAGCAGATAATCCTGCAGATCGCGGGAAGCCGTTATACCGATACCCTCGAACTCCTGATATTCCCATCCGTCCGTAAAAAGGTCATCTGGTGATATCTGGACAAACGCTAAACTCACTTTGCGGCACCCTCAACGCATAAAACTGACTTACGATCCGCGCCCAGCTTGAAGTGATATCCATCAACTTCAAAGACTTCGCCCGGCGTGACGTACATGAGATGCTCGCCAGCGACGACAGCAACCCGAGACAAGCCGCCAATCTGGCTATCTAACACTACGCGCGGGGCTGGCATTGATTTTTGAGCAGGCTGCGCGGTTTCACCCGACTTCGGTGCCACAGGCTGAGCGGCGGCCACGGGTTTATTTTTACCTTCGCCACGCAGTTTGCGAATTTCACTGCGCATTTTCTCCATCTCAAGCTCGTTCTTTAATTCGCGACGGGCTTTCTCATAGCTGTAGTCCTGCTCGACCATCTCTTTAATATGGGTTTGCATATCAGCTGCATCAGATACCGGTTTGATCTCAGGCTGCGTTGAAGCAAGCGAGAGATTATCAATAACCTTAGATACAGAAGTTTGAGAATTAGGCTGATCCGGAGAAGGCATAGCCGTTGTCGGTGCGGCTAAAGCCATACCAACGCATAATGGAATTAAGCAACCCGCTACCGTTAATTTTAACCTTTGCATACCAGTCCTCCAGAAACCTTTATTCCATTTTTCAGTGTTTCAATTTTATTAACTAAAAACGCATCTTTATAAGCCTGCTTATACAGCAGGGTTTGTAAATTTAGCTCATTCATCATATCAAGAACATGTGATGAACTGGATTGCGTTGTCATTTCCCAACTTCCGGATAGCATATCGTAGCGCTTGACACTACCCACCAGCGTCTTTTCAAGATCGGCGACTTTTGAATTCGGCGCGCTCTTAATAACCAACATCTCATCGGTATTTTTTGAACTTCCACCTTTTCCTCTTTTAACCAGAGAGTTATAGGTGTTTACATAGCTCATAATATCATTGCATGAATAAAGGCCCAGATCTTTACTTCCAGACTTATATGCAGCAAGGATTTTGCTTCCAGTCATTTTGGAATCGAGGTTGGAATACTCCAGGTCATATTTCTCATTTTTTCCTTTTTTAGCAATCGGTACGGACGCCTTGTAAGGCTTGTCCCAAAAAATGAGCTCCGGCTGAGTCAGAAGTGCATCTTTGTCAAGTTTCAAATTCAGATTGCATTTTTTGTTATCACAGCTAAAGCTTCGAGATTCAAGACTCATCAGCGAATCAATAGGGTAAATACCCTTTCGAATTTCGCCTAACACCGCGATCGCTTTATCAAAATCCGCTCCAGATAAGGATTTTGCATAGTAGTCCTTAACCGAAGCGATATTGCTTTGCCTCTCCTGAATTTCTCTCTGCTTTTGTTCAGCCTGCTGATCGGCAGGAATTTTAACAAAGTAATACCAGCCACCGCCGCCGCCCGCAGCACACAGCACGATAAGAACAAGTGCAATGATGATGATATTTAATGCACCACCGCCGCCATTCTTATTTTTCCAGAAATAAACATTTTCTAGCATAGGTTATCCTGCTACCCAAAAATGAAGCGCTAAGGCCAGCACCATTAACAATATGATGCCCCCTATAAAGATACTGCTAATAAAGAAACGTCGACGACGCTTCAGGAAGACCTGTCGCGCCTTGCATCTCTCAATTACCGCGTCAATTTGCAACTCTGTTAATGGCGTAACTTCCAGGTTGGCATAGGTATTACCGTGATTTATCAACTCGCTAAATAACATACGGTCAACAAAGCAATCCGTTCCGCCAACAATACGACCATTACTAACAATCAGAAGATAGGTTGAATTATCATCTTCATGTGCAAAATAGATCCCATCGCCATAGAGTTCTTTAACATAAATGGCAAAAGGCTCATATAGGGTTGAAATCTTACTGCTGTATCCTGTTGCAGCCTTGCCATCGCCATCCCGATATTGAAGCTTTCGGTTTCCCTTTATCATCCCGCGGAATAGGGCCTGCGTTGCAGGCTCCAGCTCCGTAAGATTGGCAGGTTCCCAATATAGTTCTGTCAGAATGTTATTGCTTTTTAGCACTTCGTTCATTGTTCCTCCGGTCATTAGCGGGAGGTCAATGGCTGACGATAATAGTCAATCCCTACGGCCATAACTACTGTGGCAGTGTCATTACTATCCTTGCTCTCAGCGCCTAATACCTGGAAGCCAAGTCCACCTTTCTCTTCTTTCACATCGTATTTAGCCACAATAAGCAAATCGCCAGGCATAATGATCGAGGAGTTGAAAGATTCCGTCGTGCTTACATTAGGTAATTGCACATCATCAAACGTTTCAATAGATTCCAGATAGCGCTTCGTGAAGCCGCTTACAACTTCAATTCGGCCATCTGACAGCACGCGCGGCGTAAGAATAAAGCTCGTACCGGTGACCATCTCAGACGTTTCGACAGCAATACTCACTTCACCATTGTCATCCGTGGTACGTGTACGACTGGAAACATAATATTGTGATTTCGTCATGTTCAGCGGTACCGGCATGTTATTACGCGTAATAAATGAACCGCTTTGAAGCGAACGACTACCCGTTAACTGATAAAGAGCATCTAAACCACCGTTGATATCTAAGTGGCTATTTTTCCATCCGGCAGATACGCCACCGCTTAGTGAACTCAGCATGCTGGACGTCAGCGTTGTGGTATTGTGCGCATCTGAAAACTTCAGATCGATTCCACCGCCGATTTCTTTCAATTTAGTTTTATCCAGCGTGAAGATTTTATACGTCACGATAAACTGGCGGCTGTTGTCCGCTTTATATCGGTCCAGCGCCTGGCTCAGCGCTTCGTACTCTGACGGACGCGCGTTGACCATCAGTACTGCGCTGTCTTTAAACAAGTTATAGTTGCCGGATGAAACGTAGTTTTTCGCCATATCTTCGACGTCATCCCAGAAGGAGGACTCAAACTTCGTTTCAGATTTTCCGGTCAGGCCGCCGCCCGACGTTGCTTCGTTTCCGGACAGATCGAGCGTGGTTTCTGATTTGTTATTCTCTCCATAGAAATCAAGCTTGATGGCGTAGGATTCAAATACATTCACCTTGAGCACGCTGTTATCATCCAGCTTTGGGCTTACATCATAGAGCGCAGCGATGTAGGTCATGAACTCTTCGAACGTACCATCAAACTTGACTGAATGTGGAATATCCCAATCTTCCGCACCTTTGGCTGCCCCCGCCGCCCCTAAAGGCGTGGTGTTGATGCGATAGCTGACGCCGGTCTGTGCAGATACCGCTTCAAGAATTGTGGCCAGTGTCGTCGGCTCGTAGGAGGCGATTTTCACATGCTTTTCCATAATTCGCTGCTGCTCAATGCTGTATTTGACCTGTTTACCCAAAAAGGCGCCATCGTACTTAATGTACGGTTTAGTCTTGGCAGACTCCTGCGATGTCACCGTCGGCATTTGTTCTTTCAAGGCATTTTCGGCGTCATATTTTTTGTCAAAATCGCTGACACAGCCCTGTAAAATGAACGTGACGAGAAGAACTCCTGCTTTAATTTTCATTGGTATATCCATTACATTTCATCGATCACAATGACGCGATTTTTTTGATAGTTTTTCACTACCAGACCATAATTTTCGGCAAAGAAGAGCTCTCCTAGCGCCTGGAAGATCTCATCATCGGAATTGCCATTAATCGTTATAGCGCTATATACAACAAAATCTTTCTTACTGTTCCAGAACAGTTTGTAGCCGCTACCGTTTACCCAGCTTTTAATACTTTCGCTGAGCAGTTGATTCTCATGAATCACCAAAGGTTTCACATTACTTTTTGCAATCATATCTGTCGTTGGCGCAAAAGGATTAACCCCACTTGTTTTCGTCGGGTTTGCCACACCGTTAGGCTGAGTAACGGGTGTATTATTCATTACCGCTAATGCATCAACTGACATCAATAAAACCATGCCACCCAAACCATAACGCCAGTATCTTACCATTCCATCAACCATACTAAACTCCATGTACTTTACTTATTGATACACATAGCTATCTAATAAATCCGCAGGGGTTCCGCTTTGAGGAACAGTGCTGCACCACCTCGTCACCGTATATGCAATACCTCTTGGATTGATAATGTTTTTACCTTCTCCAGTGTCCGGATCAAACATTCCCATTGTTGCGCTCATAATCCAGATATACTTGCTATTTTCATACCTCAAATGCTCTGCGGCATTACGTGACGCTGATGATTGTCCATGGTCTAAATTTTGTTCTGCAAAATTAATCTGGACCGTCACCCCGCCCAATTGTCCAACATGAATATTGTTACTCAACAATGTACGAGTAGTACTCGGATCATCAGTCAGGATCGACTCATTTAACTTATAAGCAGACACCGATGAAATGGCCGCGCTGAGTCTCGGGAAAAGATAGCGCTTAATTTCAATTTTTTTAACTTCACCATCACCGTCTGTAATAGGCTCACCTTTACTATCTCGCAGTACAATACTCTGCTTGACCATTGGGCATGTTTGTACCGGAAAACGAATGCCGTACATTTCAGTACCCACTTTCCCATCATCATATTCTGGATGATAATCATCTGTCGCTGGGTCCATATCTCTAAAATGGTTAGCCACATAGTCCACAACCGGCGGAGTAACCAATTCGTACGCATCCCATGTTGTCCAGAGATAGCTTGTAGTGAACTCCTCATGTGAGTCTGTCTTATTGGGATCGTTTGCCTGAGCTATCATATTTTGGTCGTCAATAGCCAACTCACCGGTAAAAGTTAGCGAGTTATCATTGGGATCGACATAAGTTATGCGTTCTGGCGAATCGACTGAAGGATACAGCGAACCATTCCAACGCTTAAAGAGATAGACACGGCGAGACGTATTTTCCATCACCACGTTACTCGCCATCGTCCCCAATTTCTGCGATGCCGGATCGTCTTTATCGGCCATGTTCAGCGCGACAACTTTGTCCTCTCCGTGATCCCCGATACCCTCATTGTTTTCAAGACACATCGTCACTTTTGATTCGTTGGCATTCCAGCAAAGACTGGCACCACCACCGGAACCACCGCTGCCATTCGGATCGTTATCGCTCATGTTAAATGAGAAGCGTACGCCGAACTGATCTGAAGCATAATTGTTCAACGTCCCAATATTGTTGGCGACATCAGCAAATTCTACCGGTGAATTAACATCATTCTTGTGCATAACGACCTGCCAGTTAGCCGATGAACTGGCCCGATGCACTACAACCGCGCTGGAGATTGCCAGGCGGGCATTGGCTAGCGCCCTACTTAGCGAAGGATAATACTCGGCAAACGTTAAATTTTCTTTTTTAGTATCGCTTTTAAACGCAACAATAATATCAAGGCGATTTACAGCAAATTTATCCGTTGTGCTGGAGCTTCCACCGCTCGTCGAGCTGTCGTCAGGGGCATAAAAACCGACCCGGTTAATTTTGGCATTATTGTTTTTTGCCACATTGCTGAGCTGACAGGGCAGATATCCCTTGCCAAACTCATACTCTGACTTCAGCGCGGACTTGCATGATTTGCTTATAAAATTAAAGCGCTGTTGGTTGACGGGGTCATTCCCATCGCCCCAAAGATAATAATTAGACGTGTTCCCCGTATCTTTATCATTAGGTTTGTTCTCAATACGACGATGATACGCATTATATTTACTATCACTCAAATACAGCGGGTTGCCATCTTCGGTTGCATCAGCGTCCAGCGTAAATGCAACTATTCCTTTCATTTCCTGAACTAATGCTGAAGAAACATTTTCGCGAGCAGTACGGTCGGCTTCCTTTCTGGCGTACACCGCGTAGAAAGTCAAGACAACACCCGTAATTGCCAGAACTATTATCATTTCCAGTAGCGTAAAACCGGAATCCTTGCGCGGCCTAATCATATTCATTCCAGTGACAAAACATAATATCCGCCCCTAATGGGACGGATATAGAGATACAATAAAAATTAACGGCTACCTAACACGATAACGTTGTCAGTACCTTCGTTTTTACAAGTTCCAACAATAGATGTAGCGTTCAGGTTGTTTGTAGTCAGAGTTTTCAGAACGTCCTTACCTGATCCACTGGTCAGGTCGGTAGGCAGGCCAGTTACTTGAGTACCTGTTTTGCCAGAAACAACTTGTACGTAATCCCATTTGTCGCCAATCTGAGAGATAAAGTTACGGCAGGTTTCAGAATCCACGCCGTTAACCAGCACGTAGAACGCTTTATTACCGCTCGCGGAAGGAGAACTCAGTACGCCACCGATCTGGAATGGATCATTAGAGAAGCTGTTGAATGCCTCGTCTTTAGATACTTTACCCATCGCGACCAGCATCTCAATTGCGCCACTGGTGCTTGATGCGGTAGCACCGATATCAGTTTTGGTTTTGCCATAGGCGGACTGATCTTTTGGATATTCACCCGCATCTTTATATGCTTCTTCCATAGCAGTACGTACGGAGTTGGTATAGTTGATGGTGTCAGTAATATCCTGAGAAGTGAACGCACGCTGAGCCAGAATTACAACGCCCGCTGCAATAACACCGATGATGCCCAGTACGATGATGATTTCAAGCAGGGTTACACCACGCTGCTTTTTCATTTCTTTGAATTTGGCCACCTTGCGAGCGACATTTCCCTTTAAATCTAAAGTCATAGTACTCATCTTTTTTTCCTTAAAAATAATTATTGTGGGAACACATTCACCACAGGCCGAGAGTATATAGATGAGATTTATATTCAGACAATAGCAATCCGAAACCCCTAAATGAATTAGGAATTTGTTCATATATAAAAATGAGTTAATCAGGGAAATGTATCCATATAATGAATGGCATTAAATCCCAGCTTTATTCATAGCAAAAATGAAAGCCATGATGAAAATCTGCTGTAGTATATAT